>JBLMWG010000133.1:0-4236 GCA_050257115.1 Bacillota bacterium
GTTCTGCTCGAGAAAAAAGTAGAATTGAATGTGTCTCAAGATGTGATCAAATGGCTCATGAAAAAAGGCTTTGATCGCGTTTATGGCGCCCGTCCGTTGGCGCGTTGTGTGGATGAGAATCTAAAAAAAGCTCTGGTTGATGAGCTGCTTTTTGGACGCCTTGTCGACGGGGGACGTGTCAACGTCGAGCTAGAGAAAGACATTTTACGGTTCCACTTTAGCACCACTCCCAATGGCGGAGCAGGGCAAAAGAATCAGAAGCAGCCAGTCACCACCTGATGGCATTGACAATTCCTTGAGAGGTATCAAACTATAAATACCTCTCAAAGGAGATTGTTTCATGGCTTTTCTAAAAAGAATCGGATTATTCATCCTAACGAACATGTTGGTCATTGTGACCATCGGAATCGTTTGGTCTATCGTGAGCCGCGTCCTTGGACTAAGCGGACTTAACGGGTACATCCCCTTCTTAATGGCTTTCTGTGCCGTTTGGGGTATGGGCGGCGCTTTCATTTCACTACTTATGTCTAAGTGGATGGCAAAGATGTTCCATGGCGTGAAGGTCATTGAACCCGATAACGCCAACCCAGAACTTCGTAGACTCGTAAACACTGTTCACGAACTTGCTCGCCGCGCACAACTTCCTAAGATGCCGGAAGTTGGTATTTATGAGTCTGCTGATATCAACGCCTTCGCAACGGGTCCTTCAAAAAGCAATTCCCTGGTTGCCGTCTCCACAGGTCTTTTACAGCGTATGACCGACAAAGAAGTTGAAGGTGTTCTTGGACATGAAGTGGCCCATATCGCCAACGGTGACATGGTCACTATGACTTTGATCCAAGGGATCGTGAATGCCTTTGTGATGTTCTTCTCTCGTATCCTTGCAAACCTTATTGCTTCAAATGTTGAAGAAAAATATCGTGAGATCGTACGTTTTGTCGTCGTCATTTTGGGTGACATTGCGTTCACAATGCTTGGTTCTATCGTCGTCAATTATTTTTCCCGTGCGCGAGAATTCAGAGCGGATGCCGGTGGAGCAAAATTCTCTTCCCGCGAAAACATGATTGCGGCTCTTCAAAAGCTTCAATCCGTCTACGAATTGCCAATTCCACCTGAGGAAGGTGCGACGGCAACACTGATGATTTCTAACCGTGATAAAGGTGGTCTGGCTGGTTTATTCATGACTCACCCACCACTCTCTGTTCGTATTGAAACTCTTCAACGCGGCGGCCTTCGCTAACTCTTAGGGTTGTTCTTTACATGAAGTAAGCATAAGCTTACTTCATGTCTCGACTTATTCTTACTCTCTCTTTTCTTTCGGTTCTTATGGGCTGTGCGACAACGTCGCACCATGATGCTCGTATTGAAAAACGTGTGACTCCACCTCTTCCCTCATTTTTAGAGCGTTGGAAAAACAATTCCCTGACCGATCTAGAGAAGCTGCCTGTCGGCTCTAACGAAAATAATATTTTCTGGTGGAAAACCTATACACTGGCCTTAAATAAAAAAGACTCAAACCCACAGGAAGCCTGTGCTGGTTTTAAAACCTTGATGGCCATCAACGATTTTCCCCTGCACGATGTGGCGTTACTACGCGCATACGAAGCCTGCCCTGTGAAAGAATCTTTGCCAGCGCTGCCGGGGGCGATAAACCCTTGGTACCGTGATCTTTATGCCGACATCAAACTGAAAAAATCTGCTGAAACAGCTGATCTCCGTGATGATCTTGATGCCAACCTTGAAAAAGCCCGTGTGGAATCTAATAAAAAAAAGAAAGAAGACTATCTTCTAAAAGCTCTCTCATTTGCACAAAAGTTGAATCTGAAAGAAGAATCCGCTGAAATTCAAGCGCAACTCTATAAGAACTCCCCGCGCTTAAACCCAAGCCCTCTATTTAAAGATCTTTCTGCGGTGGCCATGGATTACCGCTTTAACCGCGAGTTCGACAAGGCTTTGAACGTTTATAAAAATATTCTCTCTGCCAAGGAAGCCACCGCCGACGACAAATTCCAAGCAGCGAAAAATACGCGCATGACCTACAAGGTCGCACAACGTCGTCAAGAATACATCAACGCTACTTCGGATCTGGTTAACACGACCAAAAAGCAACACCTACGCAATAAAAAAGACCGCAAGGCCTTAGCTCGCTATCACGATGCCCAAGTTTTGCTTGCGCGAACGTTATGGACAGAAGATCAGGGATCCCTTGCTGCTAAAACACTAAAGGAAATCAATCGTCAATTGCGTGGTTTATATCCAATGGACGAAGTTTACTTTATTCAAGGACGTATCGAAGAGGAAAAAGGCCACTTTGAAAATGCCCTTGAGTTCTATGAAGAAAGCTACAAGCAACCCGTCAGTCAACAAGGATTGCGTGATAAGCTGGCTTGGTTGAAGTCTTGGAATTACTACAAACTGCAAAAATATCCGGAAGCACGGACTAGCCTGGAACAAATGAAAGAGGTCGTTAAAGATCCTTCCGATAAGGCTCGTGCTCGTTTTTGGTTGGCGCGTACACTAAAACAACTGAATCTTCAAAATGAAGCCACCGCAGAACTTGAAAGCCTTATCAAAGAAGATCCACTTGGATTTTATGGCGTGATGGCCTACCGCGAACTGAATCGCGAATATCCAGTGATCAAAGGCAGCTCGTCTGAAGCCATGCAATTAAGCCTTCTGAACGTCGGCGATCTGAATGACCGCTTGCGCTTAACTATTGAATGGCTTATTGCCGTCAACGAAAAGTCTTTTGCAGAAAAAGCTCTCAATCAAGCAACCGATGATCTGAAGAAGGCCAAAGAGGATTCTGAAAACACCTGGCTTTCAATGTCGTCCGCCTATGCCCGTGCGGGGCTTTATCTGCCCCTGTTTTCGACTCTCGGCACTCTCCCAGCGGAAGTGAAAGATCAGTTACTCAATGACCATCCGGAGATGCTGTTCCCGCGCCCTTACGGTCAGGTCGTCGCAGAGGCTTCGCAAAAAAGCGGGATTCCGCAAGAGTTTATTTACTCCATCATCCGTCAGGAATCAGCGTTCAACCCCGAAGCGCGCAGTCCAGTGGATGCCTTCGGTTTGATGCAGCTTTTGCCAAGCGTTTCAAAAAATCTGGCGTCGACTTACAACCTCGAATACAAAGAAGCTTTGGATTTATTCAAGCCTGAAATCAATATTCCGCTGGGTGCATTTGAACTTAAGACTTTGATGAAAAAATATAACAGCCAGTATATTTTGGCCGTATCAGGATATAACGCTAATGACTCTGCAATTCGTGGTTGGCTGAAAACACGTTTCCGCCCCGACGCTTTGGAGTTTATCGAGGAAGTTCCTTACGAGGAAACCCGTGCTTATATCAAGCTGACGATGCGAAATTATGTTTTCTATTCGCGCCTGCTTCACTCAGATAAAGCCATTAAGTTCCCCGAAGAACTTCTCAGCTTAAAAAAATAGCTGAAGAAAAGAACAACAGCGCCCCGTTTTTGGGGCTCTACTCTTCAGCTTTCTGTATCATTTCAAAACGCCAGCACTTTATACCCCGAAAAATATTCAGTTTTTCAATAGTTCATCCGATTCAATGCTGGTAGGAGAAATTCAATGTTGGCGTTGATATTTATGATCATCATTGGCCTTGTCATACTTTTTATGGCCATATCCGTTTACAACAGTCTAATTACCTTAAAACAACAAATAGATCGCGCCTGGGCTAATATCGAAGTGGTATTGAAACAACGCTTTGACGAAATACCTCAACTGATTGAGGTTATCGAACAATATGCCTCCTATGAACAGAACACTTTAAAAAAAGTCATAGAGGCTCGAAATCAATTTGTTTCTGCGAAATCAATGGAAAATAAAATGGCTGCCTCTAACGAGATGTCTTTAGCTCTTCAAGGAATTGTAGCCCTTGGGGAAGCCTATCCCGAATTGAAAGCCAACAGCTCCTTCGTGCAACTTCAGGGACGGATCTCAGAACTTGAAGGACTGATCGCCGATCGTCGCGAGTTTTTCAATGATACTGTCACGAACTACAACACCCGCATTCATCAAATCCCTGATATGTTCTTTGCCCGAATGCTTGGTTACTCAGAAAGACTCTTGTATCGTCCACCGACCTCAGAGACTGCTCGTCCTTCACTAAAAATCAATATTGGATAGGCCATGATCTTCGTTGAAGCTTCAACGCACAACAATGGCACTCTTAAACTCATTATCTTCTGCCTGATCATTGGAGGAGCCACT
>JBLMWG010000134.1:0-5414 GCA_050257115.1 Bacillota bacterium
TTCTGCAAGCAGAAAAAATGAACGATAAACCCGTGGAGCTCACACAATTTATCCGTTTATTTTACAAAAATGTCCTGATCGAACTCGGTGCGGGTTTCGATGGTGGATGGGCCTTTAACTATATGGTGCATTTTTAGGAGATGATGATGAAAGCAATTCTTTTAGCAATGATTCTTGGTTTGAGTTCTGTGAGCTTCGCAGCGGAATCAGAAACCGTGGGTGTGAAGGGAATGGTCTGCTCTTTCTGTGCTCAAGGCATAACGAAAAAATTTAAAGAGCAGCCGGAGGTAACAAATGTGGAAGTGAGTCTTGAAAAGAAGTTTGTGAAGCTCACTTATGCAGAAGGCAAAAAGTTGAGTCATGAAAAAATTGAAAGTCTTTTAAAGGATGCTGGTTATGAAGTTAGCTTCGACAAAAAATAGTTTCTTTGCTTACCTGACGTTGTTTAGTTCTGCGAGCACGTTGATTTGTTGCGCTCTTCCGGCTCTTTTTGTGAGTCTTGGAATGGGGGCGGTGTTAGCCGGAGTGGTAACGAGGTTCCCGGGGTTGATTTGGATTTCTGAACATAAACCCCAGGTTTTTGCTTTTGCTGGAATTATGCTCGCTTTTAATGGTCTGTGGCTGTGGCGCAATCGCAATGCTCCTTGCCCAATTGATCCGGCGCTCAGAGATGCTTGTTTGGTGGGCAGAAAATTCTCAGCTCGCGTATATGCGATATCAGTTTTGGTTTTCTTAACTGGATCCTTCTTTGCCTTTGTCGCCGGGTAAGGTACGGACATACTTTTGGTAGCAACCATGCGTCCCTCGTGACGCATGGTTGCTACCAAAAGTATGTCCGTACCTAACGCGCTGGGCCCTGAAAAACGGTGAGTGGTGCGTCCCCTTCGTTGACTGTGTGCAATGTTTTGATTATCCCTAAGTCTTCGTAATTTAAACGAGAAATCAAACATGGAGTGCAACAATGTTTAGTGAAAACTTGCTGATTTCTCCGGCTATTGCTGGGGTTGTTGGTTTGGTGTTAGCAGCTGTTTTGTACCTTCGAGTGAAGGCGCAACCAACTGGTAACGAAACGATGAATCGCATCGCGGGCTATGTTCGCGAAGGCGCAATGGCTTTCCTTGTGCGCGAGTACAAGGTTCTTTTTGTCTACTCAATCGTAGTAGGCGCGGCTCTTTGGTTCGCTTTGGGCGGAATCGCAGCAGGATCTTTTATCCTTGGTGCATTCTTGTCTTTGCTTGCGGGCTTCTTCGGTATGAAAGCTGCGACTTACGCAAACGTTCGTACGACTCAAGCTGCTTCAACAGGCTCTAAAGCGGCAGCATTGCTTGTTGCTCTAGACGGTGGCGCTGTGATGGGTCTTTCCGTTGCAGGTCTTGGTTTGATCGGTCTTGGCGTTATCTACATGATCTTCAAAGACCAAGCAGAAGTTGTTGGAACAATCCTTCACTCTTTCGCAGTCGGTGCTTCATCTATCGCTCTTTTTGCACGTATCGGTGGTGGTATCTATACTAAAGCTGCTGACGTTGGTGCGGATATCGCTGGTAAAGTTGTTGAAAACATTCCTGAAGACGATCCACGTAACCCTGGCGTTATCGCAGATAACGTTGGTGACAACGTAGGTGACGTTGCTGGTATGGGCGCGGACATCTATGAATCCATGGTTGCTGCTATCGTATCTGCAATGGCGATCGCTTTGACGATCCCAGTTGAAGGCTTGAATAAATTGATGGAAGGCGCTGAAACGACTGCCGTTCGCACGACAGGTGTTGCTCTTCCTCTCATTCTTTCTGCTTTGGGTATGGTGATTTCTATCATCGTGATCTTCGCAGCACGTATTTTCAAAAACGGTAAACCAGCAACGGTTCTTCGTAACGCGTTGATCGTTCCGCCGATCATTTTGACAATCGCTGCTTTCATCTTGATGCCAATGTTCGGTATCTCTCAAGCAGTAACTGTTGCTTTGGCAGCAGGTGCTTTCGGTGGTGCTTTGATCGGTTTGATCACTGAGTACTACACAGCTCATCGTCCAATCCGTTTGGTTGCAGAAGCAGCTTTGACTGGTGCAGGTACGGGTGTGATCCGTGGTTTGGCAGTAGGTATGGAATCAACTGCGATCCCAATGTTGATCGTTGTTGCTGCAGCTTATATCGCTGACCATGCATTGGGTCTTTACGGTATCGCTATCGCCGCAGTTGGTATGCTAGCAGGTACTGCAGTTGTTATGACTGTAGATGCTTACGGTCCAATCGCTGACAACGCGGGTGGTATCTCTGAGATGTCTGGTCTTGGTAAAAACGTTCGTGATATCACTGACGAATTGGATGCAGTTGGTAACACAACAGCAGCTATCGGTAAGGGTTTCGCTATCGGTTCTGCGATCTTGACAGTTCTTGCTCTATTCTCAGCATTCAACATGGAAGTAAACCATGTTCGTTTGAAAGCAGGCATGGCTGCAATGTCTTTGGATCTTACTTCTTCTGGCGTTTTGATCGGTATTTTGATCGGTTCCATCCTTCCGTTCCTAGTTGGTTCAACAACTATGACTGCAGTTGGTAAAGCGGCTCAAAAAATCGTTGTTGAAATCGCTCGTCAATTTAAAGAAATCCCAGGTCTTCGTGAAGGCAAAGCTGAACCACAACCGGCTGCGATCGTAGACATCGCAACTCGTGCGGCTTTGTTTGAAATGATCTTGCCAGGTATGATCGCTATCCTTGCTCCAGTAGCAGTTGGCTTCATCTTGGGCCCTCAAGCTCTTGCTGGTCTTCTTGCAGGTGGTTTGGCAGTGGGTGCGACTTTGTCTCTATACATGGCGAATGCCGGTGGTGCTTGGGACAACGCTAAGAAGTTCATCGAAAAAGGCGGTTTGCCAGGTCATCCAAAAGGTTCTGACGCTCATAAAGCGGCAGTTGTTGGTGACACTGTTGGTGACCCGTTCAAAGATACTTCTGGTCCTGGTATCGCAATCCTTATCAAAGTTATGTCTGTCGTATCTTTGTTAATTGCTCAATTGATTGCTACTATTGGCTAAGTTAGTGGTCTTAGCGCCAGAGGGCGCGTAGACTGATCTGATTAAAAGCAAAAAAAAGGGAGTCATTCGACTCCCTTTTTTATTTTCTGATGATGCGCCGGGTACAGTCAGTTCGTAAAGATCTTCCAATCTCAAGTGAGTCCTTTAAGATATAAATATCAACCAATTGATATTTCGATGTCGGGAAGGATGCTTTTGAAAAGCGAATTCATAACTTCTATGGATCTTTTGCAGGAGGAAGCTTCTCAGGGAGATATCTCTTTGAGCAGAATTTTTGCTCTTCTTGGAGAAGAAGGGCATGCGATGTTAATCGTTTTTTTAAGTCTTCCGTACATATTTCCCATTCCTGTTCCAGGCCTTTCGACGATTTCGGGAGCTTTGATTATTTTAATTGCCTTCTTTTTGTTTCTAAAGAAGCGCCCATGGTTGCCTAAGCGTTATGAAAACATCAAGGTCTCTGCAGCCACGGTTTTGAAGGTCAGTAAAGGGGCTGAAAAGTTTTGGGGATACGTGGCGCGATTTATAAAACCGCGTTGGAGTTGTTTTCATGACTATGCAGTATTTCGTGGCCTTAACTTTTTAGTGTTTGCGGTGAATGCGTTTTTGCTGTCCTTACCATTGCCGATTCCTTTTTCTAATACCGTTCCCGCAATTGCGATCCTTCTTTGCGGAGTAGGGCATATGGAAAAAGACGGTTTATTTATTTTGTTGAGCTATCTTTGGTGCTTTGTCGTAGGTGCATTTTTTATGTCTTTAGCAATGGGTTTAATGGGCGCAAAGCACTTGCTTTAACCTTGGTCCTGGCGTGGCCACAGGACTTCGACCTTAAAATCTTTGTTTCTCCACAGAGTCTCTCATAAGCTAAAGATTCTTAAGGGAGGACGTTCAATGAAAACTTGGATGGCGCTTGGTGCGCTTATTTTAACTTTTGGTTTGGCTGCGAAGGCAAGTGCTGAAAATGCCTGCAAAAAAGATATGGATACTTTGTGTGCGGGGGCCAAGCCAGGTGAGGGTGGCCTGCGTAAGTGTATGATGGAAAATAAAGATAAACTATCTTCCGAGTGCAAAGCGCAGCATGACAAAATGAAAACAGCCATGAAAGAGATCCATGAGGCTTGTCATGATGATGCGGAAAAGTTCTGCGGTGATATTAAAAAAGGCCGTGGTCGCATGATGAAATGTATGAAGGATCACAAAGATGAAGTGTCCCAGTCATGCAAAGATGAAATGATGAAAATGAAAGAAGCCCACAAGAAAAGACAATAGAGCTTAAAAAAACGGCGAAGGTATCTTCGCCGTTTTTGTTTTAAAATATCTTTGCTAAAAACTTGCGATGCAGTTCTTTGTCATTGTAGGTGTCTTCCGTCGATTGCAGCTCAGCCTGTGAATATCCCGAGCTAATCGTGTTAACGACAACTGTGCCCTCTGCAACGGTAAAATGCACACGCCATGTGCGGTAGGCAATAACAAACTCCTGACCATCAGGTTTAACGCGTTTCTTTTTTGAATTCGTCGGCTCGTATTCCAACTGATGCAATAAAAAGCCACGCAATTGTTCAAGCCCGCAAGACTCCAACCACTGAAGTTGGGTCGCGGCTTTATCAGAAAAATTCACGGTGAATTTCTCAGCATCTTTCAACCACTCCGGTTCATCCCCAGGAAATGAATCAGCATATGCAACATAAGGTTTGATGTCGAGAATAGGGGAACCATCCAGTAAGTCCGCGCCTGAAACTGTGATTTTTAATTTGTCGATAGAAAGAATCTCCACGGCGCTCATGCCAATCGGATTGGGGCGGTAGGGGCTGCGTGTTGCAAAGACGCCGATCTTGGAATCTCGACCTCGTGGTGGCAAAACCATCGGATTCCAGTGTTTGTTGTGATGGAATAGAAAAAGCACCCAAATTCTTTTGCAGCCATTAATTCCGGTCAGAGCTTGTTCGAAGTTTGCTCCTGAATTCAGTTCGATCACACCGATAGCGTGACGAGAGTCGGGCTGGCGGCCTGCCTCATAGGGATGAACTTGGGAGCTTTTGAAATACCCAATCGGGGAAAATGTTACTTCCGAATTCGCCATTGCCTCATCCATTCAAAGCCTGCAATGGCCGCCGTGACTCCCACGTTCAGTGAATTCTTGCGACCACGTAAAGGTACAATACGAACCTCATCAATAACTTTCAAAATTTCTGGATCCAGGCCAAAACGCTCATTTCCCAAAACAAAAGCCGTCGGTCCCGGAGTAAACTCTTCGTAAAGGTCTGTGGCGCTAGCGGCTGTTTCTAAAGCGACAATGCGATAGTCTTGTTCTTTCAGCGCTTCCAAACATTCCAGAAGTTTTCCCGCCTCTTCCCAAGCAAGATATTCTTGAGTGCCCATTGCGGTCTTT
>JBLMWG010000135.1:0-5332 GCA_050257115.1 Bacillota bacterium
TTCCATCGAACACGCCGATAGTAACAGAGATAAAGATAACAAGAGTACGTACAGAGGCTTTCTCATGGCCTACTTATCGGAAACTATTGACCGGCACGATAGATCCAGGTTGAGTCACTAATTGAGATTATTGAGCAATTCTCATTTTTTAACCCGCGGATTGTGCCCTAACCTGTTCCGTGTCAAACATTTCAACACCCCTTTGTACTCCAGGAAAAGTTTAGGCTATATTGATCGGGCTTTTTATTTGCACAAGTGACCCACGATGGAAAAACTCTGGATGAAATTGATTTTTGCAGCTCTTACTTTGGTCAACATCTTTGCTTTGTCGGCGGAGGCAAGCCAAGCAAAGGCTCTTTGCCAACCTTCAAGAGCTTCCCAATTGGCCATGGACCAAAGGGATGATGAACGCCTTCACTGCCTTAAGAAGAAAAGGAATCAGCTGTCTGCTAGCCAGTGCCTGCAAATCACGAAGACCATGGAGTACTCCAACAACGCGGAAGATGCTCGTTTGGTTTGCCTTTATGACTTAAACAAAAGCCCAAGTCTAAAAGAATGTGCTGCCATCGCAAAATCAATGGAGTACGCTGACTCCGGTGATGAAGTACGTTGGGAATGTATCCGTCGTTTCGCAAAAGTACTCTCCACAAAGCAGTGCCTTACATTTGCACGTGCGATGAGCTATCCGGCGAACAGCCAAAGAGCAGATATTTACTGCAAACAAGAATTGAACTAAATAACCACACCTAGACTTTTGACCGGAAACATTACAAGTTTGTAAAAAACCAGACTTGCCCGCGCGTCCATCGCCCCCTATTCTGTCCTCATGGGACTCAGGTCCAAGAAAGGGAGAATCATACTCATGATTCATACTATGGAAAAAGAAAAAGCGAAAAAAACTAAAATTATCGTCAAAGCCCCAACTCAGGAACGCTCTCGTCAAACTGTTGCGACAATTTTGGATGCCTGCGCGCGCCTCTTAGTATCTGAAGGTTTTTACTCAATCACCACAGACAAAATTGCGAAAGAAGCCGGAGTAAGTATCGGCTCTTTGTATCAATTTTTCGGAAATAAGGAATCTGTGGTTCAAGCCGTTGTTAAAAACCTTATGGAAGAAGACAAACGCATCATGAGCGATAGAATGCGTGCGATTTCTCCACAGCCTCCTGAACAAAGAGTCAAAGCGATGATCGAACTTGCTTTCGAAATCTATCGTCGCCATTACGAACTACGCGCTAAATTGACGACCATTCAATACTACGTGGCAGATGCATCATATATTTCTGATTCGATCCGCTTCTTTCAAGAAGTTATCAAATATAATCTTCCGCAAATCCCCGGCAAGGACATGGAAAAGGTCGCTTACATCATCGTAAATGCTTTCATGGGCCTTGCGAACACAATGGCCATTGATAACCCAAACTATATCAATGACCCAGCGGTGTTGTCAGAAATGACTCAATTGTTCTATAAATATTTGGATATCCCGTCAGAAAAACCAATTGGTCAAAACAAAACTGATTACATCTATTAAGCAAAATACTGCCGACAATAAAAAGCCCGATTCTTCAGAAATCGGGCTTTTTTATTTTATAAACTGTATCTTCTAAGTATTATGGAGTCTTGTCCGAAGCAATATTGCGCTCTCTGTGGGCTAAGGAAATCAATGCAATATTGTATTTGTCTTTAGGTACTGCCACCACAGTTTGTGCCGGGATCGAAGTCCTATTTCGCAACACCTTGTAAGTTAAGTGTGGATTAAAGAGCTGTGCTTTTTGATCATCCCCATCAAACCACTTCACCAAGTCCTTGTATTTCAGCGTTTTCGGCAACTTCAAATCTTGTGAATCCAAAGGCCTTGACCACAAAACCGAGCCAAAATAAG
Source organism: Bacillota bacterium (assembly GCA_050257115.1). Taxonomy (GTDB): domain Bacteria; phylum Bdellovibrionota; class Bdellovibrionia; order Bdellovibrionales; family Bdellovibrionaceae; genus Bdellovibrio. Next base: position 1,886 of record JBLMWG010000135.1, read on the forward strand.
TATTTGCATGTCTCTCAACTTCCAAAGCAGCTAAGAAACACGCATAAAAGTTTCTAGAAGCAAAACCAAAACTGCGACGTGAATCTACGTTTTCAATGAGTGCCGCGATATCTCTGGTTTTATAGGCCTTCGTCATCTTTTTCACACCAGTGGGACCGTGATTATATCCCGTAATCGCCAAAGGCCATGACTCCAGCATATTATAATTATCACGCAAAAGTTTTGCCGCCAATTTTGTCGCTTCCAAAGGATGGTTTCGTTTATCCACGCTGGTTGAAATCATTCTATAAGGACGTGCTGTATAAGGCATGATCTGCCAAATACCTGAGGCCCCTACTTTAGATCGCGCCATGATATTGAAGGAACTTTCTACGAATGCTAAGCGTGTGAGCTCAACCGGGAGTTTGGCCTCACGAAAAATCTTCTCCATGTCTTCCAGATAACGACCGGAATAAAAAATTCCCCGCTGCATTCTGTCTTTCTGACCTAATTGAAAGCGCATGTTTTCACGTTGCACTTTGGTCAATTTTAACTTTTCCGCGATTTCATTTTTGACCCGATCGATCTTCTTCTGTTTCTCGCGATCTGTTTTCAAATCTTTTAAATCAACAACGTCATAAATCTTTTCAACGTCATCAACGTCGTGAATAACTCCCTGCTCAGTGGAATACTTGGAATAAATATCCACCCAAAATTGCACTTTCTTTTCCATCCCCTTAGGGACTGCAAAAGCAGTAGGACTGTATCCTAGAGCAGAATCTTGATTTGTAAACACAGGAGGCCGCCACGAGCGAGCGTCAGTAGAAATCTGTGGAACGACTTTGAAAGCCACATCCACGGAATCTTTCTGTGCATAGGATTTTGCAGACACAAGAGCAATTGCTAGAATTGAGACGGACAAAATTTTCATCGAGAGCGCTCTCCCTTGATGTTGCTATTTCGGTTATTTTAGCAAACTTATAAGCAAATTATCAAAGAATTGTCGAACTTTCGCCTCATCGGTAGATCCGTTATAGATGAATGTGAATGTTACTACACGACCATCCTCGAGCCCCGCGTAGCCAGCCAATGACACGACATTGTTAATATATCCAGTCTTCGCACGAACCCAACGTTCTGCAGTAGACCCCTTCATTCTTTTTTTGAGAGTTCCATCAATTCCCGCAATGGGAAGAGAAGTCAAAAATTCTGGCTGAACACGGAAATCATTGCGCAAGTGTTGCAAGACTTTCCACATCGCAAACGCCGACATCTTGTTTTCACGTGTCAAACCAGAGGGACTCAACAACGTCATCTGATCCTTGGGAATCTCCAGGCTCTGTATGTGTTCATTGATCACAGACATCCCGTCTGCCAAAGTCACACCTTTTTGTTTCTTCAAAGTCCCCAAGTTTTTCGTCAGCATTTCAGCCACGTAGTTATTTGAAAACTTATTCATATCCGCCAGAATTTGCTCGATAGCCTTACTTTCAGACTCTGCAGCTAAAGCAGCCGAGTCTGCTGTCACTCCGGTTTTAATTGATCCAGTGACCGACACGCCTCTTTGCTCCAAAAAGGCCTTTAGGTTGTATCCTGACCAAAGGTCTGGCTGCATGATATTCTTAAACACTACGATCTCTTTGTTGTTCTTACCGATGCCGCCACCAACATGAATGACATCGCCGTCAAATTTGGAATCCTCCTTGCGATCGACAATAAGCTTATTATCCGAACCACCAATGGTTTTCGCCTTGTTGACCAAACGGATATACTCGTTTTCAGGATCAATCATGACCTTGGCTTCCTCGCCGGACTTTCCTGGACGAACAAAAATATTCACGGAGTTCCAATTAAAAGACATCGCCCCAACCGGAGCATCATAAGCTCGGTCCACACGTTCTTTCTGACGACTGATATCGTAGCGCATTTTATCAAAAAGACTGTCATCAACGATGATATCGCCTTCAATACGTTTGATCCCCGTACGTAAGAAAGCGTTTACCAAAAACCACATATTTTCAGAAACAAAAGAAGGATCTCCACCACCTTTAAGATAGACATTACCCTTTAAGACGCCGGCCTTCACATCACCGGTCGTCCACAGCTGCGTTTTAAATTTATAGCCGGGAGGAAAATTGGCCAAAACCGCCGAAGCCGTCGCAATTTTGGTGATAGATGCGGGGATCAATGTTCTCTGTCCATTGATGTCGATCACAACTTTACGGCCGTCACCTTCTCCGACAGAGGCATACATACCCAAATCCTTGAGCTGGACTCCGTGTTTTTTTGCCAACGTGTTTAAGTCAGCTTCTATATTTTTGGCATCAAAATTAGCCTGGGAAGAAAAACACCACATCAAAACTGCTACAAATATTAAAGATCGCATTCGTAATTCCTTCTTGCTAGACAATAGTAGCGATCGAAAATTCAATTCGCAAGAAGAGGAGCCCCTTGATAGACTGAAGGGCATGAAAAAACGCGAATGGCTTATTGTAATTCTTCCTCTTGTAGCGACTTGGCTTATCGACCGCGTAACTAAACTCTGGGCGACGGATATCACTCAAATTAAATCCTTCGGCCCTTTACATTTTGTATTGCACCACAACCACGGTGCAATGCTAGGCCTGTTTTCAGATTTACCCTCCGTATTAAGAATTGTGTCTCTTTCAACCGGCGGAGCCTTTCTTCTTTGCACATACGCGTTGATTCAATACTTGTTGCCGATTAAATCACTGACGTTAAGAACAGGCCTGTCCATTTTAATTGGCGGAATCATTGGGAACGTCACAGATCGTATCGTGTGGGGTTATGTTGTTGATTTCATCGTTGTTGGCACTCCAACCCTGTCGAGCCCGGCCTTCAATATGGCTGATGCCCTGCAGTGGGTCGGCTATGCCTTGATAGTCTATGTGATCATCCGCGAGGGAGAAGTACTCTGGCCTGAAAACAATACGCGAAAACGCTATTGGGTGAATCTATCGTTCCAGTTGAAATACTGTTTTATTTTGATGGCGGTCGGATTAAGTCTGACGTTAATCAGCTTAGTCTTTTCTTACACCTATTTACGCGTCACAATTCAAGAGTTGGTGGGTAATAATCAATTCTTGCTTAATAAATTCCTAGTTCCTTATATCATCACCTTTGCGGTTATCTGCATCGCCTTTTGCGCAGCCTTGTTTGCTGTGGGTCGCATTATCTCCCACCGTATAGCAGGTCCCCTCTATGCATTTGAAAGATTTTTGCAACAATCCTTGCAAGGCACAGCCAAACCATTGCGTTTACGCGCCGGGGATGAGTTTCAACATCTGGAAGCTTTGGCTGAAGAAATTCATCTACGTCTACAAAAAATTAAAAGTGATCGTACAGTCAACGTGATTGAATACAAGGAGGAGGAAAACTCCTCCTCCTCTAGAAAAGAAGATTAATTGAGAGCACCGGGTGAAAGCGGTGTCGTATCAGTAAAGCTTC
>JBLMWG010000136.1:0-4681 GCA_050257115.1 Bacillota bacterium
GATGGTCGCGTAAAAATCCTTATCCAGGGTGTGGCAAAAGGCCGGGTAAAAAATTACGCTAAGACTTCTCCTTCTTTCGAAGTAGCTGTTGAAAAGATCGAAGAAATTCCAACACAAAAAACTGTTGTGGAAAGTGAAGCTTTGATCCGTACCGCCAAAGAGCATATCGAACGCATTATTGCTCTAGGCCGCCCACTTTCTCCAGACATCTTGTTGGTACTTGATGATGTTACTGATCCAGGTCGTATTGCTGATTTGATTGCATCGAACTTGGGTATCAAAGTTCAAGATGCTCAGAAAGTTCTTGAAACACATGATGCGAATGAAAGACTAAAAATCGTCAATGAGATCTTGGCTGCAGAACTTGAAGTGATGCAGACCCAACAAAAATCACGTCCAAATGCTAAAGACGATATGTCCAAAAATCAACGCGAGTACTTCTTGCGTGAACAGATGAAGGCTATCAAGAACGAGCTTGGTGAGCAGGACTCCAAATCTGAAGAGATGGAAGAGCTTCGCGACAAATTGACAAATGCTGGTATGCCTCCTCAGGTAGAAGCAGAAGCCATGAAGCAATTGGGTCGTTTGGAGCGAATGCATCCGGACGCTTCAGAGGCGACAATGGTTCGTACCTACCTAGACTGGATGGCAGACCTTCCTTGGAGCAAAAAATCTGAAGATCACATTGATCTTAAGCGTTCTAAAGAAATTCTTGATGAAGATCACTACGAACTTGAAAAAGCTAAAGACCGCATTATGGAATTCTTGGCGGTTCGCAAATTGAAACCAAATCTTAAAGGACCAATCTTGTGTTTTGGCGGCCCTCCGGGCGTCGGTAAAACATCTTTGGGTAAATCTATCGCTCGTGCGATGGGCCGTGAGTACTTCCGTATCGCTTTGGGCGGCGTGAAAGATGAAGCGGAAATCCGTGGTCACCGCCGTACTTATGTAGGTGCGATGCCAGGTAAAATTATCCAAGCTCTTCGCCAAGCCAAAACAAACAATCCAGTTATTGTGCTCGATGAAGTTGATAAATTGGGTTCTGATTTCCGTGGTGATCCATCGGCAGCTATGCTTGAAGTTTTGGATCCAGAACAAAATGCTACCTTCCGTGATAATTATTTAAATGTGGATTTCGACCTTTCTAACGTGTTGTTTATCGCCACTGCTAACGTGTTGGAGAATATCCCACCAGCATTGCGTGACCGTATGGAGATCTTGAACATCCCTGGTTACACAGAAAACGATAAGCTTTTGATCACGAAAAAACATTTGATCAGAAGACAAATCGAAGCCAACGGCATCACTGAACAAAACATCAGCTTCACTGATGACGGTATCAAATACTTGATCGCAGGTTACACTCGTGAAGCAGGTCTTCGTAACCTTGAGCGTGAAGTAGGTTCAGTTTGCCGTAAGGTCGCAAAAATGGTTGTGATGGGCGAAAAGAACTTTGTCGAAGTAAACGCTGCGACAGTTCCAGAGCTTCTTGGTCCTCCACGCTTCCAACGCGATGACAAAATCGCGGATTCACAGGTGGGTGTAGTGCAAGGTCTTGCCTGGACACAAGCTGGTGGAGAAGTCCTAACAGTTGAAGCCTTGAAAATGAAGGGTAAAGGACATCTTTCACTAACGGGCCAACTTGGTGATGTGATGAAAGAATCTGCTCATGCAGCAATGTCATACGCTCGCGCTCACATGGAAGAACTTGGTATTCCTGAGGACTTCTTTGACAAATATGACATTCATATTCACTTGCCGGCAGGTGCGATCCCTAAAGACGGGCCTTCAGCAGGTATCACGCTGACAACAGCACTCGTCAGCTTGATGACTGGAACGCCTGTTCGTCATGATATCGCGATGACTGGTGAAGTTACACTTCAAGGTCGGGTCCTTCCAGTAGGTGGTATCCGTGAAAAATGTCTTGCTGCTTTGAACCTTGGTATCACGAATATCGTAATCCCAATGGCTTGTAAAAAGGACTTGGCGGATATTCCAAAAGTTTTCAGAGACAACATTAACTTCATCTTTGCTGAAAATCTTGATGAAGTGTTTGCAGTAGCTTTCGATAGAGATGCCGCTACAAACCAAGGCAAAAAGTCTGCACCGAAGAAAGATCAAAAGAAAACTAAAGGCTTAGCCGCATAAACATCGCCCCTCCCAAGATGATGTAAACTCGAAAAGGACTGAGAAATCGGTCCTTTTCTTTTATAGACACACGATCGCGACAACTTTTTTTGTTTTTATGTTCTCAATCATATTTCACTTCCCTTCCTTTCGGTTATATTGAATTTGTGGGAGGCATTATGAAAATCTGCAAAAATATCGGAAACACAGAGCGCGTTGTTAGAGTTGTGGCTGGAGTCGTATTAACTTCTTTAGCTTTTTGGGGACCTACAAATCCTTGGTTTTTATTGGGAATCATTCCACTTGCGACAGGTTTGATTGGCTGGTGTCCTCCCTATCAACTCTTGGGAATTAATACGGCCAAAAAAAAGTCATAAAAGGCTAGCTAGTTAAATGTCAGCAGTTGCTCGGCTGCTGACATTTTTGTTACGCTACATGGATGCAACTTGTTTCATTCATCCTTGTACTTGTTTTCGCTCTTTATTCTCCAGGGTCTTTTGCAAAAAGGAAAAAGCAGCAGCAAACTTTTCGTCTAAGTGGTGTTGTTGAAAGATGCCATGATGGTGACACTTGCCGTGTTCAAGTGAATCGCAAGTCTTTAAAAATTCGTTTCGCTGGTATTGATTGTCCTGAACTTTCTCAAAAATTTGGCAAAGAAGCTCGTGATTTCACCGAATCAACAATCAAAGGCAAAGAAGTAAACCTTCTATGTGACGGAAAGTCTTTTGATCGGCTGACTTGCACCGTATTTTTGGGTGAAAGAAACATCAATCTATTAATTGTAGAAAGTGGTTGGGCTTACGATTCTACCAAGTATTCAAAAGGCCGCTATCTGGCGTCAGTAAACGATGCGAAAGCTCGTCGTTTAGGAATTTGGGCTGACCCAAATCTAGTCAGTCCCTATTGTTATCGTCATAAGGCAAATAAGACGTGCGCAGCGGATCATAGCTATATGCCTTAGGAGACTCTTCATCATAGATCTCTGTGATCTCTCCGTTTTCATCAAAGATAATAAGTTGCGCCTTAAGTTCGTTCACGCACATCTGGACGATTGCTGGTTTCGCGTATAGACCGATATAGGCAAGAGCATTTGCATTCACACAAGTATCGGCAATTACCGATACCGCATGCCTGCCAGTAATTCCGCGGCGCAGAGGTTTTAGGTAGACTACAGATGATTCCTGATCATAAGGCGATCCTTGCGCCTCTGTTGTGGAAATCGCATCGTTAACAAGACCAATTTCCCGATCTATTTTCTTACCGATCCGGATCTGAATTGATTTTTTGGGACAATTGAAAAAACGCATACCCTCGGCTAAGTGAACAACACCTTTTAAGCTTGGTTCCTGTTCGATAAGACATTTCACGGTTTGGTCCACAATATACCCACGAATAAGACTCCTTATCTCCCAAAGGCCTTTTCCATCACGGAACAATTCAAAAGCACCGCTCGACAGGACGCTCAGGTTTAATGCCTCTTCAATAACCTCGCCGACAGCAGCGCTGATTTCTGACGTATCATCCCCCTGAAGGTTTAAAAGTTTACTGATCTCAGAGGACTCATCGTCAAGATCAAGAGCCTTTTCCAAGTCAGCCACTTTTTGCAGAGCCAAAGTTATAAGTGGCTCAAATTCTCCCACAGTAAAAAGGTTGATCTGTAAGAACTCACCTAAAACGGGGCGACCCGCTTGGGCAGTCACAGTCAGAGAAGAACTTGGAATATTGAAGTTTACGGACTTATCCATAGATAATAACCGTAAAGGCAAAGTGTACTTATGGAAAAGGATAATGTCTGCGACTGCAAGAGAACATGAGCAGGGCTGGACGCAAATAAAAAAGACAAGGTTCTGACGCCTTGTCTTTTAAAGATCTATTGTTTGAAACCTTTCAGGCGGTCATTTTCTGACTCAAGGACTCGAACCAAAGTCTTTAAGTCAGCCATTTCTTCCTTCAATTGGAAGATTTGCTCTTCCTTTTCCTGAAGAATTTGCGTGTATGCTTTTTTCAATTCGTTCAAAAGCTTATTCGCCGCAGTCAAAATAGGCTCATCTTTATTAACCTTTACCATTTTATCGGCTAGGTCCTGGGCCTTCATTTCATCCTTTGAAGAGGTCATGTTGTTACCTTCTTTCATCATTCCTTGATGAGCACCCACCAAAGCAAGGTCGCTTTCTTGGGAGGGGCGATGTACTCTTTGATGGGTACCCATCGGTTCATCCATGATGAAGTACTTGCCGTCTTCAAAGCGGAATTTGATGTCGTCGGCTTTGATTCTTCGGCGGAGGGTACTCACACTAATCTTATGTTTAGTTGAGTATTCCATTAGCGGTAACCAAGAACCATTTGCTTCGACGTTCATCACATCCCCAATACTATACTTTGGCGGGCCAAAGTGTCAGTAGCATGCTTTTCGGAAATGGTGGTCGCCTACTCAGCCTGCATAATCACCCTATCACAGGACTTCAGTCTGTCAAATTTAGTGTGAATACTTATTCAATTTCAAGAAAAAACAGGACCTTGATCTGGCTATTCAACATCTGGTCATAGTATTCAT
>JBLMWG010000137.1:0-26092 GCA_050257115.1 Bacillota bacterium
AGTAAAGATCCGTTCCACATTCCATTGATGGTGGGACTTTTGGATAAATCAGGCAATGAGTTGGCCCTTCACTGCGACAATGTTGAGAAAAATTCTGACGGCAAACACATCATCAACTTAAAAGAGCAAAAATCCACGTACGTTTTCAAAAATCTTAAAGACCGCCCGGTCCTTTCAATTTTGCGTGAGTTCTCTGCTCCGGTAAATTTGAACTGGGAAGCCTCTGAAGAGGATTTGTATTTCCTTATGGAAAAAGACACCGACTCTTTCAACCGTCGTGAGATGGCACAAAAAATTTCAATCCGCGTTTTGTCAGACCTCATCAAAAAAGCACGCAGAGGCGAAGCCTTGACAGTGAACCCTCGTTACATCAAAGCGATGTCTACGATCATCAAAGATGACTTAATGGATGCAGCCTTCAAGGCGAAAATGTTGCAACTGCCAAGCCTTGCGGTGCTTGCTCAGCTGGAGCCTGTTTTAGATTCTGCTGCCTTTGATAAAGCGCGCAACGCAGTTCGTACTGCTATTGCACGCGAAAACAAAGAAGCTTTCCTTGAAATCTACAAAAAGTTCCATAACGTGGAACCAAAGAGCCGTAACACAAAAGTTTTCGGTCAGCGTCTTTTGAAAAACCAAGCTCTACACTATTTGGCGGACCTGGCCGATTCAGAGGTCTACGACATGGTTAACAAGCAATACTGGGATGCTCAAAACATGACAGACCGTATGACGGCGTTGATGATCTTAGCAGACTCTGAATCCACACATCGCGAAAAGGTTCTCGCAAACTTCCACGAAGAATGGAAAAACGACTCTGTTGTGATCAATAAATGGTTTACAGCACAGGCCTCTTCCCATCGCACAGAGACCTTGGATGAAGTCAAAGCTTTGACGAAAAATCCATCGTTCAACATCAACAATCCAAACAATGTGTACTCTTTGCTAAGAGCCTTTAGTGCAAATCTTGTGCGTTTCAACGATCCGAAAGCCTATGAATTTTATGCCGATAGAATCCTAGAAATTGATCCAAAGAATCCACAAGTGGCCGCAAGACTTTGCTCTGCCTTTAATTTCGTTAAGAAGTTGGAACCGCAGTTGCAAGATGCCGCTATGACTCAGATCAAACGCATTGTTGCTTCACCTTCGTTATCTAAAAACTCTCGAGAGCTCTTGCAATCAGCTCTTGGGTAGTTCGATCGTTCGTCTCCGGGTGGCCTTGCTCCTTTTAAAAGGTGCAGGCCAGCCCGTTAGCAAAAAACCGCGGCCCGCCTCGATGAGACGGAGCAAGAGCTACTTAATACGACAGTGATGCAAGAATTCTTCTCTGGTTTGAGGTAAAGTTCTGAAATGCCCACGAATATCCGAAGTCGCCGTCGTGCTGTGAGTGTCTTCAATACCTCTCATCATCACGCAATAGTGTTTAGCATTGATGTGAACGGCGACGTGTTCTGTATCAAGCACATACTGTAGGCAATCTGCAATTTGTTTTGTGAGGCGTTCTTGGACCTGAGGACGTCTTGAGAAATACTGAACGATGCGATTGATTTTAGAAAGACCAATGACCTTTTTATTTGGAATATACGCAACCGTCGCCAAGCCATCGATAGGCAACAAGTGATGTTCACAAAATGACAAACACTCGATGGATTGAACCACGATCATTTGGTCATAGTTCATTTTATTATCAATGACCGTCATTTTCGGAAATTTATGAGGGTCAAGACCTCCGAAAACCTCGTTCACGTACATTTTCGCCACGCGCTTCGGTGTTTCCGCCAAGGAATCATCCGTAAGATCTAAGCCCAAGGTTGCAAGAATTTCAGTGAATTTTTCAGTGATCTTTTCGATCTTTTCTTCGTTTGAAAGTCCATTTTGGATCATGGGCGTCGGGCGCACATTGTCCAAGATATCTCTAGCACTTAAAACTTGTTCTTCAGAACTTTGTGTTTTCTTAGTCACTGTTTTTTTTGTCGTGGTTTTTTTTGTCGTGGTTTTCTTTGTTGTCTTTGCCATTCTTATATCTACCTTAGGTTTAGGACGAGGCCTCAGAAAAGCCCCTTTATGCACTAAAAAGAGGCTTCACGGAAGTGAAAGCTTACACTTTTTGCAAATTTTGACTTAAAAGCCACTGACGAATCAGCTCTTTTTCACTCTTAGAGGCATCTTCAAAGTGAACGCGTATCCAGCCATCATGGATAGCCACGATCTTAGCCTGACAAACAACATCGTTAATGTCTGTCATTTGCAACGAAACGCTCTGACCTGGTTTAAATGACGCCGCTGCATCCAGAACGATACGAGCCCCCGTGTAGGATAAGTCGAGGGTTTTAGCGCCCAGATCACCATTCACAATGACTGGCATTTCCACCTTAAACCGCTCCCCTGTAGGAGCAAACCAGTTTTGACGACGATCCAAATATGGATATCTAAAGAAACAAAAGACGGTGGCAACAATGACGGCCACAAGCAGACAGTTGATAAACTTAAACGCCGTTAACCAGGGATCCACCCCCACAGGACTCTGAAAAGCAATTTCGTAAAGATTGATTGCGACGAAACTTCCGCAAAAGATCGTCCCCATAATCCAAGATGATTTATGACGGATCATCAAGCTGATTCCGGCCCCACACACCAACACCCAACTTACGATACCATACATGAAGATCCCCGAGCGCTGACCCGATAAGATATCCATCATTGGTATCGACACTAAAACAGCTGCCGCTAGCTGCACCGCCGTTGGGCGAACTAATCCCACTGTGTAATTTTCCATAGATAACCTATCGGATGAGGCCTCGCGGCTATACAATTTTTTATTGCTTCTTCAGCCCGCAGCAATAGAATTAACTCATTGTGAAACATATTTATAAATTCCTATTCATTTTCGTCGCTTTATTAATCTCAAAACGAGTCATGGCCTATCCGGACTTTATCGGTTATGGATATTCGTCATGCATCACCTGCCATTACAACGGTTCCGGTGGTGGCGCTCTGAACGACTATGGCCGAGCTTTGTTTGCGTCAGAAATTTCTGCTCGCCACGTTTTCCCAAAACAAATGGAAGAAGAAGAGATCGCTGCTCTTTCTGGTTTTGGCTGGAACAAGCCGTTGCCATGGTGGTTCCGTCCAGGACTTAAATACCGAGGACTCTGGGTTGAATCAAATCCTGGCGGCTCTGGCAAAATCGACCAGTGGATCAACATGCAAAACGACGCCAATTTGAATTTCTTCTTTGATAAAAAGCAGACACTCACCTTGGTAACGACGACGACATTTGCAGATGCTTACCCACCCTACGCTCAAGTCGACAAATGGGGATGGTATGAAAAAGAATTCTATTTGCGTTGGAAACAAAGCAATAACTTCTGGCTCTATGCGGGACAGTTAGATAAGACCTACGGCATTCGCAACGTCGATCATACAGCTTCAAACAGATCTCCGATCCTTTTGGGTCAATTCTCTCAGTCCCTAGGAGTCGTTGCGCATTTTACCTATCCAGACTGGGATATTGCGGTAAATCCATTCTTTGGAAACATATACGAAGATGAAGATGCCAAACAAAAGGGTGTCGCTGTTTCAGGTGAGTACCAAATTATTGAAAAATTCAAAGTCGGTGGATCCTTCTTGACCTCAGAATCTAAGACCGAAAAATGGAAGCTTGCAGCGCTCACAACACGCATCGGACTTTCAAAAGGTTCTGCGCTTTTGGGAGAGTTCGGTCTAAAAGAAAGAACTGTCAACAACTCAACGACAGATCCTACGTTGGGAACATATGCTTGGGTCGAGTCCTTGATCTCACTCAATCGCGGTTACAATCTTTTGACGGGCCTCGAGCACTCTAAGTCAGATATCAAATATGCCTCCCCCGAGGTTATGAAATGGACGTTGGCTTTGATGGCATTCCCATTACCACGCACTGAGATTCGCGCGGGTGTTACAAACACAAAAACCTTCTCCGATGATACAGGAAATGCTGATGGCTGGACTATTCAATCCCAAGTTCACGTGTCTTACTAAAAGGAGGCTTGCATGAATAAATTTACTCTTCACATTTTAATAAGCCTTCTTATGACATCCGGATTAGCTCATGCTCAAAGCCAAGAGTTGCCAAACGGAACAAATAACGATCTTACCGGCGCAACAGTGGCTGATACCCAAGTGCATCCACGCAGAAATGTCACGTCAATCACGCAATGGACAGCGGGACTTTCAAGTCTGCAGTGGAACGAGCAATTAACGGTCCTTAACTCCGGAAAAACATCTTACTTCCCTGCGAACTATAATGGCCTTGCTCTGGGGATATCTCGAGAGACCACTCACTTACACTGGGGTTGGAATTTTGGGGTTTTGTTTGGTGTAGGACGTGCTTCTGGCGGTGGGGACGACGCTGCAACATCGATTTCTTACAACCAAAGCAAACAGGCTTTTTCAATTGCCGGTATCACGCCCCGTATTTTCTGGCGCATATCGAACAGAGTGAATTTAGGCGCATCCGCATTTGTTTATTCCCGCAATATCACTTGGCCGGATGATCCGACGACAAGTGTAGAGAGCGGTCGTCGCGTGAATACAACAGTGCTCGCTGATTTGAATATTAAAGTTTTGAGTCAGTGGGATTTTTATCAGGGGATAGCTCCCTTGGAAGCGGGAGCCACCCTGTGGAAAATCGGTATCAATTACCGATTTAGATAGCGGCCTCTTATTTGACAGGCACTGCCACATGAAGCGTGACAGTGTCTTCAACACCTACGCCCATGTAGTTAATATCTTGAATACCAAAATCACTGATTTTCACTGGGAAGTCAGCTTTCAAAACCTTGCCTTCAACTTTGTAAGTACCAGAAACTTCTTTTTCGATTCCTCTGATTTTTAATTTACCAACACCCTTGCCACCTTTACCCGTCGCGGAAACCAAGACCGCCTCTGGGTACTTAGATGTCTCGAGGTGTTTCTGCGTGTGCTTATCACGAAGTTCAACACCTGTCGTAAGACTCTTGAGGTTCACAACGATATTCTGCGCTGACACCTCATCACCTTTAATGGTGGCCGCACCTTTTACCTGTGTGGTTTTAGCTTTAAAGTCACCCATTGGATTCAACGTGATATCTACAACTACAGACTGGGCAAATGCCGATGATACTCCCAATGTTAAAATCAATGTTGCTGCAAAAAATTTCATTTACTGTTCCCCCTAAAGAAACAAATGGTTGTTACGGAATATTAGCAATCCAATCATATACAGCTTGCACCTGAGCAGCACTTATACTGCCCCCTTGAGGCATGTTTTTATTTCCGCCTCCTTGTGAGCCTTGCAAACGATAATACAGAGGTGATGACAATGGCGCCTTCGCGACCACCATGCCCTTATTAATCATGTTTAGCTCAGTCATATTTGAAAAGTCTCCAAGTGAAGATCCCGACCCATGACAACTTAAACAGTTACTATCAATGACTGCTTTAGCCGCCAAAAACTTAGAGTTATCCACGGTCGTCCCACCATCAGAACTAGTATCCAGAACCGCCGGATCAAAAATAACCTGCGTACTGCCTACACTCGCCCCAATATAGCGAGACATTGAGTTCAATTGGGCATTACTCAATTTGGAATTATAAACAGCGTACTCATAAACTTTTCCACCTGTGCTTCCAGCCACAAGAGCTTTGGTCACATAAGAAAATGTTTGAGGAGAACCTGTTGTATTGACCGTGATCATTTGCACCACACCATTTACTTCCAAAGAGAACTTACTCGGATCACTGGTTGTAGCCAGGCCAACGACCACGATATCCCCCATCGATGGCAGATTAACATCCGCATAAGCCAAATTCCCCGAAGAGAAAATTCGGTTCACACGAATCTTGCCACTGCTCACCGTTATATTAGTCTCTTCCATGTCATCAGATCCAGAGTTCGCTGCAAAAACACGACCCTCCATCGTGCGATCAAATGCCACGACGAAAGAGAGCTGATCGGCCCCGGCATAAACTTTATCGACATAGCTCGGCTGGGCTTCTTTATACCACCGAATCAATGTACTGCCTGAGACATTCGGATCAGTCAGAGCAGGCAACACCTGTGAATCCAAAATTGCTTGGGAATTTAAAAGACTTGCGCCAGACATGATTTGATTTTGCAAAGTAAAATCACTGCAGTTCTGAAAGAACACTACGATCCACGGGAATACCAAAAGAGATAGCCACCTGATGCTACGCTTGCTCATATTGAACCCCAGCTAGCCAGATCCACGCCATTCTGTCCCCCAGACCAATTTATCGGAATGATTCTATAAAAAATTAGATTCCTCACAGTATTTAGCCCAGATTTTTGATGGCATCCCTTTTAAAGAGTCTCAATTCGAGAAAACCGCATTTTCCAGTTGAAATCTCATTAAGAAATATCCCATAAGTCCCGATACACCAGTTATGAAAACACTCATTGCATCTTTGATCACACTGGCAATTTCATCAACGGCCCTTGCCGCCAAAATTACGGTAGTAAAACAGGGCAAAGGATTGGTAGATCTTGAAGGCGACTCTGCAGCAAGTGGCGATCGTTTTTTTGCCGTTGATCCTAGCGGAAAAAAAAGAGCCCTTGTCGAAGTGAAGCAGGTCAAAAATGGCAAAGCAGTTATCAACGTTCTAAAGGGAACTATTGCGGCAGGCTACTCGATCACTCCTTCCACAACTTCTTCCTCAGACAAACGTGGCGGCACAGAGCAATCCAATGAAAAGTCACTATCAGGGTCGAATCGTTCTTCTTGGGGTATGACTGCTGGTTTCGTCAATAGCTCGATGACCGCAAAAACCACCTCTGGATCTGTGTCGATGTCGGGTACGAGCTTTGATTTACTTGGCTACTACCAAACATATTTGGACAAGAATATTAGCGTTCGCGCTTTTGGTGGCTATCAAACTCTGAGTGTTGCTGGTTCGGGTTCTTTCCTCTGCAATGGCTCTTCAAACTGTACGGCGGACTTGTCTTACCTTGGCCTAGGAGCCTTAGTGCGCTATTCATTTTATCGCACACAATCTTTGGAGTTCACTGCCGGAGCTGGTTTGGGATTCCTCTTCGCGATGAACAAAAGCAGTAACATTCTTGATACCAGCAAAATCACCACGAATCAGACCGTAATCGGCTCCTTGGGCTTGGATTACTATTTGAGTCGCAAGAACTATATCCCCATTCAATTCGACTATGCTATTTTTCCTGACAACAACACATCCTCCGCGGCACAAATGTCAATCCGTGCGGGATACGGCTGGAACTTTTAAAAGCTTTAAACTGAACTTCACTCCTTTTATTGACTATGTAAAACCGCCAATAGAGGTGGCAATTTTGCGCCTCTGAAACCTTCGTAAATTTGCACACATCCCTAGAGGCTCCCCCAGCCTCCTTGCTCTTAGAGACACTCTCACCATCCCGTTCGATATTATTGCAAAATTGCGCCAGATGTCAGATAAAGGCAGCGTACAGCTCACTCGGCACACGATTGATGCTGGGTCTTTAATCGCGATTACGAACCCGACGAAGACAGGAGTAAAGTGACATGAGAGCATTCAAACTAGTTGTCATCAATGTATTGACTCTGATTATCGGCTTGGGATTGATGAGTGGCTCCCTTTCTCAAGGAACCGCCCAAGCCGCTCGCTTTGAAACCATTCCCGCAATGAAGGTGAATAAGCTCGGCAATCTTCGTGGTCAATATCTGACAATTCTTTATGCCGTCGGCTCTCGGCCGTTTCTTTCAACGGATCCTGGACAAATTAATATTTCTCAAGTGAAGGAATCTCGCACAGTTTACATTACGGAAGACGCCATGTCCTTGCCTGCGGTGCAAGTTGAAAAGGAGGGCTTCCGCCCTTCTTACAACATCGTGGTCTTTATCGTGTCGCCCCAACAAAATTACAGTTGGGTGAATGCGGATGGCTCTGTCCCACAAGGCATGACATCCACGAGAAACCACCTCAAGTCTATTGCCAACAGCATCAATAAAAAAGACGTTGATGCCTTTATCGCTTCTTCAGCTCAAGGTGCGATTCTGAAAGTAAATCTGAATAAGTAACTCTCCACGCAATGTGGAGCCCTTCGCGGCTTTAGACAGAAATACTGCTAGCCGCATGGATTCCAGACTCCAGGGCTCCATTAAGAGTTCCCGCAAATCTTAAGCTCGCGTGCTCCCCTGCAAACAAGAAGTGACCAGCGTACTCCGGCTCCACCGCAGCTCCTCTAAAGCGGGTGTACTGACCTTTTTTAAAGTATGCCATAGACCCCATCGCAAAAGGGCGTTGGGACCAGTTGATCATTTGATCCCCTTGAAGTTTCGCAGGCACAGACTCATAGAAATGCCCCAGATCACGCATCGCCTCTGTGGCTGCGGCAAAGCCCGCATCACGCCCCGAAGTTCCCGCTCGAGAGATCGTCAACAAGCCTTGATCCCCAGGTTGTGCACGCCCGGAGTCCCACATCTTCTGAGTTAGAAAATCTCCAGAGAAATTTCCCAGGTTGGCAGGCACCTTACCTTGTTGTTTACGCCAGAACGGTGAAGCAAAACTTAAAACACCTTTGCTGTGAGTCGCGTAGGATTGAGAAGCAATGGCTTGCTGTTTAATTTCCGAAAAGTTCAATTTATTAATCCCGTGAACTTCGCGCAGCTTTGTAAACGGCAGGGTGCAAATGACATTTTTTGTTTGATAAATTTCTTTCCCTTTTGGAGTTTTAAAGGTCAATTCAAAGACACCTTTTTCCTCAGAGATTTCCGTCAAAACGTGGTTCATTTTTAAAATATGCTCAGGAATCACTCCGGCTGCTCGCGCCGACATGACTTGCATCAAATTCGTCAACCCACCTTCCAGGCGGTATGTCCCTCGACCTGTTAAGAGTGTACTGCCCTCAGCATCAAGAGTGCTCAGGAAATGCAACGCGGACTGTTCACTGGCGTCGACGCCAAAACGAGCCACCGCCTGCGATGCAATCAAATCCAACACCAATGGGTCGACTTCGGTAGACCAAGAATCCAAAAGGTCCTTCAGTGACAACGAATCGTAATAACTGGAGCGTTCATATTGTAGAGCATTTCGGTAAGTCAGAATCACGTCTTGATCGCGAAACAAATCTGCACGAACACGACGTAACGTTGCCGACAATGTTTTCATTTTCGGCAAGAAATCCTTTACCCTATAAGTACGACCATTAAAGTAAAACATTTGGGGTTCGAACCCCGGCGCGGTTTTAATCTCTTTCGTTGCAAGATTAAACTCCTTCGCCAGAGCAAATATGGTGCGATGGGTGTCCTCAAAGAACTCGGCCCCTAACTCTGCAACAGGTCCCTCATCTGAAAACATCTGTACCGTGTGCACACGCCCACCAATTCGTGATGAACCTTCGAACACACGAAAAGGAATTTTATTTTTCTTCAATGTATAAGCCGCCGCCAAGCCAGCCGCCCCGGCTCCTAAGATCAAAACCTCATTTTCAAGGTTCCTTTGATCCCCCGTAAACAAACGGTCCAAGCTTGCACAGCCCCCCAAAGCAAGAGCGCCTGAACTCAGCGCAGAAATTTTTAAAAACTCGCGACGATTCAAAGATCTTTTTGCCATCAACCCCTCACCTGCATAGAATGGCAACACTTTGGAACAGAAGCAAATCAATCTCTCAGCTCTAGATCATCTATTGGAAGAGTTAGCCAAGAAAAACTGGGCCATCTCTGAAGAAGTCTTTACGCCTGAATTCTGTCGCGATCTCGCCCACGAGTGTCAAAAACTCTCTGAACGAGGCCAATTACAAAAGGCCTCCATTGGTCATGGGAGTTCTAAAATACTCGATAACGAAATTCGTGGCGATTTCACCCTGTGGTTAGATGAAAAAAGCTCTTCTTCTGTGCAGCAGAGTTTTTTGGCAGCATTAGAGCAGATACGCCAGGAACTGAATCGATTTTTCTTTCTAGGATTGAAGCGCGTGGAATGCCACTTCGCCCTATATCCACCCAAAGCCGGCTATGAAAAACACATTGATAATCATCGCGGATTGAATCACCGTAAAATCACTTTTGTGCTTTATCTCAATGAGAATTGGCAAAGCGGCGACGGCGGAGAGCTGAGCATTTACAATCCGGAGAATGATTCTGAAGTGATTGCGCAAGTGATCCCACGCTTAGGTACATTAATTCTTTTTCGCAGTGAGCTTTTTCCACATCAAGTGGAAAAAAGTGCTGCTTTCCGTATGAGTTTAACGGGATGGTTTAGGGACGACGCATTATGAGATCCTTGTTTTCAGAAGTTGTTTTCACACGTTTTCACGCACGGATTTATATTCTGCTTTCATCATTGATCGCTGCAATCTTCGGCCTGCTAGGTCCGTTCTTTCAAAAAGAGTTCATCGACCTGCTTACCGGTGTCCAATCTAAACTCCATCTGTTTAACATCAACACACCACTTTGGTGTGTTCTTGCTGCCTTCCTCTGCGTCTTGGCGGCTCAAGGATTTTCGCAACTGACCAACTACCTGAGCACCAAAGAAGCCTTGCACATGCAACGAGTTTTCGCGGAGCGACTGTATGACAAAACCTTGAACTTGCGTGTCGATACCATGAGCCATCGCCCCATCGGTGAAATTGTTTCTCTGTACGCGACGGATGTGCAAGGGGCCACGGTCTTTTTAGATCAAACCCTTCCAGCAGGATGCTCGACGATATTTCCGTTGATTCTTGCTCCATTCGCCATTTCAATTTTGTTTGATGTGCCCCTTTGGCCTACAATCGGCGTGATGGTCGGGATTACTTGCCTGAATACTTTTATGGCGTTTCGTCAGTCTCGTTTCTTTTTCAACTTCAAACAATTGGCAGCAGAACGCATTGGATTGGTGAACGAATGGATTCAAAATATCCGCACTATTAGAATCTTGGGTTGGATTTCCTATTTTGAAGAAAATATCTTTGCCAAACGCGAAGTAGAAACTCGCAATCGTGTTTTGATGGTGACAAACGGACAACTGATGAATGCGATTTCTTCCTCGATCACATTCATTCTGAATGTAGTCACCCTGGGTTCATTGGTTCTTTACTCGAAACACACTCTGACCAGTGGTGAGCTATTGGCACTATTGTGGATCGTGGGTATTTTTCTGACTCGCCCTTTCCGTCAAATGCCGTGGTTCTTCACTTTTGCTTTTGACTCTTGGACCTCCCTTAAGCGTCTAGAAGATTTTTTTGCCACTAAAAACAATCAAACAGAAACCAATGACACTCACAAGACTGCGACAGAAATTGCCCGCGAAGAACTCTACGCCCTGCAAGTCCGTGGTCTGAACCTGCGCATCGGGCGCCGACACATCCTCAAGGATATTGATCTGGATATCAAACATGGAGAGTTCGTCGCAGTTGTTGGAGAGGTTGGCGCGGGTAAATCCATGTTGTTGCTATCTCTTTTGCGCGAAACCGGGGCTAATTTTGATAGCTATCGTATCGGCGCTGATAATGCCTTGGAAAAATCCCCTGACGAAGTTCGAGGAAATTTTGCTTATGTCCCTCAGGAAGGTTTCATCATGAGCGCCACGTTACGTGAAAACGTTGCCTTTCTGTATGACATTGAACCAGAGCGCGATCCAATGGTGGAAGAATCTTTGCGACTTGCACAATTTGATCTCGACACAGAACGCGTGGAAAAGGGTCTCAGTACAGAAATTGGGGAACGCGGAGTGAATCTTTCCGGAGGCCAACGTCAACGAGTCAGCCTGGCTCGCGTGCACTTTCATAATGCCCCTATTTTACTTTTGGATGACTGCCTGAGCGCGGTGGACGTTGATACGGAGTTAAAACTATTTGAACAGCTGTTGGTTGGGGCTTGGAAAGATCGCACACGCTTGCTAGTCACTCATCGCTTAAGCGCCCTGAATCGTGTGGATCGCATTCTCTTTATGGAAGATGGACGTATCATAGATCAAGGAACTTTCGAAGAGCTTCTGGCGCGCAATGAAAAATTCCGCGAATATACGACGACCGTCGCTAAAGAAGCCACTGCAGCAAAAGCAGAGGTGACTCATGCCTAAAACAAATCAGCCCCCTTCAACTCCTCGACCAAAATATCTGTCTGACGGCGAAAGCCGCAAAGAAAGTGGCTATAGTAAAACCATTTTTGAAACTCTTCGTTATGCCTACGGCCCGTTTTTAGGTCGTATCTTCCTGTGTTTGGGCTTGGGGATTCTTGGACGTGGTTTGCTTTTGGCCAACACCAACATCGTCGGTTATTGGGTTGATAACCTTGTCGGCAAACCTTCTCCATTAGGTCAACTAAGCTCTGCTCAAATCATCGGCGTACTACTGGGAATGGCCGTTATTGGTTTTGTCTTTACTCTGGTTTTCCGCGTAGGCTTCTCACGTCTTTCGGCACGCGCTATTTCCAGTTTTTACGACGAAGTGACTTTACGCACCTCCCGTTTACCGATGAGTTTTTTTGATAACACCCCTGCGGGGCGTATTATCACGCGTTTCTCCAGTGACTATGGAAACGTCTTCCGACTTTTCGGTGGTCCGTTAGCAGAGTTCTTAAGCATCATCTTTGATTTGATCATGATGACGATTCTGATCACGGTGGCTAATCCCATTTTTTTGATCTTAGTGGCTTTCATTGGAATGCTAAACTATGGGGTTTACAAGTTGAATCAGGAAGGCCTGCGTAAGGCCCGTCGTGATCTTTCAGCAAGTCGCTCCCCAAGCATCGCGCATTTTGCTGAAACCACTCAAGGGGCAAGCACCATCCGTTCTTTCCGCCGCCAAGAATCCTTCCGCGATCGTTTTGAAAATTTAGATCGTTATTTCTTAAGCCAAAAACTTTTCACCACAAAACAGCTGCTCAGTTTTTCTTTCCAGATGAACAGCCTGACCGCGTTTTTATTGTTAATTACAGGCGTGGCGTCTTATTTCATGGTGGAAAAAGGTTGGGCCAGCATTGGTTCCGTAGGTGTCGCCTTCACGTTTATTTCTTTATCGGGCAACACCGTCCAAATGTTCTTTGAATGGCTCACCCAGTTTGAAGAAGCCATGATTGGCGTTGAACGCTTAGATCAGTACATGCGTATGGATATAGAAGAAGGAAACTTTCTGCCATCGTCTGCGCAATTCCAAACAGGTCACCCGACCTACAGTGATTCGGCTGAAAAGTACATGCACAATCGCCGCCTGACTGACGATCGCAATGCCTCGGTGGAAGTGCAGGATTTATCATTCCGATATCGAGAAGATCTTCCGTGGGTGTTGAAAAATTTGAGCTTTGAAGTTCATGCTGGCGAACGCCTGGGGATTGTGGGTCGCACAGGATCTGGAAAATCTAGTTTGATTCAAGCATTATTTCACTTATATCCAATTTCTAAAGGACATATCAGCATCAACAACCATCGGCCGAAAATTAAGCCTGACGATCGCGGTATTGATCTGAATCTTTATCGTAAGTCCATGGCCTTTATTTCTCAGGAACCAATCTTATTCCAAGGAAGCTTGCGCTTTAATTTGGACATTGAGGGCCACCATCCTGATAGCAGCTTGAACGAGGTTCTAATGAAGGTCGGTCTTTTGGAATGGGTACAAGCCCACCCTGACGGTCTTGATATGAAAATCGAAGAGCGCGGAAAGAATTTGTCGTTGGGCGAACGCCAACTGTTGTGTATGGCTCGCTGTCTGTTGCAACAGTCACCAATTGTCATTATGGATGAAGCAACTAGCTCCGTGGACCCGCAATCCGAGGAGATTTTGGTCCGTGCTACTGAAGAGTTCTTTGCAGATCGAACGCAAATTATTATCGCCCATCGTCTGTCGACGTTAGCTAAATGCGATCGTATTTTGTGGCTGCAAAACGGAGAGATCATCGCCCTGGGACCGACATCGGAAGTCCTGCCGCGATTTAAAAAGGCAGAATTAGTTTAAAAAAAATCTTTTGCCCCTCAACTAAAAGTTTGCCGTGTCCGATGAAAGGGAGTAGTCCTCTGTGCACGACAAATTTTAATTCAGCAACGATGAGGTGGCGATGGATAGCAACCAGACCCTCGACGAAACACTAGATGCAAACTCCGTGATCAGCCTGACGGATCAGTGGTCTTCTTTGACCCCTGATGAACGTCGTGAGAAGTTCAAAGAGCTTCCACGAACCGATGCTGAAGAATTATTTCTAAATCTTCCCACCCACGATCAGGCCGAACTCATCGCCGAAGCGTCTCATCTTGAGAAGCGCTCTTGGGTGCGTTTACTTGCTCCCGACGACGTGGCCGATTTAATTCAAGAAATGGGTGCAGAACACAAGGATGACTTGTTGTCCTTACTGGATCCGCAAACTAAACGTGAAGTTATTGCCCTTCTTGCTTATGCTGAAGATGCTGCCGGGGGCTTGATGAGCACCCGCTTCGTTCGCCTGCGCGCAGAAATGAGCGTCGATGAAGCTATCAGTTATTTGCGTATCCAAGCAAAAACTCACGTTGAATCTATTTATTACGCTTATGTTTTAGATTCTGACCAAAAGCTTTTGGGCGTTATCTCTTTCAGAGAAATTTTCTCTGCGGCCCAAGGAACAAAGATCGCGGATATCATGCATACGGATATCCTGAAGGTTCCACCGGAAATGGACCAAGAGGAAATCGGTCGTATTTTCTCGCAACATGATTTGATGGCTCTTCCCGTTGTGGATGAGTACGGAATCATGAAAGGTATCGTGACGTTCGACGACGTGGCGACAGCCGTTCAAGAAGAAACCACGGAAGACATTCATAAACTCGGGGGTGTTGAAAGCTTAGATGCTCCGTACATGAAAATCTCAATGCTTGAGATGATTAAAAAGCGTGCGGGTTGGTTGATGGTTCTTTTCCTTGGCGAAATGTTCACGGCAACGGCGATGGGCTACTTCCAAACAGAAATCGAGCGCGCCGTGGTTTTAGCTTTGTTCATACCGTTGATTATTAGCTCAGGTGGTAACTCTGGCTCCCAGGCCTCGACGTTGATTATCCGTGCGATGGCTTTAGGTGAAGTGCGTTTGCGTGACTGGTGGAGAGTCCTCGGTCGTGAGTTGATGGCAGGCCTGGCCTTGGGGCTGTGCCTGGGAACAGTGGGTCTATGCCGTATTCTTATTTGGCCGACTCGTGAAGCCCTGTACGGGCCTCATTATGTGTTGGTTGCAATCACAGTGATGCTCAGCCTTATCGGGATCGTACTTTGGGGAACAGTTTCAGGTTCGATGTTGCCATTCCTTTTGAAAAGGATCGGCTTTGACCCGGCCTCTGCGTCAGCTCCCGCCGTTGCGACTCTGGTCGATGTCACTGGATTGATTATTTACTTTAGCGTCGCTTCCTTTATTCTCCATGGAGTTCTGCTGTAGAAGAAGCCTTCTGCGAGGGCTGCGGTCTGCTCAGGGGACTCTTTAATTTCGTTTTAAAGAGTCCCGGACTGACTATTTTCGATACAGTTTTGAAATTTCTTTCTTAATCTTGCGAACTGTTTCAAATCCCCTGATTTCCACTATATTCACTCCATCCCGAGGAGTGTTTAAATGAAAAGACTGGCGTTTTTACTGACCCTTTCAACATTCTCTGTTTCTGCCTTAGCTCAGAAAACACAAACGGCTAGCAAGTATACGGATATGAAAGCCGATTGCATCGTTGTGTCTCAATCAACGGACGAATCCCCTATTGATTTCTATAGTTCTGAATGTAAATCCTTCGGCGGTTATACTCTGAGAGAATCCGGCAGTGACCTGCGCTACGGCCCTGAGTTGAACTATCAAGATACGGAAATTGATTTACAAAGGCCCGGGACCTTCCACAACCTTGGCTCGCAAAAAATTGAGTGGATCTATGATATTACTCAGGGCGAAGAAGGCGACGGCGAAATCAACTTTAAAGCACTGATTTATCGTCTGAGCGTTGCCGACATCAATCCAACCAAGAAAGATAAATCAATCCTCTATGTGGTGCGCTTGAATAAGGAAAAGAGCTGCCTCATCGGCACTGTTTCCAGTAATGAGGCCGCTCGCAAGTTGGCCAATGATTCCTCCGCCAAGTGCGTGAACCTCGACAGATAATCCATCCTTGTTCGGGAGGCTCCAGCGCCTCCTTTTTTTTTGTCATGTAAAGTTTAACATTTGTTAATTTACCCTTGCATTTATTCCCAGAGAGGTGTTTAAAGCTGTTTCATGGAGGGGTCCAATGACAGTAAAAAAACTTTCTGTTCTTTTCACTGGTATTCTTTTAACAACAGCTTGCTCTCAAAAATCTGCGAGCACATTCAACACAGATAGCGGCAATTCGGCCATCGTCGGCGGAACTGCGGTGATGGATTCAGATTCCATCAGCAAATCAACAGCGCTGCTTTTAGATGTTAAAACCGGCCAGAAAGACAACCACACCGTTATTACTGGATTGTCTATTTGCACGGTAACAGTTCTTAGCAACAACATCGTGCTAACAGCTGGACACTGCTCTGCTGCGAATCCAAAAGAACTCTTTCTAGTTTTCTCGACTCAGATTCCTGAGTGGAAAACTTTTTTCCAAACGATAAAGACCAATCCTTTGGTTCGTCGAATCTCTGCGGGAGTCACAGCTCCACAATGGAAGGATCTGAACGATCAAACCCAAAACAACTGGGGTGACGTATCACTCTTGCGTTTTGACGGCGGATTGCCAGACGGGTTCAAGCCTGCGGTGCTCGCTCCTAAAGACCTAGGACTTTCAGCACAAGAAGACGTCACATTGGCGGGTTTTGGCGAAACCAATGGTGTCACACAAGAGCAAGCAAAGCAGTTGATGAAAGTCACCGTAAAAATTGCCGATCCTAACTTCAGCAACACTGAAATGAAAATCGACAACACAAATGGTGACGGCGCTTGCCACGGTGACTCTGGTGGTCCCGCTTATGTTCAGACCAAAGATGGCGTTTCAGTTTTGGCGGGTGTCACAAGCCGTGCTGACGAAGCGACAGACCCTGAAGGTAAATGTATCGGCAAAACGATTTACACCAAAATTCAACCTTATCTGACTTGGATCTCGACGGAGTCCGATAAGCTCAGCAACGACCCGAACTATGGCACAGTCATTGCCGAACCTGCAGAGTCCAACTAAGAAAACTCTTCGATAATAAAAAGCCCCTGGTGCCAGCACCGGGGGCTTTTGTTTTTAGGCTTTTTGCCTATAGCGACGGGGTTCGCCCACCATCCACCGGCACATTGATACCATTGATATAAGAAGCCGCGGGACTCACCAAAAAGGCAATAGCTTCCGCGACCTCGCGGGGTTCGCCGATGCGTTTCATGGGAACCGTTTCTTTCCACTGAGCTTCAACGTCTTCCACAGAACTTTTGCCTTTGTCGGCAGCACTGCCCATCAAGGATTCCAAGCGGCCGGTTTTAATATAGCCCGGTAAAATGTTATTCACCGTAATGGCGAAAACTCCCAACTCCCCGGCCAAAGTTTTTGACCAACTGGCCATGGCACCGCGAACTGTATTGGAAATCCCCAACCCTGGGAGCGGATTTTTGACGGAGGTTGAGATAATATTGACGATACGACCATATCCCGCAGCTTTCATCGCAGGAATCACCGCTTGAACCAAAAGATGCGAAGCCAGCAAGTGCGCTTTTATCGGCGCTTCAAACTCTGCATAACTCGCTTGATAAAGGGGCCCCCCTTTGGGACCTCCGGCATTATTGATCAGGATCTCAACTTTTTCTTTCTGCAAGGCCGGCAAAATAACAGTTTGCAAAGTTTCGAGATCTGATAAATCCACCACATAATAGCCATGCCCAGAACCTGAAAGACCTTTGACAAGACTCTTCAGTTTTTCTTCGTTACGAGCCAGGGCAATGATGCGCGCTCCTCGCTCTGCCAAAAGCTGAGCCGTAGCTTCGCCGATTCCTTGAGAGGCCCCAGACACCAAGGCTGTTTTTCCTGTAAGATCCCATGACTGCATATAAACTTCCCCCTCGGACTTTTATTTCAACTCCGATTGAGCTCTGAAGCAACGGCAATAAAAAAAGAGGCGTCTTGTTAGACGCCCCTTGGTGGTTTTTATTTTAGAGCTACTCCGACGAGGTCGGAGTAGCAAAAGATGAATTAAGACGACTTAACAAGGTCCGCAGTCCACTGTTGAATCATAGCCAAAGTTCCTTGTCGGGCATTTGCGAACTGCACCCCGTAGGACTGATTCGCTTCGCTCCAGACGACCTGACCTTGCACCTCGATGACCTCGTGACCATCTGGGCTTTGGATGCGCATCGTAACCACTCCGCCTTTTTCCAAAGCATGATCGGTGTTGAATGACAGCCCCCCTTGAGAAATCGTGTTCAATGATCCGACCAACTCACGGTCGCCGACTTTCACACTGATTTGTGAGCTCATTTTAAATCGTTCGTATCTACGTTGGTTTTTCGGATCACTTGCAGCAGCACGCTGACGAAGAACGAACCACACCAACATCGGAAGCATCAAAAGCCCCGCCACAACACCAGCGGTTGGATTGGGACCTCCGGTACCAGGCCCATTAGAAAGAGCGCTTTTCACGAGGCCACAACCAGCCGCACCACCAGCAGCATCTGAGGCTGGAGCGCGAGAGGCAGTATAGTCGGGCTGATAAGAAGCCACACCCACCGATGACTGAACACTTTGAATCAAATTTGCCGAATCGACGCGACCTGATGTTGAGACTTTACCGCTTAAGGCACTCAATGAGTCTACTGTTTGCATGACTTTTTGCTTAAGCTGGTAACCCGTCAAACTTGGGTTTTCACGCAACGCCAATGCCGCGATACCTGCAACAAATGGTGTCGCCATGGAGGTCCCCGACATATAGTTGTAAGTTCCGCCTGGAACTGTACTTAAGATGTCTTCTCCAGGACTCCCGACTGCGACTGTCGTTGCCCCATAGTTAGAAAAACTTGAAAGCAAATCTCCCGTTGTCGAAGCAACTGCCATATTGCTCGGCATCGAGTAATTCGCCGGATACATGGCAACGGAATCGTTATTGCTGTTATAATTACCCGCTGCGGAAACGACTAAGACTTGATGTTGATAAGCGTAATCGAAAGCATCTGCCAAAGCTTGGGAGTAGTTACTGCCCCCCCAAGAGTTATTGATTATCTGCGCTCCATTGTTAACAGCATAGTTAATTGCCTTGATCGCATTTGCCGTAGATCCAGTTCCATCTGCGGCTAAGAACTTCAATGGCATCACAAGAATTTTGGATTCATCCAAAGGACTTGCAAAAATATTTAAGCCTGCACCAACAACAATCCCCGAGACGTGAGTTCCGTGGCTGTTATCATCCGCGAAGTTGGGAGTATTAGAGATAAAGTTCCAACCATTTTTATCATCAACATAACCGTTACCATCGTCATCCACGCCAGTCTGACCTTTAATTTCAGCATCGTTGGACCACAAAGCGCCAGTGCCCCCATTCGCAACACTTTGAAACACGGGATGCGTGCTATCCAAACCAGAGTCGACAATTGCTACGATCACCTTCCCTGGATTTTGCGATAACGGCGCAGAATACGACCAAGCTGCGACGACTTGAGTGCTAGTCACCGTGGCTTGGGAAAACTGAGAGTAAATATTAGATGACGAAGAAACCCATCTGTAACTCAAAAGCGTTTGTAAGGTATAGCCTGATCCGGAACTAGAACTTGAGGCCACATCAAATTTTTCATACTTATAGTTAGGTTCAATGTACTCAACGTCAGGATCCTTCTTCAGGTCTTCAAGACTTGCTGAAGGGTCCGCCGCTGAGTTCAACGACACATGGTACATGCCCATAGCCGGGAAAGAGGCCTTCATCGAGGCGCGTGTGGATAATTTTGCTCTTGCTCGTTGCGAAGACATACCTGATTGGCTTTTCATCTTTACGATATATTCGCCCGGAATAACAGTGGACATTTGCGCCAGCGCGAAATTGCTCCAACTGAAACCTGAGATTAGTACGCCCCATAGAATCCGTTTCACGCGGTTTCTCCTTTAAAGTGACCATCTACTATTCGGTTGATGGTCCAGGAAAAATGAGAAAAAAAAGCGTCTCATTTCAGAACGGCGTCGGACCTTGATGGCTTTGTTCTAACCTGATATCTATTTTTGCCGATACGTTATATGGAAGAGGAAACATCTTAGTATGAAACAGCTTCAGAAAATTTTCTTGCAAGGTCTTGTGACATTTCTGCCTATTGCACTGACCATCTATATTATTTATGCAGGGATATCCATCGTCGATAGTTTGCTGGGTGATACCCTTCGCCAGATTATGCCTGTCTATATCCCAGGATTTGGTTTCCTGCTGACAATCATTTTAATTTTCCTATTGGGCTTCTTACTTAACAACTTGATCGCCGCAGGTCTTTTTCACAAGGTCGAACAAAAGATCACCCAGGTCCCATTAATCAAAGCCGTTTACAATCCCCTGCGCGATCTGATGAATATGTTTTCTAAAGGCGCTGGCCCCGGGGGCGGCATGCAAACAGTCGTCTTGGTGGATATCGGCAATGGTATTCGCGCTATGGGCTTAGTGACTCGGGAAAACTTCCACGACCTTCAAGACATTGAAAAGCATGCTAACGAGCACGTCTCCGTTTACATTCCGATGAGCTATGGGCTCGGCGGATTCACTCTGCTGGTCCCACGTTCTAAGACAACACCGATTGATCTGCCAATTGAAAAGGCCATGAGCCTGGCAATTACTGGATGGGTGAAGGCGGAAAAGCATGACGGAGACAAGCACGATGCCTGAATCGATGAACTTTAACACGACCCTCGGCAAAGCTTTGCGTATCAACCATGATGTCTCTCGCTATGGCGCCTTTGCCGAGATTGGTGCTGGCCAAGAAGTGGCCCGTCACTTTTTTCAAGCTGGAAAAGCGTCACAGACAATTGCAAAAACTATTTCTGCCTATGACATGATTGTCAGCGATGACATTTATGGCCGCGAGCCAAATGGTCGTTACGTCTGTGAATCCCGTTTATACAAAATGCTCGGCCACGAGTATCAACTCCTGACCGAACGCCTGACGGCGACCCGCGGTGAAAAGTCTCGCTTCTTTTCTTTTGCGAATACCGTAGCAACAGCTTCTTCTAGCAGCAACAAACAATCCCATGGCTGGATGGGAGTCCGTTTTCAACAGGAACCCGGCGCAGAAGCAAATGAAATCATCTTGCATGTGCGTATGCTGGACCGTCATCGCCTGCAGCAACAAGAGGCCTTAGGTATTTTAGGTGTCAATCTGATCTACTGTGCGTTCTATCAAAGCAAAAATCCAGAAGACTTCATCCCTCACCTCGTTGAAAACCTTAAAGAAGGTCAGATCGTTATTGATGTGATAAAATTCAACGGACCGGAGTTAAAGCAGTTCGACACTCGCCTGATGAACTTGGAATTAGTTCGTCGTGGCTTGGCGGAAGCCATCTTGTTCTCTCCACAAAATGAAATTCTGAATGTCTCTGATGCGGTTTACGGCAAATCTCTATTGATCCAACGGGGAACTTTCCGACCCGTGACGACAACTCACATTGATGTATTCCAAAAAGGTCTCGTGCAAATGCGCCAAGACCTCATGGCGACAGAAGGTAAAGAACTTCCTGTTCTGCCGATTATGGAACTCACCATGCATAACTTGACCGCTGACGGACATGTGAACGAAAAGGATTTTCTGGCTCGCGTAGAAACACTGACAAGCCTTGGATTTAACGTCCTAATCTCGAACTTCTTTTTATTTTACAATTTGAAGCGCTTTATAAGACGCTACAATTCCCATTTCATGGCGCTGGTTGTAGGCGCAAGTCATTTGGAAAAGCTTTTTACGGAAAGCCACTACGCCAATCTTGAAGGGGGACTGTTAGAAGGCTTGGGCAAACTTTTGGAGCAGAAAACAAAACTTTATGTTTACCCTCATAAAACGCCACAACTTTGTCTGACGACGCGAAGCTTTTTCCCGCCGCCTCACCTGCGCCATATTTACTCTTATTTTACCGAGAATAAGCAGATCGTGGATGTGGCTGGTTGCGATGAAACCGCTGATTACTTGCACTCTATTGATGTCATGAAGATGATCGAATCTGGAGATCCTGCTTGGGAAAAATTTGTCCCCGCTAAGGCGGTTGAAATCATCAAAAAAGAAAAGCTTTTTGGCCTTAAATAGTTAAAACTCCAAGCTTATCGACTTGCCCACTCCCATGGGCCGTTGTAAAAATGGCCCATGCGTTTTTTTAGCTCATCTATTTCATTTCTGATTAATACGACAATCCTGGGTCTTTTGATCCGCGTCGGCGTAGCCTTTTATCTCGGCTACTGGAACTTTAATTCCTGGGACAGCGTCACCGGCAGCTTAGGTGCTTATTGGTACGGGTGGCATTTTGATGCTGCTATTGCCGCTTTTTTATACTTCCTTCTGTTTGGCACCTCATTGCTTTTCAATTTGGGAAAACGAGCCTTTCATGCTCTGTATGGTTTCTTAATATTTGCTTATATCGTTGTGGCTTGCGGTGACGCTCTTTATGCAAAGGAATCAGGCCGCCATATTTCCTATGAGGTCTATAACCTCTTTTCGATTGATTCCTCGATCCCGAGCTTATTGGCAAAATATTGGTTGCCTCTGCTGTTCGCGTTTTTGGCGGCCAGTTATCTTGCGCGTAAACAAGGGGCGTTGTACTTTCAAATGAAAGGTTGGCTGTCCCGGGTCCTCACTTTTTTCGTAGTCATCCTGATTGCCTTGCCATTCATACGTGGTTTTGAAGGCATCCCACAAGACCCGTCTTGGGCTTACCGCGCTGGTGGTGACGCCAAAGGAGCCGCTTTAGCTTTGAATGGTGCTTATGGCGTGATCTGGGCCGCTCTTTCCGGAAAAAAATCGAGTAAAGAAAATATCGTCGTTCCTGCTGAAGTTAATTCCCTGAAGCGCTTTGAACAATGGCGCTCTCATCGCGGCATCGCAAATCCTACTGGAAAATTTGACGGCAATGTCATTGTCATCTTCCTTGAGGGCTGGCCGGGGAATATGATTGATCGCAAAGTAAACGGCATCGAAGTCATCCCGTTCTTTAATCATTTGAAAGAACAATCCCTGCGCCCGGAATTGATGTTAGCTGGCGGTCACCGGACCACTGAGGGGATATTTGCAACCATGTGTTCGATGCCAAATCCTCCAGGAAAAAGCATCATGTTCTCTGAAATCGAAAACAAAGACTTCACCTGCCTGCCTCGACTACTCACGAATAAAGGTTACAGCTCCGCATTCTTCCAGGGATCTGACCAGTACACCAGCGGCGTCGGCCTGATGGCCTTGAAAACTGGATTCCAAGAGTCTTTAGGCAAAAGAGAAATACCTCGTTGGAAAGAGATCGAGCAAAACGCTTGGGGTGTTTTCGACCACGACCTTTACAAGTTCGTTGAATCCAAAATGGATACAATGAAAGAACCCATGTTGATTGGAATCAACACCAACACCACACACGATGCCGTTTTGCCGAAGGGTAAATCCACACCCTTGGGAGAAAATCCCCTGATGTATGCGGATTCAGAATTGCGTGAATTCTATGACTCTTTGAAAAAACGCAAATGGAAAAAAGATTGGCTTTTAGTGTTAGTTGCCGATCACACTAGCTATGGGGGCATGAGTATTTTTGATAACTACGCCATTCCCTTTTTGATGAAATATCATACGGCGGATGGATCCACCCCAGTAAAACCGCTGTTTACAGAAGAAACCGTCCCGGGTGTTTTCCATCAAAACGACGTCGCGGCGACCCTAGCGGACATCACTGGCACACCTGCTCCGATGTTTTTAGGTCGCTCGATGACACATCCAAAAGACTTCAGTCCTGGAGCGAGTGTTTTCCATCTGGGTGAATCTGCCTGGTTCGAAGGACCTTGGGCTGTGGCGTTTAACGTGCGTAAATATCCTGAAAGGAAATGCTTCTTATGGAAGACGGACATGGCCTTTACTCATGCTCTGCCTTGCCCTGAAAATGGGGAGCAGATGTATTTAGATGGGCTTTCCTTTATTAAAGAATCTCAGGAACTATTGTTTAAATAGCTACAACAGGCCCCGCCACAACACCGCGATGGGCCTGTTAGTGATTTTTCAGTTTTTTGTTTTATTCCTCAGCCGCACCGGGACAAACCGCGAATCCTCGTTGAAACTTCTCTCTTCCTTTTGGTACAGATTTCACGTCTTCACCGAAGACTGTGTACGACCTTATTCAGAGGGGGAATTTTGGGCCGTTCGTTGAATGCTATTTTGTCAGTTTCATTGCTATTTTTATCACTCACTGCCAGCGCCGATATTCGTGGCGATCTCAAACAACTCGCTATTTCAGGCCACCATCCAATTTCTTACAACGAAGCACAAGTCGCACTCCTTGGAAGTGTGGGACTTATTCGCTTGAATGATGGCTCTTATGCTATCGACGAAGTTTACTGCTCAACTCCTTATGGTCCAACCCATCTAGGTAGCTCCGTGGGCCCAGGAAAAGAACCTCCTGCAGCAATCATTAACGTTGAACACACTGTGGCCCAATCGTGGTTTAAAGGAAGATCTTACGCCAATGTTGCTAAGGCAGACTTGCACCATTTGTACCCAACAGATTCTGGAGCAAATTCTATGCGGGGTAATTTCCCATTTGGGGAAGTCACGGACGTTAAGAACAGCCCAAAATGTTTTGACGAACAGCACCACGATATTGCAACTGAAGCCAGACTAGGCTCAGACGATCAAGGCAGAAAAGTTTTCGAACCACCTGCTAAACATAAGGGCAATGTAGCAAGAGCCGTATTTTATTTTTCTATTCGCTACGACTTTCCAATCCCAGCTGCTTTAGAAGCGACCTTACGTCGTTGGAATCAACTTGATCCTGTGGATCAAGCCGAAATGGATCGCAACAATGCCATCGAAAGAATCCAAGGCAACCGCAATCCGTTTATCGACCACCCAGAGTATGTGGATCAAATCGCTAAGTTCTAAGGTTCTGCATTGAGTCTTCGCACGGGGTTTGTCGTCTTTTGAAGGATGAAATAAACCCCGCCGCTTTGCTCGTTCAGAGATTTTTAGGTTTTATGGATTGATTTTATTAGATCGAAAATACGTGCAAGAATTCTGGGGAAGGAAGTTTTAGCAGCCAACGACTTCGTTTTAGTTTGTCTGAAGTGTTGGATACTAAACTTGGAAGAACTAAGCCTGATTTCGTGAGATTTTATTTCGAGGGCTTAGTGGATGTTAGCTAAACAGCTAAGCAATGTGCGGTTTTGTTTTTCATCGATTTTTAGATCCGCGTTTTTTACTACTGTGCTTTTAAATAGAGCTAATAGTTTCATCATATTGAAGCCTCCTTTTCTTGTTATTGCTTCATTTCGGTAAATTAGCAGAAAACCTAACTAAACAATTAACGCATAGTGTACATTCGAATATGCATAATATGCATATATAGACTTAGGGCGTATGAGGCGAGTCTCTACCCGTTGATACTTCGAGCGCAAAGATTGCGCTCGAAGGAAGGGCTCAAGAAAAACTAGTAACTTTGGCAGGTCGCTTTCGTGTTACAAAATCTTGCACTTGAGTTGGAAGAACATGCGCGACGTGCATTGTACTCAGCCTCGATCGCACTTTCGCCTTCCCCTTTAAATGAACTGCCGTTAAGGGAGTCTTGCAAAATACAAACACTCGGCCTCACATCACGAGCCTCCAAACAGCGAACTTGAGAACTGCAAAATCTTGCACTTGAGTTGGAAGCACAATTTGCGCGGGCGATCTGCTCAGCTTCAACTGGCACGCGACCTTTACCAAAAAAAACAGCTCCACTGAGAGTATCCTGAATGAGACAAGCCGCCATGCCTGTTGGTCGCGGATTGTAACCGCCGCTATTACCCCCTTCACATCGCTCAACCCGACGACGAAGTTCATATACCTGGTCCTCTAAAGCTGCCAAGCGAGACTCTAATGATCGCGAATTTCCTTGGTAGTCATTACGACGATCCCGAGATTCCGCCGAAGCTTGAGTTGCTACAAAAATTGCCGCCAATGTGATGAACAACACAAAAGACTTTCTGATCGTCATGGTACTTTCCCCTTCAAGTTTATGGTTATGAGCTCCCCAA
>JBLMWG010000138.1:0-5429 GCA_050257115.1 Bacillota bacterium
GTAAAGTACTTTGATGAGTTCGTTCCGGTCAGATTGGCAATCATCGCCGGCAGACAGTAAATCGGCTTGTTGGCAAACTCTGAAGGGAATGCCGGAGTATCCTCATTGAGCAGCTTGAAAAAGAGACTGACATTCCCAAGATGAGTAAGGGCGTCGGAGCTGAAGTCCTGTTTTAAGTGAAAATCATTTTCCGAAAGTGCTTCTGAACCCTCGCTAAAATAGTTTTTCGGAAACGTATCGTTTTTATAATAGACTTCATTCAATGATGGCTTGTGATCACCAAACATAAAAATAGCAATTTTGCGGCCATTTTTTTTGGCGATTTCGCTAAGCTTTTGCTCGAACGCAAGGTAGTCATCCACGACGACTTTTACTTTGTGATTGTAGATGCCGACACCACCATCGCCATTTTCATCGGGATAGGGGCCGTGGGTGTAAAATGTCATGACCTGATTATAGACCGGCGTCGGTGACTTAGCGCTGATGGCGTATTGCTCTAAGACTTTGTTGTATGCGATAGAGTCTGGTGGCCAAGCGCTTTGTTCTTGGCTCATTTTCATGTCGCGAAGAAAGAACTCTTTTTCAAAACCGAATTTAGGCAGGGCGACTTTTCGATTCCAAATAGATCGAACACCGTTGTGATAATAGTACGATGTGTAGCCCTTTCTTTTTAGCGACATCGGCAGAGTTTCTTTGGGTGAAAAGTTTTTTCCATATAACTGAAACTTGACCCCTGGCAGACCATTTGCCGGAAAGCCCGTAATCGCCTCAAACTCAGCCTCGACGGTGTTGCCTCCATACACGGGTGAAACCACTCCACTTAATTTGTGGCCAGTTTGCAGCAGGCGATCAAAGTCGTTATGTAAAAGTGAGTGAGGATTGTCCTCAAAATAGCAGGACTCGCAAGTGATGACGAAAATATCGTAACCCTCTAGAGATAAAGAAAGAGCTTTGGCAGGTTGCCTCATGTTTGCAAAGAAATTATGAGGTCCAGGTTTGGGTTTTGCATCCATCGCAAGGGTTTGGATAAGGTGTGCAAAGATACCATTTTGTTTAATGTTGTCATGAAGACTGAAGTAGTTGAACCCGATTTGCAATTTCGCCAGTGCCGCGTTTGTGGCGTAAAATACGGGCAATGAGTTGCCATACAGATAAACAGCATAGACTAATGCTCCTAGAGCCGGCAGAAACTTTTTCTGTGGTTGCCATTTTTTGTATGGAATAAAAAGGCTCAACAGTGCAAGGGCGATAATGATTCCCTTACCAAGCGGCATAAATCCGCTGACGGATGAGGCCTGTTTTACATAGAAAATATCTTGGACGGTGAGGGCTCTGCGAGTGAAAAAATATTTTGTCTCGCTGATAACGTTAAGAATCAGAAACAGCACTAAAACTAAATGATATGAAAACAGCTGCGTGAAAAAAACTCTAAGCCCCAAAGCCAAGGCAAACGGAAGTGTGAAGATTAAAAGAGCGCCCCAAGTAAAGTGATTGTAAATTGAAAAATGAATAAGCCACAGAAAGAAGATCATTCCAAAGGCAAGCTTTGTTTTGCAGGTCATTAAAAAAGCATAACTTTGGAACGAGTCCTTGAAAAGGCTAAATATGCTTAGTGTAGCTTTCTAGATTATGAGCGGGCTCACCCGAAAAAGAAGAGATGATTCGGGGGCCGCGCTGCCCACCCGCGGGTACATCTCGCATTCTTCCTCAGTTGAGTGGTGATGCGTTGTGCCATAACGACTGAGTAGGAGGGTATTATGTCTATCCTCGAGGGTCCTCACCATCCTACAGCGGGAAGACGCGAGCTTTAATGGAGCCCGTGGTGACCGAGCCAAGCTTGCCCAGGGGTCCAGTCTCACCAGCGCCACCCTGAGGTCCGGCGGAGCCGTTGCGACCATCTCGGGTGATAGAACAAGGGGCTCCTGGGGATTTGCCTGCTTTGCCGCCAATTCCTCCGGGTGAGCCAGCGCCGCCTTGGCCGCCGTGGCCAGGTTGACCAACTCGCTGACCTACTTCGACAGAGAATTTTGATGAATCCTTCACGTCGATAAATAAATTGCCAGAGTCTCCCCCAGGTTGGCCGTTTTCTCCGGGAGTTCCTGAGGTACCCGTTTTGCCGTCTTGTCCATTGGTAGGTTCGATTTTGCAAATCAATGTGGGGCCGTCGCAAGGAACGTCTATTTTAAATTTCTTCGTGCAGGGGCTATCGTAATTTTGGAGTTGGCCGTCTCTGCCGTTTTGACCATTGAGATTTGGGTCTATGTCGCGAATCAGATGCCCTTCGCGATCTAGTTCATCTCCGTTGCGACCATCTTGTCCATCAAGTCCCAAAAGGGCTATTTGCAGTTTGCCGATTGCTTGATCGGCGGTTATGGAGATTTCAGAGCCTTTCAGTTGAATCGACTCTCGCGCTATTTGCGGAGGAAGAGCGGTCACAATGTTTGCTTCAGAGGTGAATATTCCACTGTCATCAACTTCGTTATTCTTAAAAACAAGGATCGTCTTGGCGCGAATGGCAAGGTTGTAGCCGTTTGTGATAATTTTCGCGTGAGGATAGAAGTACAAACGATTGACCTCGAGCTCTGAGTTTTCTTTTAAGCTCCAGTTCTCATTGAGAACTTTGTCTTTTGGTGCTGTTTTGATGAGTTCCTTGCGGGAAATCTCGATGCCGTCGGAACTTTTCGACGTCAGCCGCAGACGGTACGTTGTTCCTTGTTCGACGGTTCTTTCAAAGAAGTTCTTCTGCTCTGTCGTGCTCTCAAATTCATCATCCACCTGCACGGTCATCGCCACCACCGATTGGGGCCAAGAGATGCGCATTTTATAGTAGCCGGGCTGGGGTAGCTCTATAAAATCCACCGTGATATTTTGATCTGTCAGGCGTCCGCCGTCGCGTTCACTTTGTTTTTTCTGATCTTGATTTTGTTCGTATTTATTGAGGGTATCAGCGCTGGCCTTGGCGGCTTCTTTTTGTTTAGCGTCCTCTGTCTTGAACGAGCACGCGCTGAGGCTTAAGCTGATCGCAATAGGCAGGATAAGTTTATTTGATCTCACCAAGACACCTCGTTAAGAAGAGAAATAATCGCCAAAATGTTTATATTCGAGGTGTTGAAAAAAATCACCTGTCAGGATTTTAGACAGGAATCCCTTACAGGAGTGTTTAAAAGGTGTCTGTAAACAGAATGAAAAGAGTGAGGGAGAGTAGCCGAGAATCTGATCAATTTATAAAACCGAGCAGGAAGCTCGGTTTTCAGCTTTCCAAGGATGGAGGAAGAGCGCAAAACTTTCTCGGCTGGATAGGGACAGAAGCCAGTTTCTGAGGGGCCAGTTTATAAACTAAACTCCGATCAAAATCTAATCCGACAACCAATCCCCACATCTAAATCCGCATTCACATTCGGCGTCACATTCAGTGCTGCCGCTAGCTCGCCAAAAAACTCCAAATTTGGATTATTGATCTTGATTAATAGTCCAATCGGAGCGCGAGCTGCTAAAGCGATGTCTCCATCATGATCGCCCCTGTCGATCGAGATGATTCGAGCGCCCAGACCATAATACATATAAACTGGATGACTATTCTGAAGATGAAAAGTCCGTGCTTGATCCCACAGGTAAGTTCCGTGGAGATGCAGGCCATGATAGTGCTCAGAGGTGATCGCGAGGGCTCCCTCAAGAGAATGTTCGGCATCCATATTAAATCTTCCAGACAACCCCGTCGGATCTCCGATCACGATACCCAATGCATTCTCTGCATGAGCGCTGTTTGCTATAAGGATGGTAAGTGTTAATGTCATGGCTGCAAGACTTTTTCTGAACAACATAAGATGTGCCCCTCCGTTAGTAGATTGTGCGCAGTTGAAGCGTAAGTTTCCATCAAAAATAAAACGATTGTTTCAATACGTGATAGCTTGTCAAAAGGTTCGACAAAACTCACGAAAAAGCCTTAGTCTAGTCTATGTAAATCAATCCCCAGGGTGAATCATGGCAACTCAACACAGTATCTCTTCAAAAAACTACAAACTGATTTTGTCTTCTCTCGGAGCGGAGCTTGTGGGTCTTTACTGGAAAGGCCAAGATCACAACTGGATCTGGAGCGGGGATTCCTGGAAAAGACATGCGCCTGTTTTATTCCCTATCGTTGGCCGTCTGAAAGGTGATCGCTATACGGTAGACGGGAAGATTTATGAGTTGGGTCAGCACGGATTTGCTCGAGATACGGAGTTTTCCGTCATTGAGTCCGATTCAAGATCGATAACTTTTAAAATGAGTTCGTCGGAGCAGACTCTGGCGAAGTATCCTTACCAGTTTGAGTTCTTTGTTCGCTATGAAGTTTCCGATGACGATGTTGCGGTCTCTTTCCGGGTTTGTTCTGAACGAGAAATATTTTTTAGCTGTGGCTGGCACCCGGGATTTTCATTCCCGAATCACAAAAGTCTTTTAGGTGACATGCAAGTGACCAGTGAGGCTCCGGACTTTTCGTATCAGCTTTTAAACGGCGAAGGTCTTATTCAACCTCAATTGATTGTTGAAGCAGCCCCTTTGGTCATTCAGGATTCAACCTTTCAGCAAGATGCACTGATTTTTAAAAATGGCCTTGGCGATTTGGTGGAGCTTTCTTCTAAGAAAGCGGGCGTTAAAATTTCCATGCATATCGGGGGACCATCACAATTTGGAATCTGGTCCAAGAACCCAGCTGAATTTGTGTGTCTTGAACCATGGTGGGGCTGTGCCGATCTTGAGGCGTCACAAGGCGATCTAAAAAGTAAATTTGGTATTCAACAGGTTCTTCCGAATAAAGAATGGCAGCGAGTTGTCCGAATTCAGCTTTCGGATGTTGCTATCTAGTGGAGTGTTCGCGGAGCCATCTAAGAAATTGGACCTGTACTAAAGTGAGGCAGATGGGTGGTGTTTTTACGCAAATCCTTGTTTTCAAAGAAATAACGGGGATCAAAGTCTTTGTGAATAGTCCTGACAGGAGTACACTAATGGAACCAACCTGCCTAAGGAACACAGCATGAGAGTATTTTCTGATATTACCAAAACAATCGGTCAAACACCGCTAGTGCAAATGCAAAGAATCGGGAAGGGACTTCCTGGTAACATTCTTCTGAAGTTGGAATTTTTTAATCCCCTTAGTTCGGTGAAAGATCGCATCGGTTTAGCGATGGTTGAGCAAGCTGAGCTTAATGGTATCCTAAAACCAGGAATGGAAATTATCGAGCCCACAAGCGGTAACACCGGAATCGCCTTGGCCTTCGTGGCGGCCGCGAAAGGTTATTCGTTGACGCTGACAATGCCGGAGACGATGTCGCAGGAGCGCCGTACATTGTTGCTTCTTTTAGGCGCGAAAGTTGTCCTGACTCCGGGGCCTTTGGGTATGAAGGGAGCCATTGCCAAAGCAATGGAGCTTACCGAGAAAAATAAAAATA
>JBLMWG010000139.1:0-2972 GCA_050257115.1 Bacillota bacterium
TTTCAAGAACTGCGTCTTGACCCTCCTTCGGAAGGGGCATAGTTAAAGGCTAAGCACTTGCAGTGTTTGGCCTTTGTTGTTTTAAGGCTTGTTGGAGTAAGTATGAATTTGACTGAACTTGTGAAGATTCCGGATCAACAGCGTGACCATCAATGGGAAATTGATTTTTTCATGGCCATCACCCAGGGCAAAGTTAAACTTGTCGACGAAGGTCCACAGCAAGGACCAGATGGCTGGCCTTACATGCTTGCTCTAACCACGGAAGATGCGACTGAACCTGCGAATAAAATAATGCAGTGGGCTGCAACTAAAGGTGTCGGCTTCGCAGTCAATCCAAACAAAGACTATCCAGATTACGTTTTCACTTACGGCATGCTTTGGCACTTTAAGGAAACGGGCTTGTTCTATAGAACAGCTGACGAAATTCCATCAGGAGCTGTTCAAATCGAGGAAGGCCAGAAGGTTCACGCCGGGGCACCAACTCCTCAATACCTACCGCA
Source organism: Bacillota bacterium (assembly GCA_050257115.1). GTDB lineage: Bacteria > Bdellovibrionota > Bdellovibrionia > Bdellovibrionales > Bdellovibrionaceae > Bdellovibrio. The sequence continues at coordinate 501 of JBLMWG010000139.1, forward strand.
ATATGTACGTAATATCCTGAAGGAATTTTTCAGAGACCAAGGTGTTCTTCGTCCGCGTATTTTGGTGATGAGCACGGATCGTAAACACTATGATTTGGCGTTCTCACTGGAGTCTTTGGGAAACCCACCTGAAAAAGAACATCAGGGGATTGCTGAAGCGCTGAGCTGGTTCTTGCCACCACACTATTCAATTGTGTTGGTTGGGGAGCATGGATTGCCGCCATTTGTAGAACTATAAAAAAAGGGAGACTCAGTCTCCCTTTTTTATTTAATCAAATTCACCCGGCGTCGGCAGAAGATCCATCAAGCATTCTCTCCAATACTCTGGAGCTTCTTCGCTGTAATCGATCGCGATATGGAAACCCTTTTTTCCAAGCAACTGAGTCCTTTTAATTACTCCTGAGATCTCGAGGTTCATTTCGTCAAGATGCATGAACACGCGATCTCCTATCAGGCAATCTAGCGAGAGGTTTTTTCGAAGCGCGTTTGGAATCAAGTCGTCTCTTTTGATAAGCAACAAAAGTCCTGTTGCAGAGGCTTCAACGATCTCGCAATTTTTTGCAATTTTTGCGAAATCATCCAGAGAGGTCACGTAAGAGACGTGGATCGGAGAGACTTCTTTTCTTGGAGCGACTCGTTTGTTGGTTTGTGAACTTCCCATTTTATACCTGCCTTGAAACACGCTACATACTTCAGTTATTAAACTCTTCGGCAGGACGGGACCAAAGTTAAGAGTGCGCGACAAAAAATCCAAAGCAATGAGCAGAAATTTCTAGGCATGCTCCATGTTCTCCGGAAGGCAATCCATGTGTTCGAAAGTTAAGAAGAGCAAACGTCTCAAGTTGGGATTCAATATTTTTCCAATCCCCTATAGAAATGTCGCAAAGGACCGAGGGCTGATTGAATTCGCGAGTTGCCTTAAAAGCCGCTTCTTTCGCCGTCCACAGGGCGCTGGCAGTCGGCGCAGATGAAACCTCTGCCGGATTTGAAACCCTCTTCACCACGCCTTCATGAACGCGAGAGATGACCTCCACATCGACGCCCACAGGCTTGTTACAAAGTACTAAGATGCCCATGCCTTTGGCGTGAGAGATGGACCAGTACAGTTTGTCCTTCGTTTGGGCCAGGAGCTTGTCACGTTCTGTATGCAGTAAGATGCGATGTTCAGGATTGTCGCTGCCCCATTCGGGTTTGGCGTAGACTTGCAGCTCTGAGGCATGGAGTGATTTGCGAAGAAGCTCTAACATGTGCTGTGAAATAGTCATGTTAGAGCCCTTTGAAAATTAAACGGTGAATTGAGAGGGCCACTGAACGGCTTTACCGCTGGTGATATCCATCATGCGATCCAAGGAAACCTGTGCTTTAGTGCGAAGTTCCTCATTGAGAGTGACTTCAGGTTTGAAGGTCTCAAGGGCACGTTTGATTTTTTCCAAGTTGTTCATTTTCATGTAAGGGCAGTCATTGCACTTACAGCCTTCATCAACGACCGGAGCTTGAATGAATGTGGCGTCAGGACGAAGCTTTTGCATTTGATGGAAAATACCAGTCTCTGTAGCAACGATGAATTTCTTGTGTGGGTGAGTTTTTACGGATTCCAGCAAGTGTGACGTCGATCCAATCACATTGGCATAAGTCAAAACAGAAGCATCACACTCCGGGTGAGCGAGGATCAAGGCGTCCGGGTTTTGATGGATCAGGTCTGAAAGACGTTTGGCATTAAAGAGCACGTGCACTTCACAGGCCCCATCCCAGAACTCAAATTTGCGATCGAGTTTTTGCGACAACCAGCGACCCAAGTGCTGATCCGGTCCAAACAGGATCTTACGATCTTTAGGGATGGCTTCCACGATTTGCGCAGCATTGGAGGAAGTGATGATCACATCGGAGATAGATTTCACTTCCGCAGAAGAATTAATGTAAGTCACTGCGATACCATCACGATGCTGTTGGCGCCAAGCCAAGTACTTATCGTAAGGAGCACCTTTAACCAGAGAACAGCTGGCTTCAGTATCAGGAACTAAGACAGTCTTAGTGGGATTTAGAATTTTCACGGATTCAGCCATGAACACAACACCGGCAAGCAAGATCACTTGCTCTTTAACTTGCTGGCCCATTTTCGCAAGGTAGAAGCTGTCACCGACATAGTCCGCGATATCTTGGATCTCACCATCTTCATAGTAGTGAGCCAGAATGACGGCATTCTTCTCTTTTTTAAGTCTTTGAATTTCATCAACAACTTTGCTCATAGTTATTAACTCCGAGTTGTCATTATACCCTTAAAAGTTCACTGCACCTATAGCACAGCCCTTCCTTGGTCGGAACCCTTTCTTTTTGCGCTGTCCGCTTTAGACAGAATATAGGGGGGCCTGAGCCGTGGGTTTTCTCTTCGGACAGTCCTCGCTCTTTTTGGTTTCTGGGCTTGCGTGTATTTTCTTTGGTTCGATGGCTTTTTTTCGATTTAACTTAGCTTAC
>JBLMWG010000140.1:0-7594 GCA_050257115.1 Bacillota bacterium
TAATGATCTCTTCAGATTTTTTTTGCCAGCGGACTGATTCTGTTAAGCTCTGGCTGGAGGGTCTAACTAGACCGATGACCAAGTCTTTTTCATCCAGCTGTGGGATAAAGTCTGACCCCAATTGAAATAATCCCACATACAGCGCAGCCAAAAGACTGCAAAGTGCGGGGATCAAAACGACCTTTTTATGGGCAAAGCTCCAATTTAAAGCCCGCGAATAAAAAACTTCCAGCTTCTGCAAAAATACAGGTGTGTGATGAGGGTGATCCACCTTTAAAAACACTGATGACAGTGAAGGTACAATCACAATGGTGAAAATCAAACTCACGGCCAAAGCCAAAAGAACAGTAATGGCCATCGGGCGGAACATTTTCCCTTCAATCCCACCTAGGAAAAGAATAGGAACATAGACCAGCATGATAATCAGAACACCAAAAAATATAGGTTTTAAGACCTCTTCTGTTGATTCAAGGAAAAATTTGAATTTGGACTCCCTTATTTGTGGGCTGCCAGCTCGGCGAATAAAATTTTCCACCAAGACCACTGAACCATCCACAATCAATCCGAAATCAATGGCCCCAAGACTCATCAGATTTGCCGAAATCCCAAGCCAATTCATACCGACAAAGGCTCCCAGCATTGCCACAGGGATTGTCATTGCGACAATCAAAGCCCCACGGATGTCTCCCAACATAAAAAACAAAATTAAAATAACAAGAATAGCTCCTTCCAACAGATTTTTTTGAACCGTCTTAATTGTCGCATCAACCAAGAACGTTCTTGAGTAACGCACCTTAATTTCAACTCCATCCGGCAGAGTTAAACCTTTTATACGAGACAGTGCTTCGGATGCGACCTCTCTGCTATTAGCGCCTGATCTCATGAGCACAGTTCCCAAGACGGCCTCTTGGCCGTCTGCAGTTGCAGCACCAACACGAAGACCCGATTCAATTCGTACATCCGCAACATCCTTGATTCGAACCGGGCGCCCATCAAATCCCGTCTTCAAAGGCATATTTAAAACATCAGATAACTTTGAGATTTCATTATTTAGTCCCACGATAATTTGCTGACCGGAATCCTCGATGTATCCACCGCCCTCGCTGTCTCCTAGAGTCATAAGAAGACTTTTCAGGGCAAGGATACTCACGCCGTGTTTTTTCATTTTATCTGGGAAGATATTCACGTGAACTTCGCGACGGAAGCCACCATTGGTATCAACATCGACCACGCCCTGAATTCTTCTAAGCTCGGGACGAACCACGTATTCTTGAATGGAGCGTAAACGCATGAGCCTTTCAAACTCGCTCATCTTACGCAAAGGACTGTTCTCTGTAGTTTCCAAAGTGTACATGACAACTTCACCAAGCCCCGTAGTGATAGGGGCTAGCTCGGGCGTGATGCTGCGAGGAAATGTCATCGCATTTAATCGCTCTGTGATTTGTTGTCGAGCCCAATAGACATCGGTCCCATCTGCAAATACAACAATGACTTGGGACAGACCATATTTAGAAAGAGAGCGAACTTCTTCCACTCCAGGAAGTCCCGTGACTTCACTTTCAACAGGAAATGTCACCTGCCGCTCAATTTGCTCGGGACTCAGTGGGCCTGTCTTCGCATTGATCATCACTTGAACTTGAGTAATATCCGGAACAGCATCAATAGGAAGACGCCCTAAGGAAAAGACCCCATAGGCACAAAACAATCCAAGAATAATAAAAGTCACGGCCTTATTCTGTGTCGCCAATTTTATCAACTGCTTCATTACTTCATTCCTTCAATAAGATTCAAAATTGATTCGCCGGTTGATGAGGACACCATGGATATCATCTGGATGGCCTTCACTTGATTCTGATAAAACTGCTCAACCTGTTCGTGAATGCGATCTTCATAGTCGAGAAATTGGACGATTGAAATTTCTTGTCTTTTAAGAGACGCCTCATAGGTTGGCGTTTCGCTCTCGAGCTTTTTAATAACTTCGACATTAATAACTTTATACATTTCAGCTAAGTTTTTAGAAAGTAAACGGGCTTCTTCCATAGCAAGATCAGCCTCACGTTCCGCCAGGGCCGCAGACTTTTCTGCCATCATCAGATTGGCCGATAGAGCGTTTTTCTTTCCAGACGAAAATGCCGACAGTGGCAGAGAAAGCCCAATTCCGATACTATTGTCTTTTTCTTCTGCACCACCTGACTCATTCATACCGGCAACAAAAATGTCCACAACAGGCCTGTATAAACTGATGTCTTTTTGGTCGTTAGCAATTCGTTTCTTTAACTCCAATTGTTGAGTCATCAGAGAGTTTTTAGTTCTGTTTTCTGGAACTAAAGAGGGCAATTTGGAAGCATCAATCCATGGCGCCGTAATACTGTTACCGGAAACTCCGATTTTATTGAAGTAGCTCTGGCTTATTTGGATCTCCAACAGTAATTTGGATTTCTTCTGCTCGATATCTCTTAGTCGTAAATCGATAAGACGTCTTTCTAATGAGTTCGCTGCCGTATAGGACTTTGTTCTGTTCAGATATTGCTTGATTGCAGATATGCGCTCGAGTCTTTCTTGCGTATGATGAAGTTCAATTTCAGCAATCTTATGATCGTAAACCTTAAAAGCGAAATCCCGCTCTTGTGTGAGTTCAACTTCCTTTAGCTTTAATGCCTGAACAGAGGCTTCCCCCTCAGCTGCAATTTGTTCAATTTTTCGATCCGCTCCAGTCGGAAGTCGCTGACGCAAATTCCAAGTCATAACTTGTGAATCTTGAGCAGATGCCTTCCTGTGCCCCTGAGACAGTTCCAAAAAAGGATCCTCCCATAGGGCAGACTTTTGACTTAACGCAATACTCAAATCGGCTTGGTGTTTTTGTACATCCAGAGCTAGGGATTTTTCACGAGCAATAGACCATGCGGTCTTTAAAGATAAGGAATCTTCACCATAAATAGAAGGCCCCCACAAGGACAGGCTTAAACACAAAGTTGCAGTAAAATACCTTCGCACCATAAATCAAAATCTCCTTGAAAGAATTCTTAACTTAAAAAGTGTCTAAAAAGTATCCGTCAAAACGCCATAAATCGACGTTTTGGCCATTTGACTTACTTAATTTCCGGAGAAATCAGCAGATCTTCGATAAAATATGCCGCTAATTCGGCGCGACCTGCTAAATTTGACTTGGAGTAAATGGCTTGAGCATGTTGCCGCACGGTTCTTTCGGAGCAGTCTCTGATGGTCGCAATCTCTTTGGTCGCTAAACCTTTGACTAATAATAAGGCAATTTCCTTCTCTGTTTCAGTCAAACCCCAAGTATTAAATTGAACGTCAATGGAGTGGGTAAGCCCCTCCGAAAGTTGAGAAGCTCTCTGTTTCCACTCCTTAACTTCTTCAGCTGAAAGCGCGTGAAGCCTCAACAACAGCAAATACTTCTTTAGGAAAAATAGCAGCCAGGCTAAAGAAGCCAGTCCTACTAAAAACTCGAAAAAAAGATGAACTTTCGGAGCATGAGATCCCCAGTCCAAAAAAAGATCATAGAATATAAATGAACAGATACCTAAAAATGAAAGCAGAATAAGTCCGACTTTTTTCATCGACTCTCCCCCGCAGTAAAAACTCTATTTACACACACATCTAATAGTTTTGGCGGAGTCAACACCCTGACAGCTAAAAAAAGCACCTTCATGCCCCAAGCCGAAGGAGTAAATCTGACCATTTTTTTCAACGACATTTAAATCATCGCCATTCTGGTAAAAGAATTTGCGCGCCAGGGATTTTGTAACCAACTGCCCGTCAGACTCCAAACTTGCAATCAATGTTTCAGAGGGATTGAACTCCTGCTCTTTGGAGATCGGAAGTTCTTTTTGCCCACCCAGAGGGTTCATCGCATAGTATTTTAACTGACGATTGATGCTTCCCGTATCCGCTCCGGAGCTTTTGATAAAAATACGACGAATTTCCCCAGAATTCGTTTTAATATCTGTGGAGCTCCACTCTTCTTCTTGATGCACGACTTGCCCTAGATCTGGAGCGACCAGCTCATTCAACGTTTCAAAGTTAAATTCTTCACTTTTATCAAACGTTCCAACTTGGATATGCAGGCACTGGCCTAGGTCTTTGATATTTTTTTGAATTAAATCAAAACGCTCTGGATCTTCCATTTTAGTTGGTAAAAATCCTGCGGCATCTGTATTCGCAGAGTTTGCAACATCTTCATTGGGAGGAGGCGCTACTTGCTCGCTGTGAGCTTTATTATCTGAAGAATCTGATGGCGGCATGTTCGCCGGGAAGGTGCTGTTTTGCGAATTTTTACCGAAGTAGCAATACGACAACACTAAGATGATGACTAATATAACAACCGAAACAATAGCAGACTTTTTATTCATTCCACCACTATCGGACGACGTTGCTATCACGTCAATGCAATCTGAAATTTACATCGACGTGACGCCTGTCATTTTTTATTTAATAAGACCAATTTCTCTTAAGCGTTGCATGAGGAAATCTTGACCTGTTATATCCGGATATTTAGCTCCGGCCCCCTTACAGGAAGGCAAGCAGCTCAACATTGCATCCGGGTGCGGGTGGATAAAAAACGGCATTGAATAACGGCTGCTGTTCTTGCCATCCTGAGGGTTAACCACACGATGAGTCGTTGAAGGCAATACATCGTTCGTCAAACGTGCCAACATATCACCAACATCGACGATCAAAGTATTCGGCTCCGACTCAATATCCAACCAAGTTCCATCACGATCTTTCAATTGCAGACCAGACGCCGTTGCCGCAGGCAAGATTGTGATAAAGTTAATGTCTTCATGAGCTGCCGCGCGCACACAACGAGGATCAACGCCTTCTGGAATTGGCGGATAGTGCAACAAACGAAGAATGGAGTTTCCATCCTTTGTCATGCGTGCAAAAAAGTCTTTGTCGACCTCAAGAGGCATCGTCAAAGCCTCCAACATCACGTTGCCGGCTTCTTCCAAAGCACAATACAAGTTTATAAAATGAGTTTTGAACTCAGGAATTTCCGTAGGCCAAACGTTCTCTGGATAGACTGATTTGAGAGGGCTATTTTCAGTGAGTTCGCGACCAACATGCCAGAACTCTTTCAAATCCATCACCGGAGAGTCTTTCGCATGCTCTTGACCAAATGGGGTGTAACCACGTTGAAAGCCAGCTTTTGGAGAGATATAAGATTTTTTTGTTTCGTCAGGAAGTGAATAAAACTTTTTAAGAATTTCGTAGGACTTATGTAGATCTTCAGCTTTTACATTGTGATCTTTAAGGATAATGAATCCGTACTCTTTGAGACCTGTGAAAAGACTATCGATAAACTTCATCTTTTCTTCACTGGAACCTTTTGTGTAACTCGCAAGACTGAGCGTAGGCACCTTACGAAGAGTGCTGCTTTCTGAGTGAGACGCCGTTTCCGTTGTTCTCATGGATTTTCTCCTTTTTAGTTGAGCTTGCTGACTCCTTTGTTTTTACAAAGCGCTCCATGTAAAGGCAACTGCAACTAATTATGCGCAAAAAGAATATCGAAAACTCTAACCAGTGTGGGGCTTTCAAACTGAAAGTGTACGTCTCCATCAAAAAGGCGTACGGCGTGTTTATTGCGATATGGAGACTCGTCACCGCTTTCATACCCTCGATAAACCACAGGGCGTGGATCTAACTTCAATGTTTGTTCGATAACCTCACGCAATGGTTTGTCAGGGTTTCGTTGCTGCCACTGCATTAATAATTTCAATGCAGATTCGGTGAACTCCACCTGGATCTCATTTTTAACAACCTCGGACGTCCAACCCGTTCTTGCATTCGGAATGGATTCGACCTCCGGCAAATAAGGCTTAATGTCCAAAATCGGTGTTCCATCTACCAAATCTGCACCGGAAACGATGATTCCATCTTTTTCGACTTTGATAAGCTCCACGAGTGATAAACCAATAGGATTGGGACGATGCGGAGTGCGTGTCGCAAATAAACCAATGCTTTTTCCACCCAAGCGCGGCGGATGAACTTTTGCGTGATAACGGGAAACCTTGTTTTGATGGAAAACCCAAATCAACCAAACATGACTGAAGCCTTCCAAGCCCTGAAGAGCTTCCTCAGGCTGCAACTCTGCGCGAATCTTCAAACGCGCCCACGCGTTCTTCACAAGACCCGGCTGTCGCGGTGTTCCAAATTTATCTTTAAAACAGCTTTCAATATAGCCAATTGGTTCCATAGCAAAGGCAGTAGCTTTTATGCCAGCTTATGGTCAACAAAAAAGCCTGCGCTGTTTCCAACGCAGGCTTTTGTTATACTTAATTCACTCTGCGAGGTGATCTTTAAAAGTTTCCAGATCGTCTCATCAAACCATCGCGGTTTTTGATGATAATCTCTTTCCCGTTAAGATCAATGAGTCCCTCATTTTTGAACTCCGTCAGATGGCGCGACAAGGATTCATTAATCGTACTTGCCAGCTGCGCAAACTCATTACGAGTCAGCTTCAAGTTCAAGGAAATGCCATTTGGAGTTTGAACACCAAAACGATCAGCCAGCAACACCAGTTGGTAAGCAATGCGCTCTTGCACAGACGCTAAGTAATGCAATTGGCTTGTTGTTTCGAATGACTCCAAGTCATTCACTGTTTGATTCAACAATAATTTTACCAATGGCGACGCCTGCGCCATGGCAACCTGTATCAATTCACGAGGGTACAACCACAGGACAGTTGGTTTCACAGCTTTCGCATGACACTGTGAAACAGCACCCTTAACAAGGGCCTTGTAGCCAAAGTATTCCCCAGGGGAAACAAGCTTTGTGACATATTCATTTGTTGTCGTACGACCGCGTGCGTGCGAGCGATTTACAACAACTTTAATACATCCCGATTGAACGTAATAAAGGCCTTTGGGAGTGTCCCCTTCCTTAAAAACAGTCTCCTCCTCTTTCAGGTGGATGACCTCATAAGGAACATTCGAAGTAGTTGGAATGTTTAAGTTTTGATTGCCCATAAAACCAAGGGAGTTTACTCCGCCGTTGAGTATTGTCTGAGATTCCATGCTCTAAATCCTCCGTGCATTCTTAGTTGGGTTAAATGTTTAGGCCATCCTAAACTGGTGTTAAACAGGAAGCCTAATTGAAATTTAGACATATCTCGATTGTAACGGCCCGGATTATACAACTGAAATGTTTTACCCTTGACTGGCAACTGCCACAACACTAGTTTTAGCCCCATCAAAATCTTAAAAAATTTGTGATATCAAACGCTTATTAATTGCGCACAAGCATGCATAGGCCTACAGATAAGAGGTTTCAAAGATGATGGCTAAAATCATTTCTGCTCTATTAACTCTGTCAATCAGCACCACAGTTTTCGCGAACACATTCAAGGTCGGTCTTGTCTTAGATAAAGGTGGTAAAGACGATAAATCGTTCAACTCTGCTGCTTACCTAGGAGCTACTAAAGCAGAAAAAGATCTTAAGATTGATCTGAAGTACGTCGAAGCCACTGACACAAATGCCATTGAAAATTTGCATCGCGCTTTTGCTCGCAAAAACTTTGATTTAATCATCGGTATCGGCTTCGCGCAAAAAGAAGCCGTCACAAAAGTAGCAGCCC
>JBLMWG010000141.1:0-12155 GCA_050257115.1 Bacillota bacterium
TACCCACTTCCGTCAACTGATCACGACTGACCTCACTTGGGCAATCAGCCATCAAGTCCGAAGCTTTCGCTGTTTTCGGGAATGCGATCACTTCACGAATTGCATCTGTTTCACAAAGCAACATCACAAGGCGATCTAATCCCCAAGCGATACCACCATGTGGAGGCGTTCCGTATTTCAAAGCTTCCAAGAAGAAACCAAATTTGTGTTCAGTTTCTTCTTGGCTCATACCTAGCAAACGGAACATCGCCTGTTGGATTTCGTTACGATAAATACGGATCGATCCGCCACCCATTTCATAACCATTACAAACAAGGTCATACGCTTTGGCCAAGATTTTTCCATAAGCTTGCTCGTTGTTCCCCAAAAGATCCTCAAAGAACTCATCCTTAGGAGATGTGAAAGGATGATGGCGAGCCACCCAACGTTTTTCATCTGGAGAGTACTCAAGAAGTGGGAAGTCCACGACCCACAAGAACTTGTATGCTTTGTTGTCGATCAGGCCCAATTCTTTACCCAAGTGCAAACGCAATGTTGAAAGAGACGCACAAGCTGTATCGAAATCGTCGGCAACGATCAACGCACAGTCCCCGTTACCAGCTCCTGTTGCTTTAAAGATCTCTGCCAATTTTTCTGGGCTAAAGAATTTAGAAACCGGAGAAGACAGTGAGCCGTCGGCTTCAGATTTAATCCAGACTAAACCTTTAGCACCGGCCCGTTTTGCCATATCCGTCAATTTATCGAACTGACCGCGAGAGTAGGCACCGCCTTTAGGAACAGCGATACCACGAACAATGCCATTACGAGCTAGAACGTCGTCAAATACTTTAAAGCCAGAGCCAGTCACAATCGCTTTCAAATCTTTGATTTCCATACCAAAACGAGTGTCCGGTTTATCGATGCCGTAACGATCCATTGCCTCTTGGTAGGTCATACGTGGGATTTCGCCAACGTCGATCCCTTTGATCTCTTTCCAGATCATGCGTAGCATTTTTTCGTTCATCGCCATGATGTCTTCTTGGTCAATGAAGGACATTTCCATATCGATTTGAGAGAATTCTGGCTGACGATCTGCACGCAAGTCTTCATCGCGGAAACAACGAGCAATTTGGAAGTAACGGTCATAGCCAGAGATCATTAAAAGCTGTTTCAAAGTTTGCGGCGATTGAGGAAGAGCATAAAAAGTCCCTTGGTTCACACGTGAAGGAACCAGGTAGTCACGCGCGCCTTCTGGAGTCGACTTATAAAGAATCGGAGTTTCCACTTCCAAGAAACCATTGTCGGAGAGAAAACGACGAACCACTTGCGCCACTTTGTGACGAGTCATCAAGTGACTTTGCAAACGAGCGGTACGTAAATCTAAATAGCGATACTTCAAACGAAGCATCTCATTCACGTTGTCATCCCCAGCCTGGAACGGTGGAACTGCAGATTCATTCAAAACTTCACAACGCACAGCTTCGATTTCAATCTCACCCGTTTTGATTTTGGTATTTTTCATTCCGTCTGGACGAGCCCGTACCACACCTTCAACAGCCACAACAAACTCACCACGCAAGTTTTTCGAAGCTGCCGTCTCCGCTTTATTCGGATCCAAAACTACTTGCACGATGCCTTCACGATCCCGCAAATCGATGAACACCAAGTTACCGTGATCACGTCGCACATCGACCCAACCCATCACAACAACTTTCTGCCCAACATTCGCAGCACTCAATTTACCGCAGTAATCAGTTCTCTTAAGATCTTTCACAAATTTCATTGAAGACACCTTGCTAAGGAATAAAGCCTGGGCAAGCCCCAAGCTGTCCAAAATACTCTCATTTTCACAAACTCCAGTCAAAACCCAACGCACCTAAACCAAAAGAATCCAGGCCAAAAAACAACCACCTACTTACTCAAATTCACAAGGATGACGCATATCTTCGATCAGGAAAAGGAAGTGCTAAGCCCCGCGGACCGAGTGCAAGTTCCGCAACCGAGCCCAAAGTCCAGGGCAATTAGGAAAGTCCGAAACGAGCGAAGACTTGTTCGAAGCAATCGCTCCGTGGGGCCTTAACACTTCCTTTTCCGACCCCCGAAGTACATACTAAGAACGATTTAGTATTATGAAAGGACCGAAGAAATGCCAAAATTCACAATCGACCACAATTCCAGCCACTCAGCCACCGAAGCTTACAAAAAAATTAAAGAATTTTTGGCCAATGACCTTGATATTCGTAAATTTGATCCCAAGCTTCAATGCGACTTCAACGATGGAACAATGAGTTGCAAAATGAACGGCGCTCAATTTAAAGCGGATATGGCTGTTGCCGCTGCGGGCAATGGTAGCAAGGTCTCTGTAACCGTGGATCTGCCATTGATGCTCACTCCGTTCAAGGGTAAGGTCCAGGAGACTTTGCAGAAAAAACTCGCTAAATATTTAAGCTAGGAAACTATGGCAAAAACCAAGGCGAAATCTTCGAGCTCAGAAAGCTCTTCGAAAAAGAAGAAAGTTGCACCACAAACTGCGGCTAAGAAATCACCTGCGCCAAAGAAAAGCAAAGTTGAGCCAAAAGCCGTTGTCGCCGAAATCGTAGAAAACGAGCAGAGCGAAGAACCGACCCATACCGAGGCTGAAGCTGAAAAAGCCTATACCCTTCATCAAGACGCAGACTTCACTCCTGATGATGAAAGCAGCGAAAACCCAAAGACAGTCGCTGTCGTGGAATCATCCAAAGCTCTGACTTCGGCAGATCCATTGGTGACGTATTTAAATGAAATCCGTCGCTATCGAGTTCTGACCAAAGAAGAGGAGACAGCCTTAGCAAAAAAATATTTCGAAACAAAGGACCCCGAAGCTGCTCAAGATCTTGTGAAAGCAAATTTGCGTTTCGTTGTGAAGGTCGCCGCCGAATACTCTAAATTTGGCGCTAAAATGATTGATTTGATTCAAGAAGGCAACGTCGGTCTGATGCATGCCGTTCGCGAATTTAACCCCTACAAAGGGGCTCGTCTTATCACTTATGCTGTCTGGTGGATTCGTGGCTACATCCAAGAGTATCTCATGCGCCAATATTCAATGGTACGTATTGGAACAACTCAAAATCAGCGTAAACTGTTTTATCAATTGCAAAAGGAAAAGGAAGCTCTGGATGCCATGGGAGTTCATCCTACGACAGCTCTTATAAGCAGCCGGTTGGGAATTCCAGAAGATGAAGTTCGCGACATGGCGATGCGTATGTCTGGCCGTGACGTCAGCTTGGATCGACCGGTTGACGACGACTCGGGAACGAGTCTGGGAGATCTGCAAAAAACCGACACTTTTGATGAATCATTAGACGACACCCTCGCACGTGCAGAACAACTCGAAATTCTTAAAAAGAAAATCGAAGAAATTCGCCCTGAGCTTTCGGAAAGAGAAAAAATCATTCTGGATGAGCGCATCTTAAATGACGACCCTCTGACACTCCAAGAAATCGGCGAAAAACACGGGATCACCCGAGAAGCGGTCCGCCAAATGGAAGCTCGGCTGATGAAAAAGATCAAAGCAAAAATGGAAGAGCCTTCATAACTCATTCATCCTCGTAAGATCGCCAAATAACAAAAGCGCGATGAACTTAATTCATCGCGCTTTTCTGATTTAAACGATAGGTGGTCGATTAAACTACAAGGGACTATGCAACTTCTAGCTCGCCAGCACCGATAGTTGCCGCCAATTTGGCACGCAATCTAGTAACGGCTTGAGCATGCAATTGAGAAACGCGGGACTCTGTTACACGCAAAACTTGCCCGATCTCTTTAAGATTCAAGTCTTCATAATAATATAAAGACAGAACCAAACGTTGACGCTCTGGAAGATCCTCGATCGCTTGGGCAACGACTTCCTTAATATTCTTTACATTCAATTGGTTAAATGGAGAGTTCGTGCGCGAACCTTCCAAAATATCCATAATAGATTTTTTATCTGTATTACTGAAAGTTGTTGCTTGATCAATTGGCAACAAACTCACGGGACGAACTTGGTTGACTAAGTCATGGAACTCATCAATGGACACATTCAAAGCTTTCGCCACTTCTTCATCTGTGGCCGTGCGACCCAAATCTGCTTCCAATTGCACCATGGTTTTATCAAGCAGTTTTGCTTTATCACGGATCGAACGTGGCACCCAATCTTGAGCACGAAGCTCATCCAGAATAGCACCACGAATACGGAACTCAGCATATGTTTTAAATTTATTATCGCGAGTGGAATCGTATTTTTCGATCGCATCCATCAAGCCGATAACACCGGCTGACATCAAATCATCCAATTCAATATTAGATGGAAGCCTTACAGCAATTTTTTGAGCGATAAATTTAATAAGTGGAGCATATTCTTTAATAAGGTCATCTTTTTTTGTCGGCGCGAGCTGACGTGGCTCATCCTTGTACTTCTTCAACAATGCCGCATTTTTCCCCATATTTATCCCTCTTAAAATCTATGTTAACAAACAGCCCTGCGTGCTGAAAGTCCAAATCTGTGCCAACCTAGGATTCTATCCCTACGCAAATCCAACGACCTGATCCCAAAACATCTGCATGCCTCCACCAGCTTCAATATGCTTTGATGTCTTGTCGATTTGTGTAGCAATATGCCGAATAGCTTTTGCGGATTCGGCTCCCAAATCCTGTCTCACAACGAGACGCTGCATTTGATTTGCTTTTCTCAGTACGACGTCATTGGGAACTGAGCCCCAATAATCAAGACCTATGTATAGAAACTTATTCACGACATCATTGAATCGTTTATACAAGCCGAGTCCTTCTTCTTCATCCCTCACTTGATTGCAAATGATCGAGAAGTGATTGACCTTGTACTGCTTGTGCAAAACTTTGATTAATGCATAGGCATCCGCAAAGCTCGATGGATCCGGAGTGATTACTACGCTCACCGTCTGAGCTGCAGAATTTAAAAATAGTACGTTTTCAGCAATGCCTGGCGCGGTATCGATCAGAAGATAATCAAAGCCATTCGGTAAGCTACTGACGGCCTCCACCATAGCTCGGCGCTCGAAATGGTTCATATGATTGAATTCAATAACACCACTGCCACCTGGGATCAGAAAGACATCCTTAGAAACTTCCATCAGGATATCTTTCAGTTCCTTTTGGCCAGAGATAATGTCGTGCATATTTCCTTGGGATTTAACCCCAAACATAATATCCACGTTGGCCATTCCCAAATCACCGTCAAGTATCAAAACTTTTTTGCCTTTCTGGGCCAGGCTTAATGCGATATTCGCAACCAGTGTCGATTTACCAACACCGCCTTTACCAGAGGTAATGCTAATTGTGCGCGTCCGATACATGTTAAAAGCATTCAAATTATTCATACGGCTTCAGAGTCCTGCTGTTTGAATTTTGTAATTTTAAAGATTAAATCCAAAAGACGTTCTTTGGTTGCAAACTCAAAGTCTTCTGGGACTCGTGAGCCAATGCCGAAAGAATGCAAAGGAATATCAAAACGCTTCATGAAATTATAAATCGTTCCATGCTGTGTGGACTCATCCAATCCAGAGAACACCACATCTTTATAGCCCAGAACAGAATAGCGACGACCTAGTTCCGTCGCATCTGCATCTTTCGTATTGGCAGACATCGTCAAATGAATTTGTGCGTTCAAAGCCTGAGGCGGCAAAAGATTGCGTAGCATTTGAATCTCTTCATTGCTTTTCAAGCTTAATCCGGCGAAGTCCACCAAGACGCAATCAACATTTGCTAGATAGCGCATCAAATTGTGCCAGTCATTCTGTGTGCGAATCACAGAGAAAGGAACATTCAGAATCTGCGCGTAGATCTTCATTTGATCCGCGGCACCCACCTTAAATGTGTCTGTCGTGAACAATGCAATTTTTTTGCGTTCTCGAACGACCATATGGCTTGCCATTTTGATCAACGTGGATGTTTTTCCACCGCCCGCAGGTCCTACAAAACAGTGAATTTTTCCTGCTGTTGGATTTGCCGTGACCTTCGTTGCATCCAACACATGACGAGCCACCCACGCTTCAACCAGTGGCTTATTCTTTATTTTAAGTGCCGGAAGACTTTCTTGGGCCTTCAATAAAATATCGGCAGCAATTTCCGGCCCTACACCTGCAGTCGTGAGCTTTTCAAAAACAAAACTCAAATCATAGTTAATGCCGTAATCTGCCCCAGGATGCGAACTAATGAACGACTGAGGGACTTGTTGAAACTGAGTGATCACCTGTTTAAGACTTGCGATCTCATTTTTCAATGCACGAATTTCGTCGTTCTCCGCCGCTGGGGCTGGTTTGACCGGGCTTGATGTCGGAGCGGGCTTACGTGGAGCAAAGTTACTTTCTTGTTCTTGAAAAGCATTAAGAGCCCGTTGCGCCGCCGTTTTCACACGCTCTTCAGACATTTTCTGCTGACGGGCATATTGGTTCTCGTCGTCGATTTCAATATAGCGACGCTGTGTGATCGGCGCCGGAGCCTGTTTTTGTTGTGTATGCTTATCAACCATCTTTTGGATGAGTTCTTTTTGCGCACGCGCCGAGCTACCTAGGAACTTCTCACGATCTTGTTCCCGCAATCGGGATTCTGCAAATTTCTTTTTTTGCAAAGTTTCCTCTGAAACTGCAGCTGTAATTTCGACGCTTCCCTCTCCAACAAGACCGAAGCTCTTGTTGTTATCACGCGCTGACAGAATGATGGCATCAGGACCCAACTGAGTCTTAACCATCTCTAGAGCTTCCTTCATCGTACGGGCTTCAAATTTCTTAACCTGCATGGCTCATCTCCACTAGCGCAACTGATTGAACGTCTGCATCAGAAGTCAGTTCATTGTGTGAAAGCACAACGAGCTGAGGAATAAATCTTGATGTCAGCTTATATATATGACGGCGAGAAGTAGGGCTGGTCAGCAAAATAGGCTGACTTGCAACTTCAGGATGGTTTTCTACCGTGCGCGCGATTTCATTGATCAGACGATGGGCCGTATTGGGATCCATCACTAACTGCACGCCTTGTTCCGTTTGCAACAACGAGTTTGCAATGAGCTCTTCGATTACTGGGTGTAATGTCATTACGGGAATATTGCCTTGATCTGTCGTGTACTTCGCAGTAATACCGCGAGCTAATCCACGACGAACAGCTTCTGTTAATACTTCAATATCCTTGGTGCGCGGAGCCTCATCAGCTAACGTTTCGAAGATCGTTAATAAGTTACGAATCGAAACTTGCTCTTTCAGCAAGTTTTGCATGACTCGAACCACAGATCCCAATGGAAGCATGTCCGGAATAAGCTCCTCGACAACTTTCGGATGAGACTTTTTAAAGTTCTCAATCAATGTCGAAGCTTCTTGGCGACCTAATAGCTCATGGGCATGAGTGCGGATGATTTCCGTCAAGTGAGTTGCCATAACGGTTGGTAAATCAACCACTGTGTAACCAGCAAACTCTGCTTCTTCTTTACGATTTGGAGAAATCCAAAGAGCATCAAGACCGAAGGCAGGTTCTTTCGTTTTTATACCATCAACGTTATGACTGACGTTGCCTGGATCCATCGCCAATAATGAATCAGGACGAAGGACGCCTCCTCCCACTTTGTTACCCTTGATCATTAAACGATATTCACCCGGAGCCAACTGCAAGTTGTCACGGATGTGAATACTCGGAACCACGATTCCCAAATCCAAAGCAAACTGCTTACGGATACTGACGATACGCTCTAGCAAGTCACCACTTTGATCAGACTCGACAATACTGATCAAACCATAACCCACTTCCAATTCCACCATATCGACCGGAAGCATGCTCTCGATGTTTTCTTTTTTTGGAACATTGGTTTGAGCTTCCAATTGTTTCTTTTCGGCTTCAGCCTTTTCTAATTTATAGCGTCTCAATACCCAAGAAAGGCCACACAACAAACCGCCCATAAACAAGAATGGAATCGTCGGAAGACCTGGGATCACACCCATCAATAGCAACACGCCACCAGACACCATCACGGCCCGTGGGTTGACCAAAAGTTGGCTCGTGACTTCCTCACCCATATCTTTATCTGAGTTCGAAGTACGAGTAACGATCATACCGGCAGCCGTTGAAATGATAAGGGCTGGAATCTGAGCCAACAAACCGTCACCGATCGTCAACATCGTGTAGTACTTAGCCGCAGTACTGATATCCAAACCTTTTTGGATAACACCGATCCCCAGGCCGCCCAAGATATTGATCATCGTGATAATGATGCCCGCGATCGCATCACCACGTACGAACTTGGAGGCACCGTCCATCGCACCGTAAAAGTCCGCTTCTTGCTCAATTTGCTTACGACGTTTACGGGCTTCCGCTTCTGTGATGTGACCTGAGTTCAACTCAGCGTCGATCGACATTTGTTTACCAGGCATTGCGTCCAAAGTGAAACGAGCAGCGACTTCGGCCACGCGCCCAGAACCCTTGGTGATAACCATGAAGTTGATGACGATCAAAATCGCAAACATGATGAAACCGATGATATAGTTACCACCGACAACGAAGTTTGCGAATGAGGCGATGACATCACCCGCTGCTTTTTCCCCCTCATGACCATGAGTCAGGATCAAACGAGTTGTCGCGACATTCAGGGACAGACGGAATAAGGTCGTCATCAATAAAAGCGACGGGAAGGATGTGAAATCCAACGCGCGCTCGGTATAGATACTCACTAGCAAGATCAAGATACTGATCGCCAACGAAAATGTTAGAGAGATATCCAACAGCATCGGAGGCAGCGGAATAATCATGACCGCCAAAATTGCCAAAATACCGAACGCAATAAAGAGGTCAGTATTCTTGGTGTACTTTTCGAATCTCTTAAGAAATTGAAAAATGTCGTTCATTATCTTCTCTTCCTACGCAAGCGATAAACATACGAAAGAACTTCCGCCACAGCGACGAACAGCTCTCTTGGAATCACTTGACCAATTTTCATGGTTTTAAAAATTGTGCGCGCCAGAGGTTTATTTTCCACAATGGGAATATTATTTTCTCTTGCGATTTCTTTAATTTTTTCAGCAACGTAGTCGGCTCCCATAGCCACGATCTGCGGAGCTGGGAGATTGTCGGAGTACTTAAGAACCACCGCAATATGAGTGGGATTGGTAATAACCACGTCCGCTGTTGGCACATCGGCCATCATACGCTTACTCGCCATCTCCCTTTGGATACGACGAATACGCGATTTGATCATCGGATCACCCTCGCGTTGTTTGTGTTCTTCTTTGACCTCTTGTTTGGTCATCATCATTTTTTTCTCAAGATCCCAGCGCTGATAGAAGTAGTCCGCTCCCGCAAGTACCAGCATCACACCACCGACACCACCGAGGAGCTTTACGACAACCGCCCCCACATAAGTGCAAATCTGTTCAATAGAAAAGCTCATCATGTACGGAATCTGATGAACTTCTCCGCGCAGTAGGAAGTATAAAACAAGACCAATTGCCGCCATTTTCAAAATCCCCTTGAGGGCTTCGACAACAGCACGCAAGCTGAAAACTCTCTTAAAGCCTTCCACGGGATTCATTTTGTCAAATTTTGGAGTCAAGGCGTCTTCGACTTGTAAAAAGCCGACTTGAACGATAGATGACGCCGCCCCTAGAATTCCTGCAATTCCCATGACTGGGGCAATTAAGATCAAAGCCTTCTCACCATTGATGCGAAAGGCTTCTGTGAAATCACCGTGACGAATGGTTTCCACCATATCTGGTCCGAAGGAATACTGAAAAAGATCATAGAAGTTTTTAAAGAAGAAACGACCTAATGCATACACGCTGCCAGCAGCAGCAAGTAATAGTACTGCTGACGCAAGCTCTTTTGTATGAGCGACGTTTCCTTGTTTGCGAAACTCTTCCCGTCTCGCGTCCGTCGCCTGTTCGGTCTTTTCGTTATCTTCCGACACTTCGTTCCTTCCTAGAACTTACTACAAGTGTTTCATGACGCTAAATAAATTGCTAGCCGTGACTTCCACCAGTCCGTTCATCTCCATCACTAA
Source organism: Bacillota bacterium (assembly GCA_050257115.1). Lineage (GTDB taxonomy): Bacteria > Bdellovibrionota > Bdellovibrionia > Bdellovibrionales > Bdellovibrionaceae > Bdellovibrio. The sequence goes on from JBLMWG010000141.1 coordinate 10,013, forward strand.
CAACGGCAAACAAATGAACACAACTGTCATACCGATCATAATTGTCACTGGCATACTTGTTACCAAAACATTGATCTGGGGTACGGCACGACCTAAAATTCCCATCGATAAGTTCACCAGCAAAATCGTGACCAACACAGGTGCACACATTTTGATGGTCAATATGAAAGCGGTTTGGCCGAACAATGCAATTTCAGCAAAAGGGCCAACATTCAAACTCAGTGAACTTACTGGAACTAATGTATAACTTTCAGCAATCGCTCGAATCAACACGTGATGGCCATTGATTGCTAAGAACACTAACGTTCCTAATGTCGAATAAAACGACTCCATGGCGTTTCCAGTTGAGCCCAGCATGGGATTGAACATCTGTCCCGCCCCCAAACCTACACTCATGGCAATCAAGTCACCTACCATAGAGACAACGAAAAAGAACAACCTGGTTAAAAATCCAATGACCAACCCGACAATCAATTCCCGAACCGCCAAGCCAATGATTTCATTGGAAATCACCAGATAGTCCACCTTGCCAATTTTAACCACTGGATACAGTAAAGTACTTAAAACCAGCGAGAGCAAAATCTTCACTGGCGTATTCACCGTGTGAGAGCCAAAGAAGGCCGAAGACACGATAAATGCCAACATGCGCAGAAGGATCAGCGCAAACAGCAGAATCTGTGCTTCGGTCATCGTGCTCCAATTCAACATCAACTATTCCCTGACCATGGCTGGAATATTATCAAACAGTGTTGATGTGTAAGTACTCATCACGTCCATCATCCACGGACCTGCCAATACAAACACCACTGCCACCACAATCATCTTAGGAATGAATGTCAAAGTCGCCTCATTGATTTGAGTCAGCGCTTGAAAGATACTGACTGCTAACCCCACGACCAAAGTGCTGATCAACAGCGGAGCTGCTAGCATCGCCGTGGTTCTTAAAGCATCTTGACCCAACTTAATTACTAATTCTTCCGTCATCTTTCACCTCAACCGAAACTCTTGACCATGGAACCGATGAGCAAACCCCATCCGTCTACCAGGACAAACAACATAATTTTAAAGGGCAATGAAATCACAACTGGCGGAAGCATCATCATACCCATCGCCATCAGCACACTGGATGCAACAATGTCGATCACCAGGAATGGAAGGAAAATGATGAAACCAATCTGGAAGGCCGTCTTCAATTCGGATACCACGAACGCTGGCACCAAGACCATCGTTGGCACTTCCGCACGCGTTTTCGGCTTGTCAATTTTTGAAAGATTAATAAACAACGCTAGATCTGAATCGCGCGTTTGATTGAACATAAATTTACGTAAAGGCGCTAATGTATTCTCAATCGCCGCATCCTGAGAAATCGTACCTTTCAGATAAGGTTGAATACCTTTGGTATTTATCTCATTGAAAGCAGGTTGCATCACAAAAAATGTTAGAAATAAAGATAAGCCCACCAACAATTGATTTGGTGGCATCTGCTGAACACCCATCGCTTGTCTCAAGAAAGACAACACGATGATGATACGAGTAAAGCCTGTCATCATGATCAAGATTGCCGGTGCCAACGTCAGCACCGTCATGATTAAGATAAGTTTTACTGCATTAACAACTTCATTTGGATTATCAGTCGTTTTAAACCCCAAGTTCATTGTTGGTAAAGTCACTTGCGCAAAAGCGCTGGAGCTTAACAACAACATAACCGGAAGAAGAATTAGACTCCAAAGAGCCCAGCTTTTCGTTCTCACTGGAAAGACCTCATGCCTTTCAACCGTTTAGAAACAATGTCTTTAATGCCGCTGATCGCAAACTCTTCGTCAGCGTCCAAGTCCTTGGAAGCAGACTGAGAATTGCCCGAACGAGTTTTGAAGCTAACACGAGCTGCCGGTTCTTCAGACTCTGCCTCATCGGAAAAGTCCGCTGCTTCTGCCCCAAAGTTACCCATCACTTTACCGAAGCTTTTTGGTGCTTCTTCCGGAACTTCATCATCGAGTAGCGCTAACGATTTAATCATGGAGATATTGTGATCCGTGACACCAATAAGAATCGACTCCCCAGCAACACGAACAATAGCCAAACTTTTCTTCGGCCCCAAGTAGTGCTGCTGCAAAACCTTGATCTGCGTCTGATGCTTACGATC
>JBLMWG010000142.1:0-2835 GCA_050257115.1 Bacillota bacterium
ATGAAGCAGGCACCTTATGGTTTTTGTTGGGCGACAGGGCCTGGCATGACTGCGCCGGCGGGCACATCGCGAATAACAACGGCGTTGGCTCCGATACGAGCACCCTCACCGATGGTGATCGGGCCTAAAACTTTTGCGCCGGTTCCGATCATCACCTTGTTGCCAACAGTGGGATGACGTTTGACAGGATCAAACTTAGTTCCACCCAATGTCACACCATGAAAGATCACGCAGTCGTCGCCGATTTGAGCGGTTTCGCCAATCACAACTCCCATGCCGTGATCAATAACCAAACGACGTCCAATGGTCGCACCCGGATGAATTTCAATTCCCGTCAGGGCACGACCTGTTTCGGCCACAAAACGCGCTAGAAAATAAAACTCACGCTTATATAAAAACTTCGCCACCCGATGTGTGAGCAATGCCTTCGGACCCGGATAAAGCAAAGCAATTTCCCACAGAGATTTTGCCGCCGGATCATAGGCTTTGTACGTCAATAAAAGGTCACGAATTTTCGTTAGCATTAATACTTCTCGTTTAAATCATCCAAGAGGAAATAGCGATCAAAGAGCTCATTGTAACGCGACCATTTTTCGCCAGAGTCACGCTCTCCATCCATGATCGTCTTCACCGTGGCAACCTTGCTATCAAAATCGTCAATCATCGCTACAACCATCGCCTCCAAAAACTTCGGACGCTTTGGTGAACCATATTCAAGTTTGCCATGATGACTTAAAATAATATGTTTACAGATGTCACGGAGTTCCTCGCTAAAACCCAAAATGCGAGCTGATTTTTTATCAATCAACTCACACGCCAGTTCCATGTGCCCAAGTAAACGTCCTCGATCCGTATAAGAAATCCCATTTTCATAGGACAATTCCCACAATTTCCCGATATCATGAAAAATTGCGCCAAACAAAAGTAAGTCTCTGTTTAAGAAAGGATAGTGAGTCCCCATAAAATCCATGATCTTACAGATAGAAAGAACATGTTCAAGCAAACCACCAATCCATGCATGATGAATTGATTTAGCCGCTGGCGCACGCATCACCAGGGGACGAATTTCTGGATCCTCCAAAGTGTCGATGACCAACTGACGAATATGATCGTTACGCATAGTGCGAACCAACTGGGTCAACTCCGCTAGCATATCCTCAGCATTTCGAGAGGCTTGAGGAATAAATTCTTCGAAATTCACCTGCGAAGGTTCGATGCGTTCCAAACGATGAATGACTAGTTGTTTGCGATTCTGAAAAAGCTGCACAAGGCCTTTGACCTTGATCACATCACCCACTTCAAACAATCGAGATAACTCATCCACGCGATCCCACAGTCGGGCATCAATAGTGCCAGTTGCATCACCCAACTGCAGCCCCATAAAAAGACGGCCGTTTTTGCCAGTGCCGACAGTCTTCTCTTTCACTAATAAAAGAGTTTCAACCGTCTCTTTATCCTGGAGGTTCTTGACAGTTTGCTTTTCCATCACTACTCCTCGCAGAAAAGGCTTTGATGTTTGGGATCCTTAAAGGAAACTTGCGCTACCAATATGGAGCCCGCTTTTTGTGCTGAAAACAAGAACGTTCCGCCGATCGTGCTTAAATGACGTTCGCGGGTTGTGTTGACTTTAAGCCCCTCGCCCTTCATTGCCAACATGAACTTATTCGTAATATCTAGGATCTGATTACAGCCGGCTCCATACACTTGATCATCAATTTTACGCTTGCGCGCATGACTAACGAACAAAACTCTCTGAGCCGTGGACTCAACAAAGTCAGGGAACTCAAAGCCGACATAAAAAGAACCGTTATTTCCTGTCAAGTACTGTGATAAATCAATATCGCCGCCACCCTTTGGCAGCTCTATTTTCACAGCCTCGCCATTCACAATGCCGTCATTTTTTTGCACCAAGAAGACCTTAACGGCGGCAAACGTGACTTCTTTGCTCCCGCTTCCGGCACCGGCACCTTCTTTGTGTCCCTCACCACCACTCTCGCCCTCAGCTTTGGCTTCGTGATGTCCCTCCGCACTGGCAGCTTTGAACTCGAGCAAATCCCAAGCTTTGCTTGGGATTTTGACCTCATCAGGCAAGTCTTCAACTTTAATTTCTTTGAACTCTTCGACATGATAGCCGACGGTCTTGGTGCATGCGCCCAATGCCAAAAAAATCCAGACCGTTAATAGTCGGATCGATTTACACATTAGTCAGACTCCAATTGATCCCTCAACTCCAAGAGAGGCACGTAGTTGGGCTCTGCTTGAAGGCCGACACGAACATATTCATAAGCCGCGGCACGATCTTTACGTTTTAATACAACCCAAGCGAGCCCGTAGAGAGCACCGCCATCGGATTTATCTTTCTGGAAGATTTGAGTATAAACACTTTCTGCACACTGTATGTCTTGAGTCGCAATACAAATGTCACCCATCAAGCGACTGCGAACTGTCAATGTGCTCAGCTCTGGCATTTTAAGTATAGCCATCGCTTCAGGGAATCGCCCTACTTTGGCTAAGTATCCAGCTTGTGCTGCTAAGACATAAGGATCACGTGGCCCCTCAGATAACGCTTCACTTAATAGCTTTTGTGCTTCTGTATCACGATTTACTTCCCTCAAACAGACCGAACGAAGTGCTTTCATCTCTGTCGTTTGGGCACTTTTTTCATAAAGCTCCGAACAATACTTTTCGAGATAATCCCACTGAGTAAACCGCCAATAGACGGACAAGGGATGTATATAGCGATCCGCAATCCCAGGTTGTTCATTCAAAAAAAGAACCACCGCTTGATTAACACCGTCGACATCACCCAAAAGATTATTGGCGTAAACAAGAAAT
>JBLMWG010000143.1:0-5603 GCA_050257115.1 Bacillota bacterium
TCTACCAACTGAGCTACCAAGCCACTGGAACGTTCAAAGAGATCAAAGGTTTATCCTCTGACCCCTTGCCTGTCAACAATTAGGCTTTATCAAAGGCAGATTTTAAGTCCGCAAGGAGGTCATTGATATCCTCAATTCCCACAGAAAGGCGAATGAGGCTGTCATCGATACCCAAAGCCTTGCGATTTTCCGCTGGAACGGAGGCGTGCGTCATGATCGCTGGATGCTCGATCAAGCTTTCAACCCCACCCAAAGATTCAGCCAGGGCGAAAATCTCTACATTTTCCAAGAACTTACGAGCCGACTCCATCCCACCTTTGATGTAGAAGGTGATCATCCCGCCAAAGCCATGCATTTGTTCTTTCGCCAAAGCATGCTGAGGATGGCTTTCAAGCCCTGGGTAAATAACCTTTTCAACTTTAGGGTGAGCTTCCAGGAAGCGTGCAACGGCCATCGCATTTTCCTGATGGGCCTTCATACGCAGCGGCAAAGTTTTCAAGCTGCGAAGGCACATGAAGGAATCAAACGGCCCTTGAATCGGACCCATGGAGTTGCTTAAGAAAGCCATGCGCTCAGCGATGTCTTCACGAGAAGTCACCGCGACACCACCAACCACATCACTATGACCACCAATATATTTAGTTGCCGAGTGAACAACAAGGTCTGCTCCCAATTCCAATGGTCTTTGGAAATAAGGACTCATGAACGTGTTATCAACGGCAACGATGATCCCTTTTGCTTTCGCAATCGCAGAGATCTTTTTAATATCAACAAGTTTCAGCGTTGGGTTTGTCGGTGTTTCAAGCCAGACCATTTTAGTATTCGGCTTGATCGCTTTTTCAAAGTTTTCCACTTTCGTCAAATCAACGAAGGAAAACTCCATACCATCATGTCGCAATACTTTGTCGAATAAACGGAATGTACCGCCGTACATATCGTCCATAGCAATCACATGGTCGCCACTTTTGATCATGTGTAGAATTGTTGTTGTGGCTGCAAAACCAGAGGCAAAAGCAAAACCATATTTGCCGCCCTCAAGGCTCGCCATACAGTTTTCGTAAGCTCTACGGGTTGGATTGTGAGTGCGAGAATATTCCCAGCCCTTATGGACACCTGGTGATTCTTGTACATAAGTCGAGGTCAAATAAACCGGCGTCATAATGGCGCCTGTTGTTGGATCTGGAGACTGACCTGCATGGATCGCGCGAGTTGCAAAACCTAGGTTTGGAGTCACTTTTTTCATAAGTAGTTCCTATTATTTGGAGAGATTTTTAAGCGCTTCTTCAGCTGAAACAACACGATTGAAGGCCGTTTTTGTTTCCGCTTCGTTCATAAAGCCGTTTTCAACCATCCACTTATCATTGAATGCTTTGCTCAGATATTGACGACCGCTATCCGGGAAAATCACTACGATGTTTGATGGCTTCTCAAGTTTTTCAGAGTATTTAATCGCCGCGACAAGAGCTGTTGCGCTGGATGGCCCCACGAGCAGTCCTTCTTCCGCAACCAAGCGACGAGTCATCGCAAAGGCCTCTGGATCACCAACGCGAACAAAACCATCATAAATATCAAGATGAACGTTTCCAGGAAGCATATCTTCACCAATACCTTCCACTTTGTAGGATCCCGGAGGGTCGACAATCTTCTTGTGATAATAAAGATCGTACAAAATTGAGCCAATCGGATCCGCACAGATGATTTTCACATCTGATTTTTGTTCCTTAAGATACTTTGCACAGCCTGACAAAGTTCCACCCGTACCGGCACCACCTACCAATACATCAACTTTGCCATCCATCTGTTTCCAAATTTCAGGTCCAGTTGTTTGATAGTGACGTGTCGGGTTGTCAGGATTGAAAAATTGATTTGCTAGAAATCCACCAGGGGTTTGTTCTGCGATCTTTTTAGAGACAGAGTAGTGGCTCAATGGATGTTCAGGCTCAACCATTGGTGTAATAACCACTTGTGCACCATAGGCACGTAAGATCGCACGCTTTTCTTCACTCATTTTTTCCGGCATCACAAATATACATTTGTAGCCTTTTACCGCAGCAGCTAAAGCTAAGCCAACACCGGTATTTCCAGAGGTCGCCTCAATAATAGTGCCCCCCGGTTTTAATTCCCCACGTTTTTCAGCTCCTTCAATCATTGCAACAGCGACGCGGTCTTTAATGCTTCCACCAGGATTGAAGTATTCAACTTTCGCGAAAAAGTTGTGTTTAGACCCTTTAGTAACGTTGCGAAGGTGAACAATCGGTGTATTCCCGATCGTCTCTAAGATCGTTTTATATACTTGTGACATTATTTTCTAGCTTTCCAGATCTGTTCTTCGGTTGGTGCGAAGATAGACCGAGTTCATTGACTGCAAAACTGTATTCATTTGAGTCATCGGATCTAAGGAGTACTCCATTCCTAGCTCAGTTGTGAGCTGTTTTACTAGCTGGCGGCTGGGTTGATCCTTAATCAATTCATCCACCAACTGTTTTAGCGCAACTTGCTTTTTATCGAGTGTCTCCATGCGTATCCCCCAACAAAAGGCACTCTATCACCCCCCTCCCAAAGAGTGAAAAAAATTTTGTAACAGAGGTCCAAAAAGAAGCATTAAGAAGGCCGGGAATTGAAATAGCAGCAATGGAACCAGCAATAGAAAGGGTAATCGAGCAAGTTTGTTTGTAATCTCTTCCTCACACGCTTCAACAAGCTCCACTTCAAGACCTTGAAGAGCTGCATATACAGATTCACCACGCATTCCACGCTCCAAAAGCTGCAAAAGAACCTGTCGATATTGAGATGAAAGACTCTTTATGACACCTTGAGTATCTTTTCCTTGCTGCAATAGCGCCATCCAACGACTCACTTCGATGGCAAACTCCCCATCATGGCGTTTTAAATAATAGAGAACCCCTTGTTTGACAGGTTGTCCCTTTTCCAAAATGCGTTTCACACACAAAAGAAGCGCTAACGGCGGTGCTACACCCTCCATTTCATCCTCCGACCGACGCTAAAAATAATCACAAGCCCCGAAATGAATAAAAATGCGGAGATTAGAATCAAATTCTGGTGTTCTTTGAACCCGAATTGCACAAATACAAATGTCAAAAGCGCAAAATAAAGAGCGGTGACAATTATCGCCTGCATCTTAATTTGCTGGGTTACCTGTCCGGACCTACGTCGAAAATTTTCAAGCACCTTAAGCTGGCGCCGAAGTGCTTTCACCTGATCAATACACCGATTTTGCGAGCGATCTATCTCCATCAGCTCTTGCTGGAGATCCTTTAACAGAGAGGATTTCGTGGCGATGTATGCCTCTGATGTGATCATCGAATTATATATTTCGAGCAGTTGATTTCTCATCCATCCGTTTTGATTTTCGATCGCTGCCTGCAACGAAAAGCGGAAAGATTTTCCTGATTGAAGACCCAAGATCACGCTATCGAGCATAGGAATAAGTGCGCCCGAAAGTCTTCGCAGAAGAAAAATGCGGAAAATATCCGGAAAAAACTTTAAAGTTATTAAAAGAATGCCGATGAAAAGCCAGAGTGATATCGGCGATGGTGAAATCGCGGCGAGTAAAACGATCACGGCAAGGTTCAGGATCATCAAAGACCTGATCACACGCTGAGAGATCGCAAATTCCCGCGCAATCATGGCAAGAGTTCGATGAACGAGCACTTGTCCGAGCATCGAAAGTAAAAAAATGATGAACATCGACGGCCTCCATGAAGGCGTGACGATCGCAAAAAATATGCAAGAAATTTTTTTGTTGACGTCGATGGTCGAATTGGGAAGACTTAGGGTAAGTAAGGTTTTTTACAAAGTAAGTAACAACAACAACGTTTGCATCCTAGGAGGAGCACATGGCAAAGAAAGCAGCTAAAAAAGCTACTAAAAAAGCAGTTAAGAAAACTACAAAAAAAGTAGCTAAAAAAGCTACAAAAAAAGTTGCTAAAAAAGCGACTAAAAAAGCCGCTAAGTAGTTAGTAGCTGTACTAAGTTTTAGTACATGGAACCCCAGAGGCAACTCTGGGGTTTTTTTATGTCCAAAACCGCACCCAGAGCGAATTCTACAAGAGCCCTACGTCTTCATTCTCAGCTCGTTCGAATAAAAAACCCACTCTTTTAAAGTGGGTTTTCCGTTTTAAATTAGTTCGAAAAAATTTGTCGAAATTAGAAGTAATAAAGAGCACCGAAAGTGCCTGAAGGAATCAATTGAGATCGGGTCACTTCATACATCGCAACGACTTCCGCAAAACAAGATACGCCGGCGAAGTCTCCGGACAATTGGTTATACTGCAGACCGAAAGAACCGTTGATGAAGTTTGTTCCAAACCGACCATCTCTTTTCTCGCTATCCGTTAAAACGCGGTCCAGAATCCCAGAATTCGACCATCCATCGCTATGACCGCGAGAGTTATACCAACGAGAATAACCCGCAGTAAAATAAGGTGCGATGAAGTCGCCTTCAAATGCGTGTTTCCATGCTAACTCAATCGAATTATATCCAGGTCCCATTCCAAAGCCGGCTAAAACCCCGTTTTCATCTTCAAAATTGAACTCCCCGTTGATGCCCGCCACACCCAATTGACCTCCGACAGACATTCCAACACCTATTTTACGGGATTCACGCATTTTCAATGTCGATGCGTAACTTGAACCCAAACGTTCGCTGCGCATCGTATTGCTATAGTCAGTTTCAATGGCCCGGGCTTTATTGCTAACGGATACGGAGTCGGCACTAAGGTTGGTTGTTGCAGCATGGGCGCTCAAGGATAGAAATAAAAGAGCGCCGGCAAGGAAACGTGCTGAAGTATTGAACATAGATCCTCCTTTTTGTAGGAGATCTAGAAGATGCGAGCTCGAACCCCTTCTTCCTGTAAGAACTTTTTAATAACAGGGCCATCAAGCGGCTCAAGCCGGAATAGCAGCTTATGAACCAAATCGTAAGTCTCTTCCGCCTTCTTAGATCTCAAATTCGTCGTAAAATAGGCCATGTCATCGCTGATTTTCACTGCATTATCAAGCAACCTAGCCACTTCTCGATTCTTAGTCGTTTTATCCAGAAGCACCAGAGTTTTGTTGAAGTTTGTGGTCAAATTATCAAGTTGTTTGATGACGTTTGTCACAGATCCTTCGTTTTTTTCCAGCATTTCAATCATTTTGCCAGCCAAACCGTAACCTTGAGAGATCATTTGATCAATGCGCGGAGGATCTTCACCACGCACGTAGTCTCCGGAGGAAAACTCATCCGCGCCCACTGATCCTGGAGAAACTTCCAAAAATTTCTCCCCGATAACACCGGCAAGATTGATGAAGAACTTCGAATCTTTACGGACACTCGTCCAGGCTTTCTTGTCGATTGTGATCGTTAAACGCAGCTTCACTTCCTCGCCGTCAGCCATTTTATAGCCAGGATCAAAAGTGATCGACCTAACTTTTCCAACCTTAATGCCCATCACGCGAACTGGAGATCCCTCTTCAATGCCCCCAGCATAATTGAACATGACATTAAGCTCTTTAGTATTTGAGAACGGAGAGATGAAACCCATGAAATATGCAAATACGCCAATTAAGACAATACTTACGAAGGCAAGAAAACCAACCTT
>JBLMWG010000144.1:0-4973 GCA_050257115.1 Bacillota bacterium
AAAATAGTTGGTTAAGGTTAATCATTTCTGCGATATGAACGCTAAATGCATTTTGATGTAGTTAAAAATTTGAAAGAAGTTTTCTGATGAAAATTAATATTCTCCATATTAGTGATTTGCATATTGACGATAGGAATTGGAAGTGGCTAGAAGAACTATAGAAGGTCTGGATTGGCAATGAGGTTAGTCGAGCATTCACTGCAATTATCTAGAGGGTATGGCATGCTGAAAGTTTTTCTTGAAGTATCTGAGTTCAATCAAGAAGCTATTTCCCTCTACAAAAAAATCGGCTTCGAAGAGAAATCATTCGAGAAAAACTATTATGAAAATGGTGAAGGTTGTTTTCACTTTGAAAAAATACTCTGTGAATGACGGTTTTCTGCTAAAAAGCCATCATTTATTTATCATCCGTAGCCATTTCCTAGTTTAAAGAACTAACAATAGGCCCTTTTTGACGGAGCATTTCCGAATTCATTGAGAAATTCGAAAATGGGTTTGGAAAAAATGAGAACCCCAAAAAGACGATTTTTCGGATGAGTTACGGATTTTTGGAGTTTAGAAATGGAAAATGTAATCAATGCATTTAATCCCTCACTCATTGTTGCAGTTGTTGGCTGGTGGGTATTGCTTGCGTTTTCTGTTTCGAGAGATAGAGATAAACAAAGGCATGATCTGAAAGTTAGATATCTCATCGATGCATACAGGTCCCTTGAATCTGCTAGTGGTCGCGAATGGAATACTGAACGTGTGAAAGCAGTTGAATGTGCCGTTGCTGACATCCAACTTTTAAGGCTTTAAGTAAAAGATCTAATCCTGAACACTACGTTCGTATGCTTACAATTGCCCATGAGTTTTCAGCATTAGATTTTTCAAATTATAACACCGTAAAATCTCTGATCGAATCCAAAAATTGGTTCAGAGATTCCGATGAAGCGAAAATCATTCGCTAGCTTTGCCCTCAGAAGAAAGTCCTCAAAACCTGTCTAAGCTGTTGTAGCCACCTTCAGTTTTCTGACTACCGATGTCTGACTTCAACGACAGTTTTAAACTTCGCAAGCTCTTCAATCCTCGCATTCACCTGGCGAAGATTTTCTTCATCTAAGTTTGCATCCCATTCATCTAATAAGATGATGGGTTCGGAAGACTTACTCAAAGTATCGATATGTGCCAAAAGATTTTCTCCGGAAGATCGTGGTAACATTGGTCTGTCATCAATCATCAAGTCTGGATGAGTTGGTAAGTAAACCGATTCGATAAGTTTGTGATTTAGATGCAAAAGTAAAGTCGATTTACCTGCGCCATTCGGGCCTCGAACTTCAAAGCGCCCGTTCGCACTTTCAGAGATTTGAGTAATCAGACTATCTAAATCTACAACAGGAGCGTGGTTAATCATCATCAAGTTCGATTTGATGGAAGTGGCAAGTACTCTTTCTGGAATGATTGTTCCTTGTTTCAAAGTTTCAAACTTGGCTTCAACGCTCAATAGGCTGGTCAGGCTTTGAAATATATTTCTGAAGACAGATAGGATGTTCAATTGGCGAGGAAGCGTTGCTAGCAAGGCGACTAGCACCTGGGTATTCGTTGAAGAATGAATCAATATCCAAATGATAGAAACTAAAACTGGAATTCCCGTTGTTACACCCAAAGCAAAGATCAAAAGTTCACTAGCCGCCGCTGATTTTTTGGCTTGTGCTTGGGTAGTTGAAAACTTCTGTTCGAAGACGCTTTGGTATGTACTCAGGATTCCATAATTCTTTAAAAAGACATTGTCCCAAGATTTTAAAAGATGACCGATCAATGAAGTTCTTGCTTTTTGTTCGATGTTGCAGAGGTCTTCAACCTTGGCGCTAAAAGTTCGGTAAACGAAGAAACTCAATACTCCGGAAGTAATAAAAGCGGGGAGTAGAGACATATCAATCGTAAAGCTTAAAGCTAGAACACTCAGGATCACCGATAAGATAAAAGAATAAATATCCAGGCTGATGAACAGTACAAGGCCTAAGTAATCACTGGCATCGGATCCGATGGATGCTAGAAAGCTATCTTTTAAAGATTTATTTTGCCATAAAGTAGGCTTACCGCTTTTTGAAAAAAGGCTCTCTTTGAGGAATATTTTGTAAGCTGAAAAACTCAACTCACTTTCCAAACGACGAATGAAGACATTCGTGAGGGGTGAAAAGATAAAAAGCAGCAAACTCGAAAGAATCCAAAAAATAAACCGTTCGCGATTCTCAAAAGACAAGCCGGCTTTAGCCAAAGCATATGTACCCAGAGCATTTAATGTCTGCTGTAGAGTGATTAATGAAAAAGCGGCGATCAGTTTTTTCTTTTCGATATAGTGGAATAAGTATTTCATAGTCTTTCCAATATTAGTTAATGATCCATTCCATAATAATAGAATGACGAACCCAATTTTTGACGTGATTGATTCGACAGAAAACCCTTTGAGCAAGGGCGGGGCCAGAGGAAGAATGGACTCAAATCGAATTAAAAGAGGAAGGAGGGGCGAGTGTCCGCTTTTTCGGACTTAATTCTAATATTAAGGAGCAGGGCCTTCATATGACACAGGAGTTTGTCAAATAAAGCACTTTGATATATTTTTACCCACATCCAATCTCCCAAAGGACTCCTATGGAACTTCCATTCTCGCCATCCGCTGACCGCAACAAAGAACCGATCCTTGAAGTTCTCAAAAAAGTTCTTCGTCCCGAAGACCAGCGACTGCTTGAAGTTGGCGCAGGGACTGGACAGCATGCGGTTTATCTGGCGCCCTTTTTTCCGAAGATGGAATGGACACCCACTGAAGTGGCAGAAAATCTGCCGATGCTTCGTGAACGTATCAAGCAAAGTGGAATTCCGAATATCACAACGCCCTTTAGAATGACGGTCGGCCAGGATGATTTCCCGATTCGTACTTTCGATGTGATTCTGACTGTGAACACCTTTCACGTCATGCACTTGAAGGAATGTAAGACCTTTATAGAGTTAGTCAGTGGTCGCCTGCAAGAAGGTGGGAAGGTTCTGATTTATGGACCTTTTAATTATAATGGAAAATTCACAACTCCTAGCAACGAGGAGTTCGATAAGTCTTTGCGTGCAAACGATCCACAAAGCGGCATCCGTAATTTTGAAGATGTCCTAAATGCGATGTTCAAGAACGGCTTTGAGCTATTAAAGGATTTCGAAATGCCTTCGAACAATCGCATGTTGGTTTTTCGTAGGCTGAAATTCGTCAGCAAACATTAAAATATTCGAGAATTTCTATTATTTATCGGAAATGTGCTCGAGTCTATTCTAACACTTTGATCAGTAGTTTCTTGAAAGACCGAATAACGGTGGATATGATTCGTTCTCCTTGTTGTGAGGCCTTTATTGGATTCGAGCGAAAAGAAAAAGACAATTGAGTATTTCAACTTCTGGCACATGCAAAACAAAATGACCTTGTTTGCATTGGTCGCTATTTTGATTTTGTCAGCCCTATTTGTTGTTGCCAGTCTCACCCTTCCAGTGATCCGTCCGATCCAGTTGATCGCCTTCATCATCGTCATTCCAACGTTGGCATGTTTTGCAATTGCGACTTGTTATTCGTCAAATCTTGAATCGGCGAAAGCGCAACGTGAGTTTAAAAGACTGATAAAGCGCCTCTCAGAAACAGAAAGCTCGCAAATCACTCTAGATCGCTTCTTTTTAATCTCTAGTGATTTGATGGCGGTTGCGGGGAAAGATGGGTTGTTGAAAAAGGTCAGTGCATCCCTCGTGAAAACCTTGGGATACAGTGAAGAGGTCCTGCTGAGTACTCCGTTTTTTGAGTTTATTCATCCTGACGATCATGAGCCGACGCGCAGAAATATTGAATCGTTAAACCTAGGAATACGCTCAGTTGGTTTTGAAAATCGCTATCGTACCGCCGATGGGTCATACCGCACTTTAAGTTGGAGTGCCGCAGTTGACTCTGAGTTGGGTGTGAGAGTGGCATCCGCTCGTGACGTGACAGCGGAGCGAAATTTCCAGATTTACATACGACAGGTCATGGACTCCGCTCCATTTTTGCTGATTATAAAAGATGAGAAAGGCACCATCACCAGTTGTAATGCGGCCTTCGCTCGCGCCGTCGGAGCCTCACGAGAGTCATTGTTAGGGCAAAATGCAAAAGATTTTATGTCGGGCGATAAAGAGCAGGAGGTCCTTCGATCTCAATGTCCTCTGACATTTGACGAAGTCCTGTCGAATCAAGGTGTCGAGGTAAAATATCTTTCAACAATTTTTCCCATCTTTGATCAAATGGGAAAAATCGTATCTATTGGTAAAATATCTTTGAATATTGAATCCAACCGCCAGCTTTAGGCCTGAGTTAGATTACGTCGTCATTTCTTTGGAGCTTTCCCTGTAGAAGTTGGTTTTTGAAAACCAAGTTTCTTCTTAGGTTTTGCCTTAGCTTCTGATTTGATCGGAGCTGATTTTTTAGTGGGAGCCTTGCCGCCAGCCGTTTTATTCGTCGCTCGTGGGTGTGAATTGTATTTTGAAGAATCAACTTTTTCGACTGTACGACCTTCAAGCTTTGCTATCAAACGATCATCCCGTTCCGTCACCAAATTGATCACTGTCCCTTTGCGTCCCGCTCGCGCAGTACGACCTGCGCGGTGAAGGTAGTTATCCATTTGCTTAGGCAAGTGGAAGTTGATAACCCGGTCAACGTTTTGGATATCCAAACCACGACCTGCTAAGTCAGTTGCCACCAAAAGTTTTACTTTACCTTCAGCGAACTTCTTTAGATTGACTCGACGGTCATTTTTTTCCATTTCACCGCGATAGACTGCGACAGTAAAACCCTTGGCCTCAAGGTCTTTTGCTAACTTATCACATTGCTCACGAGTGTTCGTAAATAGAATCGTTCCGCCTTCAACGTTTTGGGCCAGGATTTTATCCAGGTGAGCCCAGCGGTCGCCGTCTTTCACAATCAGATTTTTGGTTGT
>JBLMWG010000145.1:0-4225 GCA_050257115.1 Bacillota bacterium
GGTGAAAAGCTTGACCGGAGCCAAGGAAACAGACTAATCAGAGGGGCATGACAGACGCTCCAATTTCTACTCGCAGACGCATTAATATCACTACGGATTTGCCACACCAGACTGATTACACTTTGGCGTTGAATGGCAGATATTCCCACATCGCTTTTGACGAGGTCCGCGCACCTCTTAATAAAGGTAAATGGCGTTCTGATGTTTTTAAAGCAGATGCGAATCTGCCAATGGATCTAGAAGTGGGGACTGGCAATGGGACTCATTTTGCACACTATGCGCAGAAGAATCCACAGCGTTTGGTTGTTGGGTTGGAACTTAAATACAAACCTTTGATTCAAACTATCCGACGCGCAGACAATGCTGGTTGCAAAAACGCCGCAGTTGCACGCTTTCATGCTTTTAACGTGGCTGAGCTTTTTGAACTGGGTGAGATCGATAACGTCTTTATTCACTTCCCAGATCCATGGACTTCGCCAAAGAAACCTAAAAATCGTTTCGTACAAAAGTTGAATTTGGATTTATTGTTTGATCTGCAAAAGCCAGGTTCAATCATTGAGTTTAAAACTGATTCATTGGTTTATTTTGATTGGGCGATGGATGAGATTCGTCAGTCAAAATATAATATTCTGTTTGAAACTCGAGACTTGCATAATTCGCCGATTAAAGCGGAGAACTTTGAAACTGCCTTTGAAAAGATCTTTTTGCGCGAAGGCATCAAAATCAACTTCGTGCGCTTACAAAAGCCTCACCAGTAAGTCGCATCGACGGTGATATCCCCTAAGACTTGCACCTGACAGCTAATGCGGGTGCCTTGGGGGATCGACTTGGATTCTCTCAAAAACGCTTCTGTTTCATTTTCTAACGATAAATTTTCATTTCCTGCCGTGATGATGATTCGGCATTTTGCACAAACTCCATCCCCGCCGCAGCTGGATGCGACAGGAAGTCCCCCATCGAGAAGAGCCTGCATGAGATTTGCTCCATTTTCGACCACAAGGGGAGTTCTGTTTTTCTTAAAAGAAATCACGGGCATGGCCTATTGTAGCTGACGCATCCCAAAAGAAGCAAAGAACTAATGAAATGAGGGCCAACTATGGTAGCCTGTGGGAGTATTTAAAGCTCTCAGAGGAATATATGTCTCAAGATCAAAAAGTAGAAAATGTGATTATTATTGGCTCCGGTCCTGCGGGTTTGACGTCTGCAATATACACGGGGCGTGCGAACCTTGAACCTTTGATGATCGAAGGGGAAGAGGCTGGTGGTCAGCTTATGATCACGACAGAAGTTGAAAACTACCCTGGGTTTGAACATGGCATCACGGGTCCAGATTTGATTTCGGTGATGAGAAAACAAGCCGAGCGCTTTGGAACTCGTTTTATCACTCGTAATGTGACGAAAGTTGATTTCTCACAGCGTCCTTTTAAGGTTTGGATCGGCGATAAACTTCACTTAGCTAAATCCATCATCATCTCGACGGGTGCAAGCGCAAAATATTTGGGGATTCCATCAGAGAAGCAATACATGAATCGCGGGGTTTCTGCTTGTGCAACTTGTGATGGTGCTTTTTTCCGTAATCAAGAAATCATCGTCGTTGGTGGTGGTGATACAGCGATGGAAGAAGCTCAGTTCCTCACTCGCTTTGCATCTAAGGTTTACGTTGTTCACAGACGTGATCATTTCAGAGCTTCAAAAATTATGGCAGACAGAACTATCAATAATCCAAAGATCCAAGTGATCTGGGATTCCGAAGTTGTTGAAGTTCTTGGTGATGGCAAAGGCATGACTGGTGCAAAAGTGAAAAACTTGAAAACGGGTGACGTTACGGAAATGAACGTGACGGGCTTGTTTGTTGCTATTGGCCATAAGCCAAACACAGATTTGTTCCACGGTGTTCTTGAAACAAATGAGACAGGCTATTTGGTGACTCAACCAAATACAACTTACACTAATATTCCAGGTGTCTTTGCTGCGGGGGACGTTCAAGATCACGTTTACCGTCAAGCGATTACGGCAGCGGGGACTGGGTGTATGGCTGCAATTGACGCCGAGAGATGGCTAGAAGCGCAAGCTCATCATTAGAATTTTTTGAATTTTATAAAAGGGAATTTATGAAAGATAAAAAGATCAATACCAAGGATTTGGTTAATAAGATTGAGAAGATGACGAAGGCGCGTATTGCGAGCCAGGAAGTTGTTTCTCTTGATCAATTTCGTGAAGCTAAAAAGAAACTAGATCCAAAATCTATTCTTGTTATTGAAGATGACGAGACAATGCGTATGGCAATGAAAAGAATTTTGGAAGCCGAAGGATATATCACGCGCCTTGCGGCTGATGCGACAGAGCTTTCGACAGCTTTGGATGATCATCCGGTGGATTTGATTTTGATGGATGTGGGTTTGCCATGGGTGAATGGTTTCGAGCTTGCACAGCTTTTGAAAGAGCATAAAGATCTTAAGAAAATCCCTTTGGTTTTTGTATCTGGTAAGGCCTCTGAAGAAGACATGAAGAAAGCCTTTGAGATCGGCGCGGATGACTATATTAAAAAGCCATTTGATGTCGATAAGCTTAAAAAAACAGTAGAGACTCTTTTGAAGCTTAACGAATAATTTTTGCAGAAATTTTTTGAATTTGAAACCCGCTCCTTAACAAGAGCGGGTTTTTTATTTAATTAGCAACCATCATGCTGGTGATGCACTTCGTGTAAAGGTTTGTTCCAGCAAAGGGAATAGTCCCGATCCGAGTTAAGGTTTTTGTGGAGCTTGCAAAAGTGAATTTTTCGATTCCATTCGCAAGCGTCGTTGATCCATTTGATATATAGATATTTCCCGTCGAAGAATCATAAGTCATCGCGGAGATACCACGGAGGACGGAAGGGTTTTCGTAGGCCTTCGTCGCTCCACTAATTACACCGGTCGTCTCATCGACATCATATGCGTAAATATAGTCCTGATTGGCTGTACTGCTGGAATATGCCACAAGCAAAAAGCCACTGCCAGGGGAAGTTGCTGGTGGAATATAGGCCATGGCTGTTGGATAAGTTGTGGTTGCCGGTGCCGCCATCGCAGAGGAGCAATCCGCTGTCGCTGAGTATCCATTGGTGTTATTAATTAAAACAATGTGGTTGTTTGGTGAGGCCGCTGCATGGGCAAAAATATACTTGGAGTTAGGCAAGGCAACAACGGATGTGATCAAGGTATTGTTTGTCGTACCACAGGTGCCACCTGTTGGAGCGTTAATAAATGGATTGGCTCCGACCGTGACGCGACCCTTACCTGAACTGACTTTTTCCGCGGCAACACTTTTCGAAATAAGCAGGCCACCATCGGGTGTTTCCACCATGTTGCGGACCACATGAGCTGCCGTGGTCGTTAGAATGGTAGTATCGTTAAGCCATGTGGAGAAAGTACTTCCTAAAGCTTTTTTTACCATATCAATACGACGGGTGTTCGTCGTAGAGTTTTCGACAAGGACCAGAACATTGTCCGTATCGTAGTTTACGACAGTTGCAGGACGATCCGTGCTGTTCACGGTATTGTAGTCCATAATGACAGAATCAATGTTGCCAGTGGAGAGACTTAAACGAGCAACAGTTCGTGATGGTGTTTCTGCTGTCAGACCATTTCCTACATAGCATGTTCCGGAAGTGATATAGAGAAATTTATCTACAGAGGATGCGCTATCCACTTTTGGATCGCAGGCAGCTAGACAAAGGGTTAGAACCCCTAACGATGAAATAGCGTACTTCAATGTACTCATGTGCCACTCCTCAACATTGCTTTGGTTGCATCAACATGAGAATCGGAGTGTTGTTAAGAAAACTTTATTAAAGTTTTTAAAGGTTCAGTAAATCTAGCCGGCACTTTTCCGAATATGCTCTTGGTACGCGACGTAGGCCTTGAGAAGGGCGTCTAGTTTTAATGTCATCTCGACATCTTGTTCGATGAACATCAAACGGCGTGGATCGGTGAGATCTCCCACGATCTTTGCTCTGAACAGAAGACGAGACTTGGAGGGGTCCTTTTCGTAAGGATTTACAATGATCAGATCAAAGGGACAATTCAGAAAGTCATTTGGAATTTCATGCTCCAACTGAGTCCCGCTCAAAGAGATGTCTTTAGAGTAGGTGCGGAATGACTTATATTTGGAAACCAGCACCACTTCGATTTTAAAGTTGTGACGTTCGTCACGACGACGATCTCCCTTAGATCCTTGAGACGGGGTC
>JBLMWG010000146.1:0-5726 GCA_050257115.1 Bacillota bacterium
CCTTCCTCATCCAGGGACGCCTCGTCTCCGGTGCGATAGTAGCCATGGGCCATGACCTTTGCTGTGCGTTCGGGATCATCTTGATAGCCTTGCATAAGGCCCAATGGTCTTTCCGGGGATAGCTTGAGAGCAATTTCGCCTTCCAAAGCTTCCTCTTCTTTTTCGTTGAGTAAGACTGGAACGTAACCTGGAAGAGGACGTCCCATAGAACCCAATTTAACTCTTTGCCCCGGGGAATTTCCGATTTGTGCGGTGGTCTCGGTTTGGCCAAAGCCATCGCGAATCTGTAAGCCCCAGGCATTTTGCACGACATCAATAATTTCTGGATTTAATGGCTCGCCCGCGCCAACCAGCTCGCGAAGATGTGGAGGCTTTTGTCCGAGATTTTCAAGAATGAGCATACGCCAAACGGTAGGTGGGGCACACAAGGTGTTAACCTGGCAGCGGGAAAGGACTTCCAGACTTTCTTTGGCATTGAAACGAGAGTAGTCGTGAACCAGAATGGTTGCCCCAGCATTCCATGGAGCAAAAAAACTGCTCCACGCATGTTTTGCCCACCCCGGAGAGCTGATGTTCTGATGCACGTCACCTTCCTGGATGCCAATCCAATACATCGTCGAAAGATGGCCGACTGGATAGCTTTGATGTGTGTGTAAGACCAGCTTTGGCTTCGCGGTCGTCCCAGAGGTGAAGTAAAGCAAGAAGGGGTCGGTGGCTTTGCTAAAGCCCTCTACCACAAAGTCTTCTGTTTCACTTAAAGAGGATTCGTAGTTTTTCCAGCCAGTTTGTTCAGCGCCGGTCAGGATGAGGGTCAGAGGAGAAGTGATATTTGATTTTTCAACTTTTTCGGATCCTTCGGCATCCGTCAAAATAAACTTGATAAGACCTCGTTGCACGCGGTCTTGTAGGTCTGTTTCTGTCGCTTGAGTTGATGTCGGTACGACAATTCCACCGAGTTTCATCACCGCCAGAATTGTTTCCCACAGAGGGAGGACATTAGGAAGCATAATAAGAATGGCATCGCCGCGTTTCATACCAAGTTTTTGTAAATACCGAGCGACTTTAGAAGAACGCGACGACATTTCTTGATAGGAAATTTTTTGATCCAGCCATTGTCCGTGGTGGTTGCGCACAATCCACAGGGCTGTTTGTGTGTTGTTCTTTGCAAGAACATCAAACCAATCCAAGGCCCAATTAAAATTTTCCAGTTGGGGTCTGCGATAGTTTTTGTAGGCTATCTCATACTCAGTTCGGTGAGAGATCAGAAAATCACGAGATTCTTTAAAAAGTTCTGTCGCCGTTTTCATATTTCCTATCCTGACCCAATCAGCGAGCAAGGTCAGCTTTTTTCTGGCAAAGGAATGATATCGGGTTCACCTGGGACTTGAGGAAAGCTGCCATCACGCCACTGTTGTTTAGCAATTTCAATTCTATCCAAAGAGGAAGAGACATAGTTCCAAAAAATATGGCGTGGTTCTTTAAATGGGGCTCCGCCTAAAACAACAAAATGTGCGTTTTCTGTCGCCACCACATGGATCGTGGATCCTTGATTCAGAACAACGAAGTCGTCCGGAAGAATGGTTTTATCGCCCATTTTTAAGGAGCCTTTGACGATGTAACAAGCGAGCTCTTGGCCTTCGGGATTGAAATAGAATTCTTTCCCTACTTCCAGTTTGATATCCATAAAAAATAAATCCGAATAAACCGCAACGGGTGACTTTTTCTCAAAGGCTGAGCCGGCGATCAAAGTCACATCTGCCTCATCGACCTTAAACTTTGGAATGCTGGACTGGGGATGGTGAGAAAAACTAGGTTCGTCTTCTTCGTGATCCACGGGCAGAGCAATCCAGAACTGCATCAGGTGCAAACGGTGGGGCTTTTGTTTGACGTCTTCAGGGGAGCGTTCCGAGTGGGAAATGCCGCGCCCAGCGGTCATCCAATTGACGTCCCCAGGGGTCAAGAGCTGCTTGTTCCCCAAGCTATCATGATGAAGAACGGATCCTTCTAACAGGTAACTTAATGTGGAAAGGCCAATGTGAGGATGAGGACGGACCGTCATTCCGTCATTGGCAGCAAATTCTACTGAGGGGAAATAATCGAAAAATATGAAGGGCCCTACCATGCGTTTTTTGGAGTAGGGAATCATACGGTGGACTTGAGGGCCTCCCAGAGAGACTAGACGGGGAGGAATTTCCATTAAGATGCTGTTTTCAGTGACGCTCATGCTTAGGCCCCTTTTCTGTAGATCAAAAATATGATAGCGTAGATCAATTCATCAGACGAAATAAATTGTAAGGATAAGAATGAAAACAAAAAAGGAAATTGTCGACAACTGGTTGCCTCGTTATACAGGTGTTCCTTTAGAAGAGTTCGGCCACTACGTACTTCTCACAAATTTCGGGAACTACGTGAAAATGTTCGCAGAAAAATTTAACGTTCCAGTGCGTGGCCTGGATCGTCCCATGCAAAGCGCGACGGCAGAAAACATCACGATTCTGAATTTTGGGATGGGAAGTGCCTTGGCGGCGACATGCATGGATTTACTGTCAGCAATCAATCCCAAAGCTGTTCTATTTTTGGGAAAATGCGGCGGTTTGAAAAAGAAAAATCAATTAGGTGACTTTGTTTTACCTATCGCCGCAATTCGTGGTGAAGGAACAAGTAATGAGTACCTTCCAGCAGAAATCCCTGCTTTGCCATCCTTCCGTTTGCAAAGAGCGGTGTCTTCCATGATCGCGAAACACAACTGCGATTACTGGACAGGGACGGTTTACACAACAAATCGTCGCGTATGGGAGCATGACGAACACTTTAAGGATTATCTGACAAAAACACGTGCTATGGCTGTGGATATGGAAACAGCAACGATTTTTGTAACTGGTTTTGTGAATGAAATTCCCCGCGGAGCTTTGTTGTTGGTCTCCGACAACCCAATGGTTCCAGATGGCGTAAAAACAGAAGAAAGTGACAAAAAGGTTACGACAAACTTCGTTGATAAGCACTTGAATATCGGTATCGACGCCCTTCGTGAATTGCGTGACTCTGGCGAGTCTGTGAAGCACTTGCGTTGGGATTAGTAGCGAACTGATTTCTAACAATTCTTGATCTTGAGCATTGAATAGGGGCACCGAGCGAATACTTTCTTGGGAAGAACTTTAACGACCCAAGGAGATCGGTGCCATGAAGTGGTTTCTACTCTTACTGACGACGTTTACATTTTCTATCTGTCTGGCGGCATGGGAAGATCTTCCTTTGCCGTTACCTGATGATCCTCCGGGCACCTCCCAGCCAGATCCAACGCCACAGCCAGCTCCGACACCAGAGCCGCCACAGCCACCGTCAGGACCTTCCTATAGCTATTCGGTCGGCGCCGGAGATACGGGGCGTTTTAAAGAGCGAGCCTTTACGTTCTATCCTCGCTTGGATTGGAATCGCATTACCTATGTGCGAATTTTGGGAGTGAATAATAATATAAAAATTAAATCGGTGCTGATTCGTTACGCCGATAATTTGAATCCGGATCTTGCAGTGAACTTAACAGGTGAATTGAAGACCGGGGGAATTTTACAGACTTGGCTACAAGGTCGACCGATCTATTCGATAACAGTTTTTGCTCAGAACAAATACTTTTGGAAAAAACCCGGAAGCTTTCGAATAGATGTGACGGGCTATCATTAAAGTTTGCTGCAAAAGTGGGCAGAAAATTTGAAATGAAAAAGCATAATTGCTCTCATCTTTGCGGGAATGTTTTTGTGATTTTCACCTTTTTTCATGCAATTAACATATTGTGTCATTTCAAAACTTGCGATATAACTCTGTCCACTTTCAAACAGTGTTAATAAGAAATGTCCTTTTGGGGAGGCTCGCTTTGATCAATCCGGGTACAAACATGCACGCTGAAGATATGGATACCGACTTAGACTCCGAGATGGAGAATGAGAAGGAGATGAAAAAGACGTCTGCATTTGAAGCAGACATGGACGAAGAGTTTAGCGAAGCAGCCTTAGCACAAATTGCAGGCAGCCTTTTGATGGAAGGCGAAGAAGACGATCTTAATCTTGATGAGATCGAAAATATCCTTGAGCTACCAGATCAAGGTTTTCCAAAGTTCACTTTGGCAAAAAATAAAGCTCGCTTCTTGCGCATGGTGAGCTGGTATCGTGGTAAGGAAGAGTGGATCGAAGTTGCTCCATTGTCTGGCGTAACGAAACTCTTCAAACAACAAACAAAAGAACTAGAAGGCATCCGTTCTTCTAAATTGGATTATGAAATGGAACTTGAGACGGGAACTTTGACTCCTTCTCAAAGATCATATCGCCGTGACGAACTTAAAATGTGCAGAGTTCAGGAAAAAATGGCGGTTCACTTGATCTCTAAACTGCAAGTGAAAATCAAATCCGGCCGCCGTTAGGCCTTAGGCCGCAGTAACGTCCATTTCTCCTGCGTTGCGATCTCCTCGATGTACCTTCAGTACACCTTCGGAGATCACGCCTTGGATAAATGAACGTTCCAGCGACCTAAGCTGGAAATTGAAATAGAATAAATCGGAATTTTTAGATTTCGAACCACTAAGGGGCTGTCTGTAAAAAGACGGCCCTTTATCTTTCCTGCATCAGTCCTTAGTGTGCCGGAGCGAATTCCGCCGTCCATAAGTTCGCCAGGTGACGGTGAAAAACCTTCCTCATGGGGATCTTCTTAAAGTACCAAACGCAATGGAATCGACTTCAGATGCCCATTTTTGGCCTGATTTCTGCTTACCGAGAGAGTGAATAAAAAAGTACTTTTTGCTTTGAGGTTTGAATATGAAGCGAACTCTTTTACTGCTGCCATTGTTATTGCTTGCAGCTTGTTCCAACTCCCAGTTGGGTGAGTTGAGTGATAGCGTGCGGGATAAGAGTTCTATTGTGGGTGGAAAGAATGTCGAGGGTGGCTCTTTTGTCGCTTCCTCCACGGTGGCTTTGATTGCCGAAACAGAGGAGGGTGGTGTCACCTCTATTTGTTCCGGTGTTTTGATTTCGAATGATCTTGTACTTACTGCGGCACACTGTGTGACGGGCGATGCTGTTTTGTATGTTTCTTTTGGGGTGTCGTTGCCGACGTCTATTCAGGATGACCAAGTTGTTGCGTTAGATTCTGTTGTGACGAATGACCACTTCAAAATTTTGGCGCCGAAAGGTCGTGAAGAAATGGCTACGACCCTTAATGACTTGGCAGTGCTGAAGTTGGCGGATCCTGTTCCTGTTGGTTTTTCTCCGGCGCGCCTTTTATCTCCTAAGGTAAGACTTGCTATGGGGTATAAGGCGGTCGCGGCTGGATTTGGTATCGCTGAGGAAAGCACAAAAGAATCTAAAGATATCATGCAATATGCAGAGGTCACGATGACTCAACGGACCCATCAGTTTATCGTGGCGGATCAAACCAATGGTAGGGGAGCCTGTAAAGGGGATTCGGGTGGACCTGCATTTTTTGAGTCTCCGAGAGGTCCCGTTCTTGTGGGAGTCACTCGAGGCTCCCATGGAGGCGTCAGTGATTGTCACCATTACGCAGAGTTCACCTATGTTCCGGCTTTCAAAGTTTTCTTGCTTAAAGCGGCTAAAATGTTAGAAGCAGAATCTCCGCAATTTGTAATGTATTGATTCGGACCAGTTATGAACCTATTTATTAAATCATCTTTGTTTATTTTGTTTGCTTTGGTCGCATGCTCTCAGAGGCCCGCAGATAATGTC
>JBLMWG010000147.1:0-4734 GCA_050257115.1 Bacillota bacterium
ACACTCGGCTTTACGGACAACATTGCGCGTATAACTTCCCAGAATGGCTGCGCTCATGGGCCCACTCTGGGCCTCCATCACAATTAAATCTATATCATGCTGATGAACGGCGCCAATAATGAGCTCATCGACGGGCTTAAAGGTGTTGTCGATTTGATAGTTGGCGATGACACCTTCTTTTTGTGCCCAAGAAATCCAATGTTGAGCTCGTTGCCCTTGGCTTTCAACTTGATGCTCGATGATTTGATCGAGAGTCATCATCTTTCCTTTGTAGTTATAAACTCGAGGGCGAGTGTCTAAATCAAACATACTTTCCACGGGGCGTGAGATACAGTGGAACAGTGTAATCTGTGAGTTGAACATTTTTGCTAAATTCAAAACATGTCGGAAGTTCTCTTTAGAGTGATCGCCAAACTCAGTGGGAAATAAAATGTTTTTGGCACTGGTGGGTTTTGCATTTTGTGCACCTACGACTAGAACAGGGACCTCGGATTGCATTAGAAGGCTTTCCGCAAAACTGCCTAGAATAAAGCGTTGGAAGCCTTGGCGACCATGGCTTCCGACGACAATAAGATCGGTTTGAGTGCGGGCAGCATAAAGCGATAGTGTTTCTGCCGCGCCCGAGTGGCTTTGCGAGGCGTGTGGGATGACCTTCGGCTCTAGCAAGAAAGGAAGCTTGTAGTCTTCTAGGACTTCTTTAAACAAAGCCTCTGCCGTTCGGGAGTGATCCGTTATCCATGTGGGAATCTCGTAAGTGGGAAGAACAATTTCGTTTTCTCGTAGGAGGTAGAGTGGTTCGATCTCCGCGTGAGTTGCTTCAAAGAGACCAGTTAAATAGTCCGCCATTTTTTGATTAAGCTCTTTGTTGTCCTCAAAGGCGTCCATGGCCCAGATAATTCTCATGTGATCCTCCTGAATACTATTGCCGCACGAGCGGAAGTTCAGGGGCAAGAATGGTTAGGGCTTTATGCTATGAAACAGTATTTATTCTAAAAGAAAAGGCCCCCTTGCGGTGGGCCTTTTGGAAAGAGTTTAGTTTGTTGCTCCGGCTTCATTTTTCGCCAAAGTAGCATGTTGTTTGGCAGCCTCTTCTTGTTCCATCTTCAAGATGTACTTTTTGGTGGCTTCAGGAAGTTCATTCCACATTCGAAGCGCCAAGAATAGGCCAGCAACCGCAAATGGGATTAAGAAAAGAGGCCAGTAGTGCCAGCTTTTCGCGGACAGGTAACCAATAGACAATGATTGCAGGCCAGATCCCAAGTACACACAGCCATCAACGATACCAGAGGCTGTAGCCGTCATTTTCTTTCCACCGAAGTCGGCAGCAGCCGTGCCTGACATTAAGGAGTGAACGCCGATAACTGCAAGGGTCATCAATACAGCCGCACCACCCACAATTGTCGGACTTCTCATTAAGAAGAACGACATTACGCACAGAAGAATAATCATGATAAAGTTATTGATGGCCGCTGGTGGCCCACGACGAGATTGGAATAAACGATCTGAGACCATTCCGGCGGCGAAGCCACCAATAATACCTGTTAAGCAAAGTAACAAGCCCCAGTTTTTGATGAAGAACTCAGAAGACGCATAGTAAGCTGGATCAATTTTTTCCATTTCATGGGCAAAAACCAAATACCACTGCATGATACCATTACGCAAAACTCCCGACGTGAAGTCGACCAGTGCGATTGTGTACATGATAGGATTCGAGAAGACTTTTTTAAGTACGAGCCCCATTGTGATTTCAACGTTTTCATCATCACTTGAGGACGCATCGGCTGTATCGAAGTCATCAAAGTTTGCTTCCTTTGGAGAGTCCTTCAGAAGAACCATGTCAATCAAAGCCCAGCAGACCAAGATGAATGCAGGGATCGTAAATACCAACCAAGTGGCATCGGTTGTACCTGTATCAATTGCAAATATATGTTGGATGAATCTCTGGAATGCTGTCTGTTCACCAGTTGGGTGAAGCTTCGAGGCGTCAACGATCGCTTGTCCCCAGTCAAAAGCGAAATACACCCCGAAGGAAATCAACGTTCCGAAGATCGCTCCGAAGACGCCACGTTCACGGACGTGGAACCAGTAGGCCTTGACCTTGATGATGGAAACCGCACCATATGATTGGAAGAACATGTTGATAGAGTAAAGGATAGAGAACGCCAAAACCATATTCGTTTTTAAGCGTCCCATCAGGTAAAGGTACGTCAACCCACCCATGAGTATGTTCATGATCGCAGCGCCTAGTGTGGCAATGATGATACCTTTTTTCCCACCGATTTTATCGACAATCGGTCCATTTAGAAGAAAGGAAAAGCCGTAAACGATTGTACCTGCTGCGAAGATGATCCCAAATTGTTCCTTGGTCATCATCTCGCCCATGGCGTTTTTCGAAACGTTGAGGTTGTAACGGCCCATGTAGAGGAAGGCATAAGACATGCCCAATGGGAACCAGTTCACGAAGCGGCGGATCATGAACTTGCGCGTGTGATTCAGCGGATTATTGCTGAAATAAAGAAGAATCACCGCGGCAAGACATAAGCTCACGAGTAATAAAGCCATGGAAGCCTCCATTAGCACTCCGATGTTTCCCGGAGTGGGTTCGCTATAAATTTGCGTGGTCAACGTAAAGGAAAAGTAAGTGATTTGCAATCCATTGAAGTGCGTAAAAGCTTAAGAACCTTTAGGTTTTTGTTAAGGGTGGCCTCAGATGGTTATAAATTCAGCGCATCACGATATTCATAGGGTACCTATTATTCACAATTGCGAAATTCTAGGGAGATTTTACAGATTCGATCCATAAGCAAAACTTATGATAAGAACAAAATTTATCGTTTTGTGCTTATAGGTCGAGGTTGATATGTTGTGTTTCAGAAGGAGACATCAAGAATGATCTCCTCCCCTCGGTGAAGGTCCCGACCGTTCAGGTCCCACAAATATAGGCCGTAATCACGGCGTTCAAATCCTACCTTTAAGCCCCACCCCAAAAGCCGCACCGAGGCTTGCGCCTGTTATCGCGACGCCGTATTCTTGAACACATGTCATTTAAATACTTTCCCCTCTACGAAAAGCAAAAAGATACCACTCCATATCGAAAAATTTCTTCGGAACACGTCAGTGTCCAAAAGCTGGGAGATAAAGAAGTTCTTGTTGTCGCTCCAGAAGCACTTGAGTTGATTGCGCAAGAAGCCCTTAGCGATGTATCCCACCTGTTGCGTTCAGCGCATTTGGAAAAGCTTGAACGAATTCTGAACGATCCTGAAGCTTCCGCCAATGATCGCTTTGTCGCGGTTGATCTTTTGAAAAACGCCATCATTGCGGCGCAAATGGAGTTTCCATCTTGTCAGGATACAGGGACAGCGATTGTTGTTGGTAAAAAAGGGGAGCGTGTTTTCACGGGCTTTGATGATAAAGAGTTTTTATCCAAAGGTATTTTTAACACGTACCAAAAGCGCAACCTGCGTTTTTCCCAAATGGCGCCGATCACATTCTTTGATGAAAAAAATACGGGTACGAATTTGCCAGCGCAGATTGATATCTATTCAGAACAAGGTGATGAATATCATTTCTTGTTTTTGGCTAAAGGTGGCGGCTCTGCGAATAAGTCTTATTTGCATCAAAAGACCAAAGCGGTTTTGAATCCAGAAGGCTTTGAAAAGTTCGTGAAAGAAGTTTTGGTGTCCTTGGGAACGGCGGCTTGTCCTCCGTACCACCTAGCGTTCTGTGTGGGTGGTACTTCTGCGGAAGAAACTTTGAAGATTGTGAAATATGCTTCTGCGGGTTATCTGGATGGTTTGCCAACTTCTGGCAGTGAGGGAGGTCGTGCCTTCCGTGACATAGAAATGGAAAAGAAAATCGAGCAGTGGGCGCGTGAGTCAGGTATTGGGGCGCAGTTCGGTGGAAAATACTTTGTTCATGACGTGCGTGTGATTCGTTTGCCTCGTCACGGGGCAAGCTGTCCGATTGGTGTGGGTGTGAGCTGTTCTGCAGATCGCAACATTAAAGGAAAAATCACGAAAGACGGTATCTTCCTTGAACAATTGGAATTGCATCCAGAACAATATTTGCCAAATCATCTGCAAGATTCGAGTGCTGAGGCGATCAGCATTGATTTGAATCAGCCGATTGAAGAAACACTGAAAATTCTTTCCGCACAAAAAGTGGCAACGCGTGTGATGTTGAATGGGCCAATGATTGTGGCCCGTGATATTGCTCACGCAAAACTTAAAGAAAAAGTGGATCGCGGAGAAGGTGTTCCTGAATACTTTAAAAAGTATGCAGTCTATTATGCGGGGCCGGCGAAAACGCCGAAGGGTTATGCTTCGGGATCTTTTGGCCCGACGACGTCAGAGCGTATGGATCCCTATGTGGGCACATTCCAAAGTTTGGGTGGATCCATGATTATGCTCGGCAAAGGGAATCGCTCTCAACAGGTGACCGATGCATGTAAGCAATACGGTGGTTTCTATTTAGGATCCATCGGTGGCCCTGCGGCACGTTTGGGCAAAGAGTGTATCACGAAAGTTGAAGTTCTAGATTTTCCAGAGTTGGGGATGGAGTCCGTATGGAAAATCGAAGTGAAAGATTTCCCAGCCTTTATCATCGTCGATGATAAAGGTAATGACTTCTTCAAATCGTTTTTGAAAAAAGTATAGCGAAAAGGTACGGACATACTTTTGGTAGCCATAGCGCGTCACGAGTGACGCGTTATTGCTACCAAAAGTGTGTCCGTAC
>JBLMWG010000148.1:0-9910 GCA_050257115.1 Bacillota bacterium
TGGATGCTGGTTCCTATGCGACCTGCACTTCGCCGCAGGCATATTCATCATTGGCTGCGGGTTCTCATACATTCTCTGTAACAGCAACCGATACCGCGGGTAATACATCTGCGGCGCAAAGCTATTCTTGGACAATTGACACGACTCCTCCGACGGTGACAATTACGACACCAAGCTCGAATGGTACGATCGCACTGACGTCTTCATTAGCAAGTTACTCGGTTGGTGGGGCTTGTAGCGAAAACGGTGTGCCGGTTGTGTTGTCAGGGGCTTCGTCATTATCAGTTCCATGTTCAAGTGGGGCTTGGTCAACGAATATTGATATCTCGTCATTGTCTGACGGAACTTTATCTTTAACAGCAACACAAACAGACGCGGCAGGAAATTCCGCATCCAGTGCGGCAAGAACTTTTGTCAAAGACACCGTGGCGCCAGCCATTTCAATTACGACACCGATAGCATTCCAAGGTAACACTTCAACTGGAACAGTGACCTGGTCATTGACGGAACCAAATGTTGCTTCCAGTACAAACTTCACCGTTGAATTATACAATGGCACCTCATGGAGCACCTTAGGAACAAAAGCCGCGACGGCAGGGACCAATAGCAATCAATCTTATACCTTGAGTGGGTTTGCGCTGCCTTCCGTAGACACAAACACTGCGAAAATACGTGTGTCTTTGACGGATGCTGCGGGGAATTCATCGACGCAAGTTTCGGGGAATTTTTATATTCAGATCACTCCGCCGACAATTTATAATCTTGGGGTCAACGGTGGGGCCGGTTCTACGAGCAGTAGCTTTGTATCGATGTCTTTAGGTGCGTCAGATACTCTGACAAATATCACTGATTTCTGCTTTGTGGTGGATGTCTCTACAGTTCCTTTAGATACAGATTCATGTTGGACTGCCGTGAATTCTCCTCAGCCTGGCGTTGCGCCAGCACTGAATGTTAGTTTCACGAACTACAACTGGCTAATGAGCTATATTTCAGGATCGCATAATATCTATGCCTGGGTTCGCAATTTGGCGAAACTAAAAAATTCAGCTCAGTTTGTGACAATACTAAAGACAGCTCCAACACCACCAACTGTTGGAGCTATACAAGTTACTAACTCGACGACTCCTGGTAATCCTCTTACCAAAGCGGATACAAGCTTTAATGGTTCACAACCTGCATATATTCAGTGGACCGCAAGCGGCACGACTGCGTTAACGATTAATTTATCTTATAAGACCAATTCCGGAACAACGGCAATAGTTAGTGGCCTCACGAATGGCTCTAACGGTGGATGCACCGTTGATACTGCTGACGGGTATACCGGCTGTTATGTATGGAGCAATCCGCCTTCGACATATTTTGCTGTGGTTGTATTAGCTATTGATACGAACAGCAATAGCTCTTCGAATACGTCTTATCCTTTAAATGCACCTAATATCAATGTCATTGCTGGTAATACCGATTTAGGAATCGGAACGACAGCAATACGTGCCATTATTAGTGAAGCAGCAGCTTTTGGTGATCCTGGATCACTAGTTGTGACAACTGATGGTCGTCTTTTTTATCGGGACCGAGTTTCAGGGCTTTTAGTAGTTGATCCAAAAACCGGGAACGTCAATCAAGTGATGCCTATTACTGGGACAGCCAGTGGGGATGGTGGTCCTGTCACCGGTGCCACATTATGTGCAGCTCAAAAAATTGCATTAGACTACAGTGATAATATTTTAGTATTCGATTGTACGAAAATCCGTAAGATTAACACGCACGCAAACCCGATGACCATCTCTACAATCATCGGTGGAGGCACTCAAACCGTCGACGGAACGAGTGCATTAAATTTTAAAATCACAGCTCCTTCGACGCAAAGTAGTGGTGCCTTCAATCCCAAGACTCTTCCATTTTATGTTTTGCCAAATGGGAATATTTATTTCGTTAGCCAGTATATTGATCTGAGTATTTCAAGCGGATATAAAATTCGCTATTACAATGCAGCTGACGGAAATATTTATTCAATTATTCCTTCAGGAACGGGAACTGCTGAGGATGCTACTTTAGATATAACCACCCCTGGTTCAAGGGGATTTGGTATTGGTTATGATCCGATCACGTCCGTGATCAATACGATGTTTTTATTGACTAACAAATCTTATACCGGTGACTCAGGGATGGTCATAAGCAACTTGAATACATCGACCTATGTTTCCACAGCTCCTCATCCAGCAAAGCCGAATAACAATTATTATTTCGTGCAAGCGATGGATGGAAGTATATACGTTGTCGATTTCTATGCTATGCAAGTTAAAAAGTTCAATGCTAGCAATCAATCCTGGGTGACTGTTGCTGGAGGCGGAAGCGATATCTCTTGTGCTGATGGTGCACTTGCAACAAGTTGTAGTTTGGGCGCTTCTATAGGGTCCATGGATGCTTTTGTTTCTGCAAAAGGGACCGTTTACTTTTTGGATAACTATGGAATTGTGCGAATCGTTTTATCTGATGGCACTGTGCGAACCGTGTTAGGTCAAAGTAAAAGTTTTGGTACTGGGGGCTCAGCAGTTCTAGCGCGAATTGCCAACCTCAACCAAGTGGAACAAGATAATAACGGAGCCTTTTATTACCGAGATACGCTGTTTAATAATATTATGCAATTTTCCATCGGTTCGACGGTATTAAATCGTATTTCCCTAAGTGCTTCGTTTGTCGTACAGCCTACAACAAGTGATATTTTCTATCTCGCTCTTAATCAAAAACTGATGAAGTTGCCAGCAGCATCTTCTACGGCCAGTTCGGTGATGAGTTCAAACATGACTTATGCTGGAGAAACGACCTACGCAGCAACAACATTTCCATTTGGATTTGATGGCGTGTCGAAAATACTTTACAATACTGCGCCAGCCTGGAGTACGACGCAATCATATCGTAATTCAAATTATGCCGTGATCGATTTATCTAACAACTCTAATACCATGTTCACGGGATTTACAGGGACATCTCCATCTTATATTTGTAGTAATGTAGTTGGGACATTGGCCTCGAATTGTGGTGCCATGTCGAATGGCACATTTCAATATGACTCGACAACCACTCCAGCGCGGTGGTTGATGTTGCAATACGGCCAATCAAGAATTTGGACTGTGAACGAAGGGGGCATGAGCACCAATGAAGCCTTTAATTCATTGGTTCTTCTGCCGCGCGCCGCAGTCTCTTTTGTATTTAGAACGTCTGGAGGAAATCAGTTGATAGATTATTGTGGCGGCAACGGTTTGCTTTATTCTTATAATTTAACGACAAGCACGGATACAGCCTACCCTTGGCCAATCACGTCTTTACAATGTATTGGTAACACCTTGAAGTACAATGCGAGTCGCAACTCACTTATTTTTCCAGCAAAACAGAATGGGTTGGGGACTGTCATAGAGTATAAATTAAGTCCGTAATTAACACGCCTGGTTCTCAACACTGTGACCCGATGAGCAACGTCAACCGGGCCAGTTTGGAAAGACTACTTACACTGACTTTTGATAACAGAGAGAAATTCCTTGTCATTATCAAACTTGAATTGAATGTCGCCGTTGCTCATGTAACTGAACAGGGCCGAGTTTTTGATATGACAAGAGGAAGTTCCACGATTGTATTTCGAAAGACCTTCTTTGTTTTGTGAAGGATCTTGTCCTGTCGTATAGCCGATGTCTAAAATTTGCCCTTTGTAGCCTTGGATTTCCACGCCGCCACGGTTGTTGTGGTTGACGGGCCCCACAGTTACTTTTTTAGCTCCAGAGATGGACTTAATTTGTGCCGTGTCCGCGTTAAAAGTGTAGACGTCATTGCTAGCACCAGTCACGACAAGTTCGCGGGTGGCATCGTTCCATTTGTAGCTGATGCTCTCATTCACTCTTGGGAAAAGCATGAAGTCGCGAACACTGAAGTTGCCGGAGTTGCCGTAGGAGTTGAAAACCATAAAAAGCCCGTCAGAGGCGATAGAGTAGTCTCTGTATGTCAGGACTTGCCACGCATCTTTCGGAGACACACCGATAGAACATAAACCGATGTCAGCATAAAAAGTGCGAACAACCGTCGTGCCGTATTTTTCTTCGGTTCCCTGAGGGCAGTCTTGTGCCGTTGTTTTTGCTTTTGCTGTGATGACAAACAATGCTGATAAAATAAAAATGAAAATTCTCACGATTCACCTCTAGTACTAGAGTCATAAGACTTCCGACATCGGTCAAATTACTAGGCTGTATAAACTCCCGAAAAGACCTGTTAATTCACATTTTCTGGTATTTTGTCCACACCTTGAAGACGGTGAGATTTCATCACTTTAAAGACCAAGGTCAGAGTTAAAAGCGGGTCTGACTTCTTCTTTAGCAGGTGTGGTGATTTTGTGCCTTCCCATCGCAGGTGTTGCACAACGGATGATCACGATGTTGGTGTGTGGATTTGGCTTTATGATTTCCTTTTTAGTGGGGTTGATTTTCAGTTTTGATCCTTTGGTTTCGTCGCTGAGCGTTCGGAGAATCTTTCGAAAAATTGGGTGGAGTCTGTGAGAATTGTCGGATGGCATTAACCGGGCCTTCATGACCTTCCTTTATGCCATTTTTTATTTTAAACTAGAGGCGGAGTTTTTATGAAAGCGATTGCTCTGCTCTTTGGATCTCTATTAATTTTTAGTGAAGCTTCGGCTCAGCTTTTGGTGAAAATGAATTCTCAATCTTTTGCCAATCCGACGACGACCATGAGCTGCCGTGGATGGAAAGAATATCGTGAAAAAGACGATGTGGCCCCGTATTTTATATCTTTAGGGACGCCTTCTTTTATTTGGAGCGATAAAAGTCATTCCTTCCAAATCTATGCGATCAAGATTTTTTTGCGCAGTCCTTTTTTGGAAGGCGGTCAGTATGAATGTCTTGTTCAAGGTAAAGACTTGCAAGCTCTCGGAGAAGGGAACTGGTTATCCCTTCCTGCCGCTGGAGAGCGGAAGTCCTCATCTTCCTCGGGGGATTGTGAGTTGGTTTGCGGGGGTGTCCGTGTTCATGCTGATAAGGCCGTTGTTTTATATGGCAGAAGCGAAGTGTACGGCGTCAGCAAAGATACCATTGGTAAAACAGAAATTCTTGTTTTCGCGGTGCCCCTTGCGGTGGATGCGCACAAATCTCTTTAACGATCCGAGCTGATTTTCGTTCCGACCTGTTGCGTAAAAAAATGTGAGTTGAAAGGGAAGCCTCCCGGGGTGTAGAGAATTACTCATGACTCAACAAGAACTCGTAGTAAAAAAAGAAATTTTGCGAATGATGGCGGGGTTCCGTCGTTTTCGTGACCGTTTTTTCAAAGAAGGTCACTCTGTTTACGAATCTCTTTCGACCAGTGGGCAAAGTCCGAAAACACTGATGATCGCCTGCAGTGATTCCCGTGTCGATCCAGCTATTTTATTTTCTTCTTCACCCGGGGAAATCTTTGTCGTTCGCAACGTGGCGAACCTTGTTCCTCCCTTTGAATCTTCCATTGGGTATCACGGGGTCAGCTCGGCCATCGAATTCGCTGTAGTGAATCTCGAAGTGGAAAATATTGTTATTCTTGGACACCGTCAGTGCGGCGGTATCAGATCTTTATTTCAGCCAGAGGCTATTCGTGAAGGTGGCTTCGTTCAGCAGTGGATGAGAATTGCTGCAGATGCGAAAACCAAGGTTCTTGAGCACAGCCCGTCAGCGGATGTCGATCACCTTTGTCGTGAATGTGAATTGACGTCGATTGTGACTTCTTTAGATAATCTTCGGACATTTCCATTTGTTCAGGACGCGATTCAAAAACGCGGTATGCAATTGATTGGGGTTTATTTTGATCTGGAGTTAGGACGTTTGTCGTTCTATGACGACGCGATTTCTTCATTCCGTGAGCTAGATCTCAGTAAGGTTCCCACAGAGAGTCTGTAAGACTCTCTGTGACGCAGGGCGCGCATTGGTCTGGCGCGCCCCTAAACTGATGCAGTTTGTGCGAAATGCTGATAAATCTTAAGGACCTATGACAAATGCAAATACTCGCACAACTCCGTATTCCACAGTAAAGCCCGATGTCCAACTTGCTAAACAAGAAGAGGGCATTCTTGATTTCTGGGATCAGCAAAAAATTTTCCAACAGACGCTCGATCCAAAAGGTAAAAAAACTTATAGCTTTTACGACGGTCCTCCGTTTGCGACAGGTCTTCCGCACTATGGTCACTTGCTTGCCGGTGTTCTGAAAGACGTTGTTCCTCGTTACTGGACAATGAAGGGCTACACGGTGCCACGCCGCTTTGGTTGGGACTGTCACGGTTTGCCCGTTGAATACGAAATCAACAAGACTCATAAAATTGAATCCCGCAAAGACGTTTTCAAAATGGGTGTGGCGGAATACAACGACGCTTGTCGTTCGATTGTAAAGCGTTACTCCACAGAATGGAAAACAACTGTGCGCAGGGTCGGTCGTTGGGTGGATATGGAAAATCCATATTTCACGATGGACGTATCTTTCATGCAATCAGTATGGTGGGTTTTCCAAGAGCTTTTCAAAAAAGGCTTGATCTATGAAGGCCATAAAGTTGTTCCTTACTCTGTCGGGATCTCGACATCTCTTTCAAACTTTGAAGCGAATCAAAACTATAAAATGGTTCAAGATCCTGCCATCACGGTGATGTTTAAACTTGTCAACCAACCAGACACGGCGGTGCTTGCTTGGACGACGACTCCTTGGACATTGCCATCGAACATGGCTTTGGCGGTTGGTCTTGAAATGGACTACGTGAAAGTGCAAGAGAAGGCTTCCGGCCGCAAATTGATCCTTGCGCAAGCGTTGCTCTCATCGGTCTTTAAAAAGCCAGACGAAGAAGTTGAAGTTCTGCAAATGATGAAGGGCTCTGAGCTTGTCGGTTTGACCTATGAACCGCTGTTCCCATTCTTTGGTGATCGCGCTGACAAAGGTGCGTTCCGTGTGATCTCTTCTGATCATGTGACAACAGACAGCGGTACGGGCGTGGTTCATATGGCGCCGGCGTTCGGTGAGGAAGACTACTATGCGTGCGCGAAAGCCGGCATCCCCTTGGTAAATCCAGTAGATGACGATGGTATGTTCACTGCAGAAGTTCCAGATTATCAAGGGAAGCGTGTTAAGGAGGCGGACAAAGATATCATCGCCGATCTTAAAAAACGCGGGCACTTGTTTAAACAAGACACCATCCAACATAGTTATCCATTCTGTTATCGTTCCGATACTCCGTTGATCTATCGAGCGGTGTCTTCATGGTTTGTTGCAGTTGAAAAAATCAAAGAAGAGTTGATTGCTAACAACAAACAAACTTCGTGGGTGCCGGATCATCTTCGGGATGGTCGTTTCGGCAATTGGTTAGAAGGTGCTCGTGACTGGGCGATTTCTCGCAATCGTTTCTGGGGGACTCCGCTTCCCATCTGGAGAAATCCAGAAGGTGAAGTGATCTGTGTGGGTTCTCGTGCGGAACTGGAAAAACTTTCTGGGCAAAAGGTTGAAGATCTTCATATCGAGTTTGTTGATAAGATCACGATCCCATCGCCAACAGGAAAAACTCCGTTGAAACGCGTTGATGGCGTTTTGGATTGCTGGTTTGAATCGGGTTCTATGCCATATGCGCAGTGGGGTTATCCTGAAACTTCGGTGGAAGATTTCAAGAAAGCGTTCCCAGCTGATTTTATCGCCGAAGGTTTGGATCAAACTCGTGGTTGGTTCTATACGTTGTCGATCATTGGAACAGCTTTGTTTAATCAGGCTCCGTTTAAGAATGTTGTGGTGAATGGATTGGTGTTGGCGGAAGATGGACGTAAGATGTCCAAGTCTTTGAAAAACTATCCAGACCCCATGGAGGTTTTGAATCAGCACGGTGCCGACGCTTTGCGCTTGTATTTGATCGATTCGCCGGTGGTGAAGGCGCAAGAATTGAAATTCTCTGAAAAAGGCGTGTACGACATCGTTCGTAAAATCTTGCTTAGATGGTGGAACTCTTATTCGTTTTTTGCGAACTATGCGAACATTGATGGTTTCGTACCAAAAGGGGATGCTAAAAAATCTCCAAATATTTTAGATCAGTGGGTTCTTTCTCGTTTGAACGGTTTGATTGCAAACACGCACAAAGAGATGGACGCTTATCGCCTGTACAATGTGGTTCCGCACCTGCTGCAATTCATTGAAGACTTGACGAACACGTACATCCGTTTCAATCGTTCTTTGTTCTGGCAAGAGGGCATGCCTGAAACGAAACGCTATGCTTATGAGACGTTGCACGAAGTTCTAGTGACGTTAGCTAAATTAATGGCACCATTTGCGCCGTTTATGTCTGAAGTGACTTATAAAAACTTGGCGCAAGTTCTGCCAAATAAGAAGGATTCTGTGCATCTGGATGATTATCCAATTGCGGATCTTTCAATGCTTCGCCCAGAGCTTGAAGACGCTGTGAAGGCTATGGATACGCTTGTAACTTTGGGACGTAATCATCGCGAAAAAATTGCTGTGAAGGCAAAAATCCCGTTGAACGAAATCAAGATCATCCACAGAAATCCAGAGCTGTTGAAGACGCTTAAAATGTTTGAGCCGTTCTTTATCGACGAATTGAATTTCCGTGTTGTGAATTATGATTCCAACGAAGACCAATATGTGCAAGTAACTGCGAAGGCCAACTTCCCGGTTTTGGGTAAACGTTTGGGACCTAAGATGAAAGCTGTCGGCGGCGCGATCCAAAAATTGGATCTTGCGAGTATCTTGAAGCTTGAAAACGGCGAAACAATCAAAGTCGAAGGCGAAGATATTCAATTATCTGACGTTGAAATCCGTCGCGCACCGAAGGGCGACAACGCGAATCTCGCTGTGCACCAAGTAGTGTCTATCGAAGTTGATCCAACGGTGACTCCAGAGCAAGAGCGTGAAGGTTTGGCTCGCGAAATTATGCGTAAAATCCAAATGGCACGTAAAACAGCGGACTTCAAGTTGGATGATAAAATCACTCTTGAAATCGCTTGTGACGGCGCTTTGTTAGAGGCCTTGAACGCCCACAAAGAGATGATCACGACTGAAACTCTGACTCACACGTTGCACATCTTGCCTCTGACAGCAGAGCCAAAAGGTGCGCACACAGAAACATCAGACATCGACGGCGAAATCATCAAAATCGGCGTTCAAAACTAAAAGGTACGCCGTACCTATTTGACACGCGACGCGTT
Source organism: Bacillota bacterium (assembly GCA_050257115.1). GTDB lineage: Bacteria > Bdellovibrionota > Bdellovibrionia > Bdellovibrionales > Bdellovibrionaceae > Bdellovibrio. The sequence goes on from JBLMWG010000148.1 coordinate 9,210, forward strand.
GGAGGGTTTCAGATGCAAAAGCACGGGGAGAGTTTTGAATTTTCAGCAATCGGAGTCGTGAAGACTCCGTTTCATGATAAGTTCGGAATTCCTCGTCAGCCGGGATTGGTTTCTCAAGCCAAAGGGGTGATTAAGATTCACCCTGATCCTGATCTCAAGACAGCGCTTCGAAGTTTAGAAGAGTTCAGTCATTTATGGATCGTTTTTGTTTTTCATGAACACGGTGGAAAAAACTGGAAGCCGAGTGTTCGTCCTCCGCGCTTGGGTGGCAATCGCAAAGTGGGTGTCCTAGCGTCGCGTTCTCCACATCGGCCAAATCCAATTGGCCTCTCCGCTGTGAGGCTGGAAAAGGTTGATCTTGACGCCCCAGGTGGCCCAGAGATTCATGTCGGCGGTGTGGATTTGCTGGATGGAACCCCTGTCTTAGATATCAAACCTTATATTCCCTATGCAGACTCGATTCCGGAAGCTAACGCTGGCTGGGCTTCTGAAGGTATTGAACGTATTCCAGTCAAGTTCACAGATGAGGCAGAAGCTGAAATCAAAAAACGAGATCCGAGTGGTGAAAAGAACTTGCGATCTCTGATTGTTGAGGTTCTTGAATTAGATCCTCGACCTGCTTTTAAAAAACGCCAAAACCCGATTGCGGATCCTGCAAACTGGGGGTCGCGCTATGGATTTGATTTGTTAGGAAGTGATGT
>JBLMWG010000149.1:0-12784 GCA_050257115.1 Bacillota bacterium
ACGTTATCGATAAGCTGTTGGTGCCCCAAATGAACACCGTCAAAATTCCCTATTGTGACGACAGAAGCCTCTAAAGGAGCTGGCAGCTGTCCTACGCCTTGATAGATATGCATATTTTTCAATATACCTTGTTCCGCGCTCGGCGGTAAGGGCTTTTAATAGTTGATATTTTTAATAAATTTGCTATGTTGCGACGCGTGCAAAAAGGCTCATTTCAACAGTTATTATATCGCGGCGAGGTCCTGTTCAGGTTCTTCTCCCGCAGCCGAGGATTTTGGCTCCGCTGCCTTTTATGTTGGGTTGTGGGCTGTCTTGCCTTATCTACTGACGAAACGACTTCCTATGACCAACGTTTCCAACTTCGCGGAGACCAAAAAACATCCAAGCAGATCGTGATTATCACGATCCGCCAATCCGATTTTGCTGGAGTTTATAACGAGCGCTCCAACACACCGATGGAAATCTCTGAAGCCACCGATATCACGGACAGCTTTTTCTGGAACAAAAAAATCTGGACGGATCTTTTATCAAAGGTTTTAAAACAAAACCCCCGTTCAATTGGTGTGACACTATACCTCGGCGATAACATCGGCACAGTTCACCTGTCTCCTTCCGAACAAGCCTTGTTTTCTGATCCACGGGTAATCTGGGCATCAACAACGAACTCTTTGGAAAGAGTCTTAACTCCAGTGTTTTCAAACCGAGAGCATAGCAACCTTGGCTCCAATGAACTTCGTCGCGATGAAGATGGTGTCGTTCGCCGTGTCTTCCCACAGCGTTCAGAAATGCCCCATCTGGTTGAAAAAATCACCGGCATCAACTTCCCCACCTCCCAGGCAGGGCTCCCGATCAACTTCAGGGGTTCCAGCCATGTGTTTGCAACTTACACGTTGAGTGAAATTCTTTACGATGAACTTCCGCCAAACACTTTTACCGATAAAATCATTCTGATTGGTGCCGAGACCTCAGCATCCCCGGTGTATTTAACACCTCTAGGAACGTTATCACGAACTGAAATTCTCGCCCACATCACCGATACCACTTTGGGCAACAAGTGGATCAAGCGCCTGAGTTTTGGCTGGTATGCCATTGGCTTTCTGATCCTCATGGGCTTTGCAGTGTTTATTATTACAACCTACCCGCAATCTGTAGCTCTGTTTTTTATTTTATGGATTGCCACTCTTTTAGCAGCCCTGTCGGCGTGGGTTTTTGACAGCTTTTATTTTTGGTCCCCCGCCCTGGCGCCCTTTGTCTTACTGGCAACCACGTGGACGATTTTTATCGGCTATCAGGCGACCAAGATCGAACGCCGTAACTTTGCCTTACAGCAAGAACAGCAATATTTGGCCGAACTTGAACAATTGAAAAACAATTTCGTCAGTCTTATTTCCCATGATTTAAAAACTCCGATCGCGAAAATTCAAGCCATCGTCGATCGACTGTTAACACAAAGCCAAGACGAAGAGATGCAGACCGACCTGCGTTCTTTGCGTACCTATGGCGATGAACTGAATCGTTATATCCAAAGCATTTTAAAAGTTCTGCGCGTCGAGTCCCGTGATTTTAAAATCCGCAAGGAAGTTGCTGACATTAACGAAGTTATTGAAGAAGCTCTTATTGCTCTACGACCTTTAGCCCGAGAAAAAAGCATTCAAATTCAAACCTCGCTAGAGCCTATGTTCTCAGTCGAGTTTGATACGACGTTGATCAAAGAAGTCGTAATCAATTTGATTGAGAATGCAATCAAGTACACCCCGACCGGAGGCTTCATCGAAGTCATCTCACACGAAACAGACGAAGATGTGCATGTTCTGGTGAAAGATACCGGTGACGGTATCAAACCCGAGGACATGGACAGGGTCTGGGGGAAATTCACTCGCGGCAGCGATCAAGATCTAAAAACCAAAGGGACAGGCCTGGGTCTGTACCTTGTTAAATATTTTATTGAACTGCATGGCGGCAAAGTCGCTATGGAAAGTAAAGTGGGTTCCGGCACCGTTGTATCTTTCACCCTCCCACTTGAATCTGAAAATGAAACCGAGGAGATTCTATGATTAACAAACTCCATACGCTGATTGTTGATGATGAAGCTGAACTTCGCCGTTCAGTCATCTCAATCCTAAAATCAACCATGCCTGAAATTGATTTCACAATCGATGAAGCGGCTACGGGCAAAGAAGCTCTCGAGAAAGTGCAAAAGCAAAGTTGGGATCTGGTTTTGATGGACGTCAAAATGCCGGAAATGAACGGTCTGGAAGCACTCACCGCTATCAAAGAACATGACCCACGCACCTTCGTTGTCTTAATGACCGCCCACTCTAATCTGCATGATGCCGTTCTGGCTATCAAAGAGGGCGCTTACGATTACGTTGAAAAACCTGTAAACCCGCAACAATTGACGGAGATCGTGCGTAAAAGTTTGGAGGCCCGTGACCTGGTTTCAAGCCTCGCGCTTTCGAACCCGATTTTTGACGATGACGTTGAAAGTGAGTTTGTCGGCAGCTCGCATAAAATGAAGGAAGTCTTTAGCCTTATCTACAAACTCTGCAAAGTTGACACCACGGTTTTAATCCGTGGGGAAAACGGAACTGGCAAAGAGTTGGTGGCACGTGCCATTCACTTCAACTCCCCTCGTAAGTCCGGCAGCTTTGTCGCTATTAACTGCGGAGCTATTCCAGAAAACTTGATGGAAAGTGAATTGTTCGGTCACGAAAAAGGTGCCTTTACGGGAGCGATTGAAAGAAAAATCGGTAAATTCCAAATGGCCAACAACGGAACGTTGTTCCTTGATGAGATCGGCGAGCTTCGTCCTGATATGCAGGTTAAACTTTTGCGCGTTCTTCAAGAGAAAAAGTTCACACCGGTGGGTGGAAATCGCGAAGTGAAAACCACCACAAGAATCATCGCGGCAACCAATCGCAATCTGGAAAAAATGATGGCCGATGGAACGTTCCGTGAAGACTTATTCTATCGCCTGAACGTTATGCCAATCTTTTTGCCGCCTTTGCGCGAGCGCTCCGACGATATCGAAGCTTTGGCTCAACATTTCATTAAAAAATTCTCTCGCCAACATGGCAGCACAATCACGGGTATCACTGTAGAAGCCTTAGAAATGCTCAAAGCTTATCGCTGGCCGGGCAACATTCGCGAACTTGAAAACGTCATTGAAAGATCCTTTATTGTTGAAAACTCAAATCAAATCACAATGGACTCCTTGCCTGAAGCTTTGAAGCTTGCACCTAAAGAGACTGCAGGAAAAACGGCCAGCGTTGGTTATTCAGGGCCTCTTGATTTTGATGCCTTCAAAGAAGAAATGGAAAAGGAATTCATCGTCAGTGCATTGAAAGTGAACCACGGTAAAATTAATCAAACCGTAGCTCAGGCGAATATTCCTAAAAACACATTGTTGCGCAAAATTCGCAAATATGGAATTAACGTGAAAGACTTTACGAGCGAAGAATAAAATCTGCTGCTTGAAGAACCTGTTCTGGCGGCAGGTTCTTCATACACACATGGGTCTTTATCGGACACACCTTGTGACCATGTTTCCCGCAAGGGCGACATGCCAACTTTTCTCTTTGAGCCACATAACTTGAATCAGACCACGGACGAAAACCAAACTCCAAAACTGTCGGTCCAAACACCGCAATCAAAGGAGTTTCGCACATAGCAGCCAAATGTGTAGATGCACTGTCATTACCCACAACCAAGCGGGCTCGAGCAATAATCTGAGCTGATTCGATGATCGCCGTCTTACCGGCGATACAAATAGACTTGGGAATTTGCGAAGCGACTTGATCGGCAAGAGCCTCTTCACCAGGCCCTCCCATGACATAAACTTGATAGCCATTTTCCTGCAAAGAGTTACCAACATTAACGAAGCCCTCCACCGTCCAACGCTTGGTCGCCCAAACACTGCCAGGGAACAACAAAACCGCACGGCCCTCATCCACAGCCTTCAGATCATAACGGTTCTTGAGGGACTCATACAGATCCGTCAGTTCCAAAACCTGAGGTCGCAAGCTCATTGAAGCCCATGGAGGCGGATTTGAAAGCTTTCCGTACTTCCCTGCTTCAAAAGGTCTCTCGGTTTTGTGATAATGCAGGATCTTTTCACCTAAATCCTTATCCACCACGGACAACAAACTCATCTGACGAAGAGGATCTGGAAGCTGAAGAGGCTTTTTCACACGCTGATCAAAGGCCCAAAAATTCCACAGGTTTTTAAAGCTGATTTTATGTTGGGCTTTAATTTGATGGCAGAAAAACACCGTTCGCATAGATTCATGCGGAGAGACCAAATAATTAATTTCGAATTTAGCAAGATCCGTAAGAATCTTTTTATAGGTTTCCGCATCACCTTTTTTGATTTCAAAAACGTGATCGACCAGCTTTGTTTTTAAAAAGAAGTCGCCGAAACCTTTGCGGCAGACCAATCCCAATTGATGTTCAGGCCAAGTCTGCCGACAGCGTTTCAAGAGCGGAATCGACAAAAGAAGATCCCCGAGAAAGGCTGTTTGTACGACAAGATTCAACGGCATTCAGGATTTCCTCCAAAGAGACCTGATCGTAGCACATTATGTTTTTTTCACAAGCTCTCTTCCAGCATGGGCTGCAGGGACTCTTTGTCAGAACTGATACACCTCGATCATACAAATCAATTTCATGGGCACAGGTCGGACCAAACCAGGCCACCACATATTTTCTCTGTGAAATGGCCATATGCATCCCAAGACTGTCTCCACTAATAACAAGGTCACAGGCAGCGACACTAACTAAGCCATCCCGCAGACCGGATTCAGTTGCGGTTGGCACAACTGGCAAACCGTAAGAAATTCTCTTATTTCTCTCTGTATCCTCAGGACCGCCTAGCAAAACAATTTGCGCCAAAGGATATTTTTCCCCTAGTTTTTGAATCAGCAAGCGATGATAGTCGATGGTTAACTTTTTGTGCGCGATGACTTCACTACACCCGGTATTCAGCCCAATCACAAAATTCTTTTCTTCACCAAGCCATTGCCTTCTGCGTGCTTGAACTACATTTTCTTCAGCTTGCGACAAAGGCAACCAGTACTCGTCTCTGTTAAAGGGCCCCAACTCCAAAGCCTCAATCATCAACTGAGTTTCAGGTTTTTTATTCACATAAAACTTCTGGCTGTTATCAAGTCCCAAATTCCATAATTCCTGGGCCGCCTCTGTCGCCGGAACAATCGCCCCAGTCCGCGGCGCCACTGTGAACCCAAAGACTTGATCCACCTGGGTTCTTTTCAGAACTCCGGCGGCCTTCAACGATTTGTCGAGGACCAAGGCAATATCAAACTCCAGTGCGCTTAATTGCAGCAAATCCGCTTCCGCCGTCGTCAAAACACGATCGATTGCGGGATGGTTTTTTAAAAGATGATGAGCTGGCGCATCAGTCACCCAAGTCAACTGAGCACCGGGATATTTGCGCTTAATCGCTTTGAGCAAACTTGTACTGCGCACGACAGCCCCCAAAGCACCCAAGTGAATCATTAAAATTGAGAGCTTTAAAGTGTCTTGATACTGACAGGAAGAATCACAAACCGAACTCTTACCACAAGGCTTATAACCCGAAAAATGTCGACAATTGATATTCGCCATTTCACTATTGTAAACCACCCTAGATATACTTGCAGTCCGGTTGCTCTTTTAGGACCTTTGGGTAGGAAAAAATTCCCCCTGAAGTGCCGATAAGATTCCTTGTGAAAATTGAAAAAGAAAAGATACAACTCAAACCCCTTACGACGACGGCACACTCTCATGGTGGTACGATCCATTTGCCTTCAGGTCTAGGGACCTTCGAGCTCACGCCACTCCAGTTTTCATATCTACAAGTTCTGAAGAGTGACACGACCTCCATTGAAGATCTCGTGCATTTTTATCTTGGACAAGGGTGGTTGGTCAGCTTTCGGGAACTTTTTGCGCTTATTCAGTTTCTTGTGGCAGAACACTTGATACTGAATACTTCCATCATTGAATACTTCAAAAAATGCAATTCCGACGAAGCTCCCTTCGTGTTCAGTTCCTTAGAGAACATCAAAGGTTCTTTGGTAAAAGCAAATCCAGGAGACCTCCCCTTCTTTAGATCCTTAGAGCCTCGATTGGCGCAGCATCTTTTGCAGCATACAGAAAAGTTTTCAGTTCCCGCCAACATTCGCCTGACCCACTCAGGCACCTCTTCCCGAGACATGTTTGTTCTTTTAAAAGGAGCCGCTTCGATTTACAAAGTAGTTTCTGAATCACGTCGCCAGTTGGTCGCGACCTTAGGCGCTGGAACTTTATTCGGGGAACGAGGTTTCTTATTGAATCAACCACGCAATGCCGACGTGATTACGACAGCGCCTTCCGAAGTTCTACGTATTCGCCACTTGCCGGAATTTGACCAATTGATCAAGTCGGATAAAGCTCAAAGCCTGCAACACCGCTTTTGGGTCATGCAAGCGTTGCTTTCGTCACCATTTTTTAAAGACTTACCAACTGACAGTCTGGATTCTTTGATTTTTACCGGGAAGCTTTGCCAGACCGCTCCTCATCAAGTTCTTTTTCAAGAGGGACAACCTGGAAACACTTGTTACATTATCGTGCAAGGATCTGTGGTTATCAGCCAAAACAGGCAAACCATCAACGTGCTGAACCAAGGAGCCTGCTTTGGAGAAATATCTCTACTTGTCAGTGGCGGAGTCCGTACCGCATCTGCTATCGCACAACGGGAGTGCATTCTGTTAGAAATACACCAGAATGATTTTTACAAAATGCTGTCACAGAATCTTTTTTTGGCGAAGGAAATTGAAACGCTAGCGATGAAAAGATTGGCTAACGATCAACAACGTCATCGTTAGCCATGGCCCTTATGGCTTCCCAGGTTTAATCGAAACAACTTCCGACACCAAGGTGCCAATTTTAATTTTGGCTTCAATTCGCAAAATATATTTGTGCTCGTCATCTGAAAGCCAAATCAGGTTTTCCCCGATAGGCTTAAACTTTCCTTTCAGAACGATATTAGGCTGCATCACAATAGCTTTCATCGGGCCTAACTTCGTCTCAAGAATTTCTTTCCGAAGGGCTTTTCCAGAGAAAACTAGATTTTCATTATCATTCGCCACATGGAAAGCATACTCTTTACCAACTTCCCATTGAAACATGCGCATATAAAACACAGCGCTGTACACATTCTGCGCGTAGGCCTGAATCTCCCACTGTTGTTTTTTTTCTTCGGCGCCATGCTCCTTCGTTACTTTCTTTTCCCAGAAAGTCGCGATGTTTTTAACGTTATCAAATAACATTTTTGCTTCGCGAAGCTGCCCCGATTCTTTCACATGCAGCTCATACACCGTCGGGGTCAACGTTTCATAGTCCATGAAAATGTCGACATTATCTTCCACACTATAGAAAGACGAAAATAGTGGGGACGTCTTAATCGCCATTCCTAAGTTGTAAGCCTTGCGACCATTAACCGTCACAAAGGGATTTACGCGAAAGTGCAATTCCCCAGCAGAAACTTTGAAGTAATTCACGTCGTGGGTAACTTCCTCCCCCACACGGAAGGGATCGACCAGCGGTCGACGACCATTAAATCCCGCATCATCTTCAATCTCAGGTTGGCGACGAAGAGAAGTCGCAACAGCCATTTTCCCAGTTTTAGTTTTGGCTTTGGCCTTTGCTTCCCGAGCCGCCTTTGTCTTGGAGGCCTTAGAAACTTTAGCGGTCTCTTTTGCAGAGCTTTGTGTGGGAGTTGCCGTGGAAGTGCCAGCCGCAGTTGGTGCCGCTGGTGCCGGAGTCTCAGAAGGCTTTTCAATTTTGACGGCCTTATCGAACTCATCGATTTGCTTCAGTTGATCTTCCTTTTCGTATTTCAGAAAAGACGTTGAACATGACGTCAAAAGAAGAAAAGCTGCGATGATAAAACCAAGATGAGAGCGCTTGTTCACTAAAAATCCTTCCAGCGTCGATGCACCCACATCCATTGTTCGGGGTGCTTTCTGACGATCGACTCGAGCTTATCCGTAAAACTTTGCGTCAGATTCGCCGTTGTTTGATCCTTATCTTCGACCAGAGACTGATTTAAGTCCATAGCTGGTTCAACAACCACATGAACTTTTCCATCTTTCCCCTCATAGGTATAGATAGGCAAAACTGGAGACTTTGTCTTTTGCGCAAACAAAGCCAGACCATAGGCCGTGCCAGTTCTTTTTCCAAAAAACGTCGTCGCAACACCAAAAGGCTTACCCATGTATTGGTCCAAAACAAAAACAAGAGCCGAATTTCTTTTCAGCGCTTTCAAAATATCAAAAGCATTAGTTGGACCGTGAGCATCGATGTACTTTACTCCCTGAGCCCCACGCACAGAAAACCACAGATCATTAAACCACTGGGTTTTAAACTTCTTGGTGATAATACAGATTTCCTGTCCTTTGAGGGCAATCGCATTTGCAGCCAAATCCCCGTTCCCCAAGTGCAAGGTCAGAAAAAACATGCCTTTGCCTCCGGCGCGGGCCTTTTCGACGTTTTCCCAGCCTTCGAAGACGACATTCTTTTCTATCCACTGCTGATTCATCGACGGAATGAAAAAGAACTCTCCAAAATTATAACCGAGTTGATAAACAGACTCACGCCCCACAGCTTTGCGCTGTTCTTCGGTCCAATCGGGAAAAGCGATTTTCAAATTGTCTAAAACGATTTTTTTGCGAAAGCCAAAAAGATCAAACCACAGAAAACCAATCCATGATCCGGAAAGACGCAAAACTTTTCGCGGCAACAAAGAACTAAAAAAAATCCCGCTCTTAACCAAGAACTTTACTAATAATTTCATGCAGACGCCCTTTTTTGCCAGCTTCGTTGACCTCCAACCACGAACTCCACAATTTGGAATTCGGCGGCATCAGAGGGCGCAACTTCACTGCATCCTTTGCAGTCGTAATCAGATAATCAGCGTGGGATTTCTGGAACTCGTCCCAGATTTTTTTTACATCACTCTCTGTGTACTGATGATGGTCACGGAAGTGAATGCTCTTTTTGGAGACCTCACCGACATTTCTCATCATTTTTTCAAAAACATCGGGACGAGCAATCGCTGAGACCAAGAAAAGTTTTTGACCTTTCAACTCCTCGGCAGATTTTGTATCATCTTCACTATGAAATTTCTGAATTTCATAATTAAAATACAAGACTTCTTTACCTCGAGGCAATCGGGCCTCTAGTTCCTTCAAACTATCATCGGACGCTAAATTGCATTTAGTCAAAATGATGACATCCGCACGATCAAGTCCGGACCATGACTCACGAGCACGGCCTACAGGAACCGTTTCGTAATTTGCTAACTCTTCTGTCGCATCCAGAACCACCAAATTCAAGTCACGGTGCAGTTTGCGATGTTGAAAACCATCATCAATCAAGATGACATCAAACGGACCGCGTTTATCGGCGGCAGCAAACTCCGCTGTTTTCCACTTTGTATCACCCACATAGACAGTGACCTCAGGGTTCGCACTAGCTAGCAGCACAGGCTCATCACCATAGTATCTCGCTCCGAACGGATGTGTCACATCGACCTTAGAAGGATCAGAAGCATCCGCGCGATAACTACGACTGACCACCGCAACATTTTTTTTGTCTGCAATCAAAGCCTTCAAACAAAAATCAGTAATCGGAGTTTTTCCCGTCCCGCCCACAGTCAAGTTCCCAATGCTGATCACTGGCACTGGCGCCTTGTAGACTTCAATGATGCCTTTGTCGTAAAGGGAGTTTTTCAATCCGACAATTTGCTCATATAAAAAGGATAACGGTCTTAGGTAAGCTCTCATTTCGTCAAATACTCATTTAAGGAGTTCACCACTCGCTGAGTGGCGCCTTTATCACCTAAGTGAGATCTCAACTGTGCAAGATCACCTTTCACTTGGGCTTTATAGGTAGGATCAGTGATATAACGTTCCACCAAAGACGCAATTTTCTCTGGAGTGACGTCACTTTGGAAACGCTCTGGGACCGCTTCTTTGCCCAAAATCAAATTTACCAATCCAAAATACTTCGTTCCGCGCACAAAAATCTTTGCGAAGACACCGGTCAACCACTTCATGCGATACATGATCACCATAGGCTTTTGCAACAGACCTACTTGCAATGTCGCAGTACCTGATGCAACCAACATCATGTCTACAAGATGAATCATGCGGAACGGTTCATCTTTGAGTAGAATATAGGGCAAACGAAAGTCTTCAAGCTGGTCTTGCATTTGCTCTTTGGAAAAAGTCGGCGCACACAAAATAACAACTTTAAGGTTTGGATATTTTTTTGAAAGAATACGTGCGGCATCCAACTGTACCTGTAAATGCATCTTCAATTCAGAGCGACGACTGCCTGGCATCAAGCCCAAAACAATTTCGTCGTCACGAATACCGCATTGATTGCGATGGGTCTTTAAGTAGGCCTCATCATTAATCAGCTTTTCATCAAGTTCATCCAACAGTGGATGACCCACAAACTCAACTGGAACTCCGTGCTCTTCATAGAAAGGCACTTCAAATGGGAACAAAACGAAAACTTTTTGACAATATTTTTTGATCGTTTCAACACGCCCCTTGCGCCATGCCCATACTTGCGGAGAAATATAATACACAACAGGAATACCCATTGCATGCAGCTTCTTCGCAAGCATCAAGTTGAATTCAGGATAGTCCATGACCACCGCCACTTTCGGACGGCGTTTTTCAGCTTCTTCCACCAGACGATCGAAGACACCTTTCAGCATGCTGTAGGAGTTGATGATCTCCACCGCTCCGACAATAGCCATCTCCTCCGATTTTCCTAGGCGTTCAAACCCCAGATTTTCCATTTCCTGGCTGCCAACACCAAAAGCATGAACCTGACGTCCCTGCCTTTTCCAAGTCTCGAGAATTCTTTGTGCATAGGTGACACTGGAGGCCTCGGCGGCCACGAACAATACTTGATCCATTAAGCCTCAATCATTTTTTGGATGTCTTCAATCGCACGAAGTGCTTTCAGACCATCAAGACCCGTCACTACCAACGGTTTGTCATTTAAAACCGCATCGACGAAAGCATCTGTCTCTTTTTGAAGAGCATCGGCTTTTTCAACTGTCCACTTCGTCACTTTCGTCAAATTGTCTGGAGCTCCTGAACCTTTTTCTACCTTTTCAATTTCATGAACACCGGTGTTCGCAAACATGGTGCAGTCATCTTGCACCACACGGATAGAACGCTGACCGACAGGAGAAACACGACTCACCGTAATAATGCCGTGGATTCCATTTTTCATTTTAAAAGAAACAGAGGCTGTGTCGAGTTCCGGAGAAATAAGCTTGCTGCCAGAAGAAATCATCGTTTCGATTTCGCTGCCTGTCAGCCAGAAAAGGAGGTCCATATCATGTATCATCAGATCATGAAGAACACTGACATCGGCACCGCGCGCCTTATAAGGGGCTGTACGCACCAACTCAATCGTGCGCACATTTTTCATGTGTTTTTTTAGTTCATTTACAGAAGGATTAAATCTTTCGATGTGCCCTACGGCCAATTTAAGCTTGTGCTTTTGAGCCAGGGCCAACAGTTCTTCCGCTTGAGGAACTGTCGCTGTAATTGGCTTTTCCACGTTCACATGAACGCCGTTTTCCAAGAACAACTTCGCGACTTCATAGTGACTTTGCGTGCTCGCTGCAATTGTAACTAAGTCTACTTGACCAATGAGATCCTGAGGACGATGGAAGCTCTTAACTCCCAACTCAGCTGCAATCTTATCCGCTTGTGCCGGGAAGTGATCGCACACACCAACAAGTTCAACGTTTGGATTATTTTTGTACTTTTGTGCGTGGAAGTTACCTAGGTAACCCACGCCAACAACTGCACCACGCAATTTTTTACTCATCGTCTTGCCATCCTTTAGGACTTCTATTGATCGCGATACCACGCTTAGATGATCTGATGAAGTTAATGAAATATTCAATATTTGGACTCATTGTGCATTCTTGTTGAACGCGTACAAGACCTTCTTCAACTGTATGAGATCCCATAATCATGATACGAATCGCTTTATGAACATTGGCGATTTCGGCGCGATCATAGCCTTTACGTGCCAACCCGATTTTATTTGTCGCACGGATCGTTGCGTAAGTTCCTTGCGCACGACAGAACGGAATCACGTCTTTGTTTACGATACTGCTGCCTGCGATGAAGGCCATTTTTCCGACTTTGGTAAATTGATTCAAAGCACTCATTCCACCGATGAAAACGCCATCAGCAATCTCACAGTGCCCACCCAAGTGAGTGTTGTTGGCCAAGATGACATTGTTTCCAAGTTTGCAGTCGTGGCCCACGTGAGTGTACGCCATGAAGTAACAGTTATCACCGATCTCCGTTTTTTTGTCGCCTTTGGACGTCGCTAAATTTACCGTCGTGAACTCACGGAAGGTATTGTTATTTCCGATAATCAAACTGGTTGGTTCACCTTTGTAAGTGATATCCTGAGGTGCACCACCGATAACAGCCCCTGGGCAGAAATGATTGTTTGCACCGATCTCCAAAATACCGTAGCGTGAACCCAAGGTCACATGACCTTCTACGAACGTCCCTTTACCGATCTTCACTTTACCTTGAATCAAGCAATAGGGTCCGATTTCAACATCATCGGCCAATTCAACCTCTGGGGAAACAACGCTGGATGGATGTATTTTATAATTTGCCATAGTCCTGTATCCTAAATGCAACTCTCGGTTGCTTGAATTTAAAAAGGGCCCTTGTCAGGCCCTTTTTAG
>JBLMWG010000150.1:0-15636 GCA_050257115.1 Bacillota bacterium
GACGTTGAGTTTGAGTCACCACCAGAACTTCAGGAGTAGTGACGATCATGATTGCCGTGGCGTCTTGTAAAACCGCCATTTGTGCCGGGCCCAAATCATTACCAATATCGACAACAATAAACTTAAAAGAGCGGCTAAAGAACTCCATCAGTTTACCCAACATATCTGGAGAAATATTCATCTGTTCCTCGGGACCACGAACAGCTCCGAGATACGCCAAACCAGATTGGTGTGCCGTAACCAGAGTATTAAGAGGTTGAGAATTCAGAGAGCCTTGAAAGTTAGCTAGTTCACGTAGAGTCTTTACGGGTTTAAGGCCCATAATCACGTTTTGATCGCCGACGCTCTTGGAGTCTGCGTCGACAAGTAAAACCTGAGTACGGAGTTCACTCATCAAGGCGCAGGCAAAGTTAGCAGCAAAGACGCTTTTACCAACGCCACCTTTACCACCGACCACAGCAATGAGATTACAATTAGGATTGATAGCCAATGCGGACCTCCGCCTTCCTTATCGGCTACGATATTAAATCCATTTACGCGACGTTAGTCGCGCAGACGGAACTTTTTCTTGATCTGTTCAGACCCAGCGCTTGCTGAGGTCTTTACGACCGGAGTCACAAAGACCACAAACTGGCTTTGTTGTTTTGAGAAGTCTTTAGATGCATACAAGCTGATAATTGGATTTTTAATATCGCTTCCAGGACGATTGTAACCAGTAGACGAAGAGTTTTTAATTAATCCGCCGACTGCCGCACTTTGGCGATCCCGAACAACAACTGATGAGGTCATTTCGTTTGCACTTGTAATCGGCGCGCCCGCAGCAGTCATACCCATCATGCTGCTTACTTTAAAGGCCATGTCGACACGAATGCTTGCAGATTTCTCACTTAAAAGTGTTGGAGTAATTGTCGACACGATACCGACTTCAGTGAAAGCAGTCCCCGTAGTGCCATTTGCACCGATCACCGTATAAGGTTGATTTGTGACCTGTTTAATTTCACCTTTTTTGCCGTCTTCCACAATCAAGCTGGTACTTTCAAGAACACGGGCGTGGCCATGCTGTTTTGCGAAGTTCAGCTTAGGCAACAAGTTAGAAACAACCCCAGTTATTGAGCTGACGACACCGCCCGCAGAGCTGCCGCCTGTTTGGAAGGTCATCTGCGAATTATCTCCAAGTTCCGGAGTAAATTGGAACTTAAAGTTTTTAGAATAGTCTTTTTGGAGTTCAACATAGTGAACAACCAATTGAATCATCTTTGGAGGTGGCTTTGGAGCGGACTCCTTGATTTGGATAAGATTGATGACGCCATCGTTGGCGGGCTTCCGTTTTTTAATAACACCTTTTTCTTCGGCCGCTTCAATCACGATATCTGGTAAATACGTTTTAGCGATAATTTCAGCTCGTGAAGATTCTTCCTGGCTGTTGGCCCAACCTTGCAAAATAATTTTGTCGTTTACTGCGCGAACTTCAATTTCAGGGTTATTGATGTCACGAGCGATAAACTCAGCAATTTTCTTCTGGGCGAGGGGACTGAGGGTTACTAAAGAAGATGCTTGATTACCAAACTGTTGAACCACGTTGTAAATACGTGCCAAATCCTTAGGGAGGAGGATTTGACCGTCAACAACAACTTTGTCATTTACGATTTTGATGTTGATGCCTTCAATGTCACCCAAAAGCGCGCGCATTTCACGCACCACTTTATCGAGCTTCGATTTTTTGATATCGATACGATATTCAGCGACGATTTTGCCGTTCTTTTTGTCGTGGATCGTCATTGTCGCAAAACCCTCCGCGCGAGGAGTAAAGCGGATGACATTCAGATCTTTTGCAAACGATGCCGTCACAATACGACGGAAGTCACCTTTGAATTCGATATCTTCAGGAAGAGGGGGGAGTTTTTCATCATGCTCAATTCCTAAAGTCAGATTAATGAACTTGCGAGAGCGGAAAGCTCCGCTGCTATCTTCACTGGACGTAGACGGATCAGCAGCAAGTTCTTCTTGCTGTTCTGCATGCGCCATATGTCCGCCACAAAGACCCATTATGAGGCTCAGTGTGAGCAGTTCTTGTTTCATAATTCCCCCTATAACTAACATTCCCCTGAACTAACAAAAAGCAATACTACAAAGTTCTAAAGCCATTTTTACGCTGCTGCTGATGCGGCGGCGCTGTTTTTTGCATCTGCTGTGGTGGCGGAGCAAAAGATGGACGTTGTACTGGAACCATTTGCGGTGCGGCCGGAGCAATGCTTGGTGCCGCATCCAACGCAATTGTTGGCTTTCCTAAAACAGATTCTGCTGTCGAGCTTGGTGCGCGAGCAGGAATCGTTCTGTCGCTTGGATTTCTAAGTGCAAAAAATAGATTTCCTGGTGACGTAGATAAAATATAAATCAAATCTTGTGCTTCTTTAGGTGTTGCCTCTACAGTGATCGTTGAATACTTCGTATCCCCCGTGAGGGCGATCTGACTGAGATTCTTACCTGTAGAGTCCAGCTCGAACATACGAGGAATATTATTCACAACACTGACCCCAGTTGCCAATACTGGAACGTCATTCATTAAAGTGAAGACTTCACGGCGTTGGTTAATACCCTTTCCGGAGTCTACTGCTGCATAGATATCAATACGGTCACCAGGTCGAATGAGCTTTGCAACACCACGGACTTCATCGACGGGGATGGAAACCGCACGTTTACTAGGGGCAACCTGCAATGCAATACCTGTATCCGGGCCTGGAGTTAACAGATTGTTTTTCACAATCATTTGGCCTTTACGAATTGGTACGGCAGCAACGTTCCCAATAATTTCATCAGGAACCGAGACAGCATCTGGTTGAATAAAGTCTGCTGGAAGTTCTTTTGTCTCCACCATTGTGTCATAGATGGTTTGCATTTCTGCGATATCTTCTTTGGCGACAACCACACGTTTTGTCGAACCGAAACGTTTATCGTATTCAGCTTTCTTTTCTTGGGAATAGCTGTACAAAAGGAAAGTGGCGAAAATTCCCGCTGCAATTGAAAGCCATAGATTTCTTGTATCGTTTGGTCCCATAATTCTCCCTAGACTCCACAAGCTGAATTCAGACAAATCCCGTACTGGGATTTAATCCAAATGGGGTTCACGCCAACGCGGTTATTTCTTTGACTTTCATCTAAGCTGCGAACGTTTGTATTGTGATCGCTAGCAGTTCCTTCTACGTCCACGGCTCGTTTTGCAAAATCGAGAAAATCAATTTTGCGACTAGTTGCGACCCAGTCGTTTCCAGAAGTGGACTTTTCGGATTTTATTCCGTGAAATCGCAAGCCATAATTCGTGTAAAAAAGCTGAGCTGTATCTACTGAGACATTCTTGTCAGAGCGGAAATAGGTCAAATTGGAACGATGGCGGAAAGTTTCAAAAGCATAATTTCGGGACGCAATAGAATTCAAAATACCTGAATGAATCGCGCCGAAGAAGCCTATCGAAAAGTTAAGAAAAAGCACAATGACGATGACTATAGGAATAACCTCAATCACCGCCGAACCTTTATTATTACGAAGGGAGGATTTTTTATGCGTCTTTAGCATCCGTTATCCTCCAAAGGGACATATTCGCTCTTGTGTTTCCCCGCCAGAATTTGATAGCGAGAATCTAAATTAAGAATTGCATCGTAACGTTTCTTTACTTGTAGATCCCAACACTCTTTGTATGTGGGTTCGCGAATTAAAAATGATGTTAACTTTGCGCTAAAGGGCTCGCCATCCATAGATGTTGAACCTAAGAACGCAACTTTCATATTTAAGATTCTTGGAGTGAAAGTTAGGCGTGCTCCGACTTGCGGAGCTCTTTCTTGTGCATCATAGGTATAGTCGTTGCTAAAATCTTGGCCGCTTGGTCCGCCACCACGGATTTCCAGATTTGAAAGTTGAAACCATGTACTTCCGTCAGCAGTGCTGAAGAGTGGTTTGAGTACGCTATTGGCCATGAGACTTGAAAACTTGTCTCGGGCGATCTTTTCTTGCATGTCTTGATCAGTGTGAGCCGCTGCATAGGCTCGAGATGTTGAAAAGGTGATGTACTGGGCGACTTCAGCCATTGATAGAGTGAAAGTCAGAGAGAATAGTACAACACAAAGGCCCACGCATAGCACCAGCGAAAAAATAAAATCCACAGAGATCATACCCTGCGAATTTGAAATATGTTTTCGAGGACTATCAAACGTGTGCATCATCTCCTCATTCTGGTTTAAAACTTACGGTACGATTGAATGTATTAGGGTGACTGGTTTTTTTAGTAACCTTTTCATTCTCCCATACGCCGGATTCAAGCATTCCGGAAATTTTCTCCCACGGGCGAGAAATTAGCTTTGCTAAAAACTGTCCGTCTTTAAGTGCATTTACTGAAACCATGAAAATGGCGAGCATAACCACCATCAACAAAACAGCTTCAATAACAAATTGGCCTTTTTCAGTGGGTTTAAACTTTTTCATTGGTCCCCACTCCAGGCATTCTTTTGGCCTTTGGGACTAAAGCCATCGCCTGTTGCAAGCTGCTTTTCTACTCGTGCCGCCAAACGCGGACCCGAGTCTCTAAAGGCATCCCCAGGGGCTGAAAGAAATGCTTTCAGCCCAATGAAGAACACGGCAGTAAGCAACAGGACATACTCAATGGTCATTTCATCCCCGGTCGGCGATTATGCCTTGGAAATTACTGAACGTTTACAGAGCCAATGCCAGCTTTCAAATCGTCGATTTTACCTTGTACAGCTGACTTAATATTGTCTTTGAAAAGCATGACAAGACTCACGACCACCACAAGCAAGAGGATGTACTCCGTTGCACCTTGACCTGATCTGTTCTTTAAAAGCTTCTTAGAAAAGTTCTTAAACTTTTTCATTGATGTTCCCCCTTTATGTTCGTATCGGCTCATTTGGGGATTCTCTTGAGGGGGTGTGGCCAGAGAGGTAAAAAAATGAAGTGTCTCAGAATGAGAAGGTACTCTGGGGTTCGACAAAAGTTTATACAGGCTTAGGTCTGGTTCCGATTGACGAAGGTCTGGAAGCCCCTTAAATTCAAGCCTAGGAGTCCACAACATGCAAAAACAGATGGTCTATCTTTACGTATTTTGCGTCGTTATTTTTTTCGTCGTGAATGTCGTAGTTTCATAAAAAAAGCCTTCTTTCGAAGGCTTTTTTTTCTAGTTTTTCATAGTGTAGATATCTGGATAGTTTCTGCCGATTTCTTCAGAATCCATTCCGTACCCAACAACGTAGCGGTCATCAATCGTTTTACCGATATAGTCCGCTTTGATCGGCAATTCGCGACGAGCTGGTTTATCAAGTAAAGTGACGATTTTAAGAGAGGCAGGAGCAGAGGCAAATAAACGGCTTCTCAGGAAGCTTAATGTACGACCCGTGTCGATGATTTCCTCAACGATCAGAACGTGCTTTCCAGCGATGTTTACAGAGATGTCCTTAACGATTTTAATGGCACCACCACGCTCAACAGCTTGCACGTAAACGAAGTCTACTTGTTGTGGCAAATCAACTTTTCTCATCAGGTCTGCGGTGAAATGCACAGAGCCACGCAGCGGGCAGATGAAAATAACTTCCTTACCGTCGTAATCGGCTTCAATTTGTTTTGCGATTTCAGAAATTGTTTCTGCAATTTCTTCTGCTGTAAGGAATGTGACCATTTGATCTTTAAGTTGTGCCATGCTGTTGCCTCTATACTCTACAAATCGATTGATGTAATGCCTGCTGCTTGTGCCATTTTCAAATAGCGAAGAGCCTCGGGATGTTGTGGATCCCGAATAAGAACATTCTCCCATTGTTCAGTGGCTTCAGCAATATTGTTTGAGTTGTAGTAGATCGCCCCAAGCTTTAGGCGAGCTGGAATAAGGTGCGGGTATTCGCGGATCAATGCCTTAAGGTCCTTAATCGCACGCTCAGATTGACCCAATTGCACATGAACCTCAGCCACTCGTAAAGTGATCTCTGCTTTGCGGCTGGAAAGTTTTTGCGCCTTCAACAGTTGCTCAAGGGCTTCATTATAGCGTTTGTATTGATAGTACAAATCAGCGAGCTCTTCATGCTTAGAAGCAAGTTTTTCATCAACAAACGGGTCTTGCTTACCAGACTTCTTTTCTAATTGTGATTGAGCATCAATGAAAACTTGTTTGCCTTCATCGTATTTACCCAAATCATTCAAAATAATGGAAAGGCCTACGCTGGCATCAGTATAGGTTGGGTCAATTTCCAATGCTCGTTTAAAGGTTTTAATCGCTTTAGAGAACTGGCCTTTGTCATACGCAATCGTTGCAAGCATCTGATAAACTTCAGGATTACGCGTATTTTGCAAAAGCATTTGGTTCAAGATAGGCTCGGCCATCTTGTAATTGCCATTAATGAAATAACCGCGTGCTTCGGAAAGCATCTCGTCTTGAAGAGATGGGATCACTTCTTCATCTCCTTTTCAGCGGATTTAAGTTCTGAGCTGCCAGGAAAGTTCTTTTCCAAAAGAGCGAAATACTTATTCGCCTTCGGTTCATCTCCGATTTTCTTTGCAGAAATAGCGATGCGGGAAAGAGCTTTGGCATCAAAGCCCATGCCTTTATAGTTATTGTAGAGGCCTTCGTAACGGCCTATCGCACTGGAGTAAATTTCGCGCTTGAAGTAAAAATCCGCGATGTATTCTTCCTTCTCAGCCAGCATTTTGATTACGGCAGAGCGTTTTTCTTTTGCTTCTGTTTGATACTGGGAGTTTGGATATTTCTTAATTAAATCAGTAAGATTGAGGATGGCATCGTTTGCTAGAGATAAATCTCTGTCGACCGAAGACGGCAACTGATTGAAATAGCTCATACCCAACCGAAATTGGACGTAGTCCGCTTGTGGAGACGTGGGGTGGAGATCTTTAAACATCTGGTAGGCCACTTGCGCTTCCGCGTAGGATTCTTGTTTGTAGTACACATCCGCAAGAGCAAGCTCCGATTTAGTTGCGAAGTTGCTGTAAGGGAATTTGTTTTTTATTTCCGTATAGCGGCGAATAGCCTCTTCATAGCGTTCGGACTTCTCGAACTCTTCAGCGATCGCAAATGCCCCGTCTGGAGTATCGGCGTTTCGTTCTACAGTGGAGCAAGCAGAGACTATGAATCCTGTTGCGCAAATAAGTGTCATGACTCGGAGCGTTTTTAGCATAGGAGTTGATCATATTTTGGTCTAGGACCTGCTGTCAATAAAGCGACTCATGGTGCACTCGTACGTGGTGAAATACGCCTTCATTGGCTGCGCCTTGTTTAAATTAATGTTACAACATACCGGAGGGAGGTCAAAAAATGTGGAAATTAAGCCGAAAATATCCCGTTTTTATGATTTTACTGACCCTTGAGATAGCGTATTTGACGATAGCGTTGATGGTTCCACCTCTTCCGGGTTGGAAAATGTTTTCTGAGGTCGATCGAGTTCGCCATGCTGTCTTGATTGCTGATGGTCAAAAATCGGTCCTTTTGAAGGACTATTTGCCCAGCACATTTTATGAATTAGGGGTTCCGACTGCTTTAAAGGTCGCCGAGTTTATCTGTCAAAAACGTAAAGACGTACAGGATTGGTATTTAGAACTGGAAAAGGACACCTATGTTTTTCACCAAAGTGACTGCCTTCCTCGAAAAAAATAGTCTGCCATTGTTCTACTTATTTTTAGCGGCGGCGATTTTTATTCGTGTGGTTGAAGATTTGTTTTTAAATCGTTGGGGTATTCATAGTGGCACCATTTTTCCCTACCGCCACCCGAATTACTTTCCTCTTTATTCCAATGTTTTTTTGGTCATTGAGTGGACCCTGTTGTTAGCGGGAGCCGCATTGCTTTTGACTGAGAAACGTCGCTGGGGGGCTGTGGTGGCGGCTTTGGGTATGGCAATGAGTTTGTCACAAATGCTACAGAATCAAAAAATATTGCTTTTATGGGTGTTGCTGATTGTCGCCTTTGCTCCACCGGAAAACAGTGAAGGATCTCGTTGGTTTTTACGTTGGCAGATTGTTTTGGTTTACGTTTTTGCCGCTCTTTCTAAGATATTCGCAGAGTTTTCCACAGGGGCGACTTTGGCAAAAATTTTTCCAGTAGCTTTAACGGATTCGGCTTACTTGGTGATCTCCTGGATCATTATTGTGATTGAACTATTAATTCCAATTTTACTTCTTAAAAAACGCCAATGGGCGTGGTTGGCTGTGGTGATTTTGCACGGAGGATTTTCGCTATTCATGCGGGATTTAGCGGCGTTTACGTTAACGATGTTCGCGTTAACGTCCTTGTTTTACAATTCAGCGCAAAGTTCATCAGTGACGGGTTAGTACAGAATAGAAGTCGTTTTGACCCAACCCGTAAGAGATCCCGGATAGGTGACTTGTACCCAGTCTTTGTTTTGAGTTTGTACGATAACTTCCATCCCACCATAGAGATCTAACACAGCAGCTTGGTTATCGCCAGGAGCTGTTTGCAAGGAAACGCGGTCGTCAACAATAGTCGCGCGAACCACTGATTGATCGTAGATTTTCAATGACAACAACGAAGCGCAGACTACAAAACCCAAGCTCATTAAAACCGCGACCGTTGGAAAACTCGGGGAGGCTTTTTCGTCAGCGAAGGCACGACGTTTTCTGCCAATATAAGAAAGCAAAGTCCAGCCGGCGCTAAAAAAGAGTAAGGTGGTCAGAACTAAGTAAGCTATCAATGGAACAGGTGCCAATACCCGAGCTCGAAAAGCTTCATAGGGTTCAATTTGATGAGGAACTTCCTTAATCTCCATTTGCGATAAGGCAAACTTTAGTCCAGCCTTTGCGGCAGGCAGCTCAGGTTCATAGTTCAAGGCTTTGCGCAGAAGGCCAATTGCGAGGGATTTTTTGCCTAACTGATACTGGGCTAAAGCCAAGTTCGTAAGTGTAGTTGCGTTATGTGGATCTTGCTCAAGCGCTTTGGCAAACGCGTCACGAGATTTATCATATTCCTTAGCAACATAATGCTGAGTTCCTTGCTTAAAAAGCTCCGCAAAAGAAATTGCGTCAGCCTTCGCAGTTGCATTTTGGGTCCATCCTAAAGTGGGCAAAATAAGAATCAAAAAGAACACAATGAGTCGTGCCATAGGTTTTTAAGTTTACAGATAAAAGTCCTCTGATGTCTACCAGGTGTCTTGTCTTAGTCCTGACGCAAAGGTAAACTAGACGGGCATTTCAAATAACAGGAAGTCCGGTTCAATATTTCTGCCGGTTTCGCGAAAGGTGATATGAATTCTCTTGTAGGCCATCAGATTCAACAGTCCGATAAAGTTAATTCTCTAATTAAAGATCTTGTCGGTGAAGTTACAAAATTAAATTCTTCTCTGGAAGGCATTCGTGCCCCACTTGATACGTTCAAAGAAGCTGGGAAACAAAAAATCGAACAAACGGGATTGCTTCGTGGTCGTCCACTTCATTATCAGTACATGGGCACGGGCGCAGGTCGCGGTCCATATGTTGAGCTTGAAGACGGCAGCATCAAACTTGATTTGATCAATGGTATTGGTATTCATTTGATGGGTCATGCAAATCCACGAGTTATGACAGCAGCAGTTCGTGGTGCGATTTCTGATATTATGAATCAGGGCAACTTACAGCCAAACAATGAATATCGCTTATTCACAGAAAAAATGGTTCAAATCGCTAGCAAAAATTCGCGTTTGAAATATTGCTGGATTTCGACGTGCGGTACGATGGCGAATGAAAATGCTTTGAAAATTTCTCGTCAAAAAAAATCTCCAGCACGTTTGGTGATGAGCTTTAAAGATGCTTTTGCGGGTCGTTCCACAATGATGGCGGAAGTAACTGACAACCCAGCTTACAAGCAAGGCTTGCCGGAATATCATGAAGTCCTGCGTGTGCCATTCTATGATAAACGTGACCCGAAATCTGGAGAGAAAGCTTTGAATGCGATGAAAGAACATGTGGCCAAACACGAAGGCAACATTTCTGCTTTCGCATTTGAACCGATGTTGGGTGAGGGTGGCTATCAAGCCGCTCCTCGTGAATTCTTTGTGCCACTTTTGGATTTCTGTAAATCTAAAAACATCGCAGTTTGGGCTGACGAAGTTCAAACGTTCACTCGCACGGGTGAATATTTTGCTTTCGAAACTTTAGGCTTGGGTCAATATATTGATATTTGTACCATTGCGAAGACAGCGCAGATCGGTGCGACTCTTTATACGGAAGAATTCAATCCCAAGCCGGGTTTGATTGCGGGAACCTTCTCTGGATCCACTCCGGCATTAGCTGCGGGAACCGAGATGTTGACGATGTTGTCAGAAGGCTTCCTGGGAGCTCAAGGTCGCATTCAAGCTATTCACAAACGCTTTATCGACGGCATCAATAAAATGAATGATACAACTTGCAAAGGTCTTGCGACGGATGCGGGTGGTATGGGTTTGATGGTGGCCTTCACTCCACATGATGGCAAAAAAGAAAATGTGAACTCCTTCCTTAATAAGCTTTTTGCAAATGGTGTGATCGCATTCCCTTGCGGCAAAGATCCGGTACGTGCTCGTTTCTTGATCCCGGCTATCATCCAAGATCAAGACATCGACATTGCGTTGAAAGTGATTGAAAAGACTTTACTTGAAGGTGTGTAGTTGAATTTTATCGAAGCTTGCCGCCAATTGATCGCAATTGACAGTACACCCAGCCACGGCAATCGTGAGTTGGCTAGGTGGGCGGCAGCTTTTTGCCGTCAACGAGGTCTTCATGTTGAAGAACAAGAGGAAGTCGTTGGTGATTTAGAGCAAGTTAACATTATTGCTCGTCCCGTTGATGGCCGACCCTCCGCGGAATTTTTATTGCAGACACATTTGGATACGGTAGATCCGGGCCCTTTTTCACTTTGGACTTTAACGGGCAGCAACCCATTTGATGCACACATCATGGATGGAAATATCTATGGACTGGGTACTGCTGACGTTAAGCTGGATTTTTTGTGTAAGCTAGAGGCCATTTCTTCCTTCGGTGAGGATCGAGTGTGGCGTTTACCACCAGTCTTGGTCGGAACCTTTGGTGAAGAATCCGGCATGCAAGGTGCCTTGAAGTTAATTCGCAAAAACAAAGTTGCGGCGAAGATGGCACTCATTGGTGAGCCTAGTGATTTGCAACTCATCAATGCGGCCAAAGGCTTTGCAAGTGTCGAAGTCAGAATTCCGTTCTCTGATGAAGAGATCGCTTATCGGAACGAGCACAATCTGCGTGAAAGTACGACAACGCAATCAAAGTTATTCCGTGGCAAGGCGGCGCATTCGTCGATGCCTCATTTAGGTGATAGCGCCATTGTTAAGATGATGGAATATCTGCAGATGTTGCCCGATTCTGTGAATATTATGGAAATTGACGGCGGGATTAATTTTAACACGGTACCAAGCCATGCTTTCCTTGAGATTGATATGGTTTCGACGGTTAAAAGTCCGATTGCGCAAAAAATTGGTAATATCTATCGCGCTTTGAAAGAAATGGAGTTGGAGTTTTTATCTTATAAAGATCAAGACTTCTTTCCGAGCACTCCGACTCTGAACATTGGTATTATTCGCACCAATGAAAATGACGTGCAGATATCAGGGAGTTGTCGCCTCCCTCCGGTGATTACTCATGAGATCTATGAGCGCTGGATGGATAAGCTCCGCAAAGTTTGTGAAGCGAATAATGCGATTTTTACTGTGAACGACTATAAAAAACCGTTCCGCACTGAGGTGAATTCGATTTTAGTAAAAGGTTGTTTGGATGAACTTCGGGCTTTGGGGTTAAGTGATAAGCCGATCACGCAAGCCTCTACGAATGAATCCAGTATCTTTTCTCGGATAGGTGTAGAGTGTGTTTGTTTTGGCCCAGGAAAACGTGAGGGGAATGTACACTCTCCAACAGAGCATGTCGCCATCGCGGATTTGGAGAAGGCTGTGGAATTTTATAAAAAAGTCATCGAAAGGTTTTGCCTATGAGTTTTGTAGTACGTCCTGTTCGACACGACGATTTGAATCAGCTTGTTGATTTGGCAAAGCAATTCAATTTATTGAATTTGCCAGGAGATCGTAAGGTTCTAGCTGAAAAGATTGACCGCAGTGAGCAGTCTTTTGCGGATAAGCTTGATAAGTCAAAAGCGGAATATCTATTTGTCGTTGAGGACCTAGAAGAAAAACAAATCGTAGGAAGTTCATTGGTTATTGCTAAGCATGGCAACGATGAAGTTCCACACTCGTTTTTCAAAATTATGAAAAGAGACCATTTTTCGCAGGATTTAGGAATCGGATTTATTCATCAAGTATTGCGCTTCCAGCTGGACTTTGACGGCCCAACTGAAATCGGAGGACTTCTTGTAGATCGATCTTATCGTCGTCGTCCTGAAAAATTAGGTAAGCAAATCAGCTTAAGTCGTTTTTTGTATATGGCTTTGCATCCGGAAAAATTTGAAGAGCGTGTGTTGTGCGAGTTGACTCCGCCACTAACGGATGAGGGCCGCAGCGAGTTCTGGGAAGCTCTTGGACGACGCTTCACCGGTTTGCCGTATCAAGAAGCAGATCTTTTAAGTCAGTCCCATAAGGAATTTATCGAAAGCCTCTTCCCTCAGGAAGACATTTATCTGGCTTTGTTGGATTCTAAGGCTCGCTTGGTCTTGGGTCGAGTGGGTGAGGCGACGAAGCCCGCTCAACATTTATTGGAAAGCATTGGCTTCAATTACTTAGATGAGGTGGACCCATTTGACGGTGGACCTCATTATGGCGCGCAGACGGCAGACATTTTACCAATTAAACAAGGTAAACGTATGATCGTCGCTGAAGCAAAAGATGCAGTCTTTAAAGAACAATATTTAATTGCAACCACAGGCGAAGAGTTCAGGGCGACAATGTGCTCTGTGTGTTTGCGTGACGGCGAAATTATTTTGCCGGCGAAAGCCCGACAAATTCTTGAAATTGAAATTGGTGAAGAAGTCTTCGCGGCTCCTTTTCACTATAACAGAGGTAGATAATATATGAGCACCACAGTGTTTCCGCTTAACTATAAAGGTGACTTTATCAACGGACGTTTCGTTCCAGTGACAAAAGGTGACGGTGAGTTTCAAAACTACAGTCCGGCAGATCTCAAAGATCTCATCATGGTTGTTCCATTCAAGCACGATCATATCGATGAGGCGTGCATGGCTGCAAAGAAGGCTTATCCAAAGTGGGCGACATTAACGAACGAAGACCGCCGTGCTTACTTGTTACGTCTGAAAGAAATGTTTGATTCTCATGCGGAGCAAATGGCTCAGGCTATTTCTCGCGATACAGGTAAGCCAGCCTGGGAAGCAATGACGGAAGCAAAGGCTTTGGGAGCAAAAATTGATATCACGTTAAATCAATCCATGAAGGTTGTTGCCGAGGAGCATATTCCGAATGCACTGCCTGGAGTTGAAGGCGTGATTCGTCACAGATCCCGTGGCGTGATGGCGGTTGTGGGCCCATTCAATTTTCCTGCACATTTACCAAATGGTCATATCATCCCAGCCTTAATCACTGGAAATACTGTCGTATTTAAACCGTCTGAACAAACGCCTGCCGTGGGGCAAATGATGGCGGAGATGTTTGAAAAAGCTCAGTTTCCAGCGGGTGTTTTCAATCTTGTGCAAGGGGATGGCGCCGCTGGTGGACGTTTGGTGGCGAACGAACATGTCGATGGCATTTTGTTCACAGGTTCCTATGAAGTGGGATTGAAAATCAAACAGGAAACGCTGACACACTATTGGAAAATTCTTGCTCTTGAAATGGGTGGTAAGAATGCCACTGTGATTTGGGAAGACGCTGATATGGACAAGGCCGTTTATGAAAGCCTTGTTGGTGCGTATATGACAGCCGGTCAACGTTGTTCCTGCACAAGTCGTATTATCGTGCATCCAAAGATTGCAGAAGAGTTCACAGAGAAGTTCTATCAAGCGGCGAAAAAACTTTCGATTGGTCACTGGACGGAAAATACGTTCATGGGTCCATTGATTACGGCGGCATCTGTTGAGAAATACATTCGCTTCCAAGAAATCGCCAACCGAGAAAACTGTGAAAGCCTGATGCGTGGTAAGCCGTTGGATTTAAAAAACAAAGGCTACTATGTGACTCCGTCTATTCACATCGTGAATAAATTTGATCCGAACTCTGTTTATCAAAAATCAGAAATTTTCGGACCAAATGTGGCTATTTACCAAACAGACAACTGGGATCATGCCATGGAGATCGTTAATTCGACGGGTTATGGTCTGGTTATGGCGCTCTTCACAAAAAACCGTGAATTGTATGAAGATGCTTTGTTCAAAGCTCGCGTAGGTCTTTTGAATTGGAATCGTACAACGAATGGTGCAAGTTCACGCTTGCCATTTGGCGGTATGGGTAAATCAGGAAATGACAGACCATCCGCACATTTTGCGGTTCAGTATTGTACAGTACCTGTTGCAAGTCTTGAAGATCCAACCGCGTTTGATCCTACGAAGATTATGCCGGGAATGAATTTGGATATGAAATAATGAAAAAGACGGCGCTTGTTCTGACTTTATCAGCAGTTGCACTGACTTTGGCCATTGCCCTTGGAGCTGGCTATGTTGGATATGAATTCACACACAGTCGTCCAAGTTCAGTGGGCCGAGACGTGGTATACGAAGTGGAGCCCGGGAAGGCGTTTAATACAATTGCGAAAGATCTGGAAGATAAGGGTTTGATTCGTAATGCGTCTTTGTTTTCCCTTTATGCCCGACTAAAAAATGAGCGCGGCAAAGTTAAAGTCGGGGAGTACTTGTTGCGTACCAACATGGTGCCGTATGAAGTTTTGGAAGTGATCACTTCTGGAAAAAGTATCGCGCGCGGTTTTACGATCAGTGAAGGTCTTAGTATTTACGAAATTGCTGAGCTTTATGAAAAGGATGGGTTTGGGAAAGCATCCGATTTTCTGGCTTTGGCCCGCAATCCTCAGTTGATTCAATCATTGCTTGGTGAGCAGTTGGAGAGCTTGGAAGGTTATTTATTTCCTGAGACCTACATGCTGACTAAATATACTGATACAAAAACTTTGATCACGAGTATGGTGAAGAGATTTTTGTATATTTACAACGAGCTTGCTCCTCAGATGCAGGTCCAAGGATTTACACGCCATCAGATTGTGACATTAGCGAGTATTATCGAAAAGGAAACAGGCGCTCCTGACGAGCGATTCAAAATTTCCTCGATCTTTCATAATCGCCTAGCCAAAAAGATGAGGCTTCAAACCGATCCCACAATTATTTATGGCAAGGCAGAAAAGCTAGGGAAAATTGTCATCAATATTACCAAAGCAGATTTGTCTGAACCGACTCGGTATAACACCTATGTAATCCCAGGTTTGCCTCCAGGTCCGATTGCGAACCCTGGAAGAGATTCGTTGTTAGCAGCGATGAGGCCAGCACAGACGAATTACTTATTTTTTGTGAGTCAAAATGACGGAACACACGTTTTCTCAGAGGACTATAAAGCCCACGAGCAGGCGGTCAGAAAATTCCAGCTCAATGCAAAAGCCCGAGAGGGACATTCTTGGAGAGAGCTTAAAGGAAAAGAAGCCAAGGGTAAAAAGCAGGCACCATAAGGTTCCTGCTTTTTAGTTT
>JBLMWG010000151.1:0-7024 GCA_050257115.1 Bacillota bacterium
AATTGACCACCAAGGCTTAACATCAAACCGCCATATTTATTAGAAGTAAATGCCGTCGGATTGCTGTCATCAACCTTGAAGTTGGTGTCTTCATATCCGGCACTGAATTGCATTTTTGGGCCGAAGAAATCATTGCTCAGGAGGAGGTTGTAGCCTGCGACAACGCTATACTGACTCATCGACGTGTTTAAGCTGCCGGGGGATGAGTTTGCTAAATTGTTATCGATCGAAAAAACAGATTGACGTAAATTCACGCCCACAAACCATTCCGGATTAATCCAAAGTTCTCCGCGAATAGCAATGTTTGGTGCAAGATTGCTGCTGCCGGAAATAGATTGGCTTGTCAGGTTTGCATTCTGATTATAGGAACTAAATCCTGCAAGAATTTCGACTTTACCGTATTGAGGGGGAGCTTCCGGGACCCATTCTTTAGGGTCTTCACCAAAGGCGACTTCTTTATCGGGGCGAGTGGTGACATCAGTTAAAATTTTTCCCGATGGAGTTGTAACCGGCGTGGAGTATTTTACAAACTCATCTGGCATAACTTTCGAACCCACCGCGATGACTCCAGGTTCTTTTTCCAATTCGATGTATCCGAAGCTAAGATATGGCTCAACTTTGAATAGCTTCACGCGGCCGAGCACTTCTTTTTCCGTGCTGACCATGATTTTTAGTTTTGGATGGCGATTGACGCGAATGATTTGTACAACCGAAACACGACTTTCAGGCTTAAGCCCATAATTGCTGCCAAGATTCAAAGTCACCTGTTGGCCGCGGCGACTTAAGATAGTCGCTCTGAAGGGCATTCGATTTTTGATGTTTTCAAATAGGTGCGTCACTTCAGTTTTGATGTCGGCAATATCGAAACCCTTGTAATCCAAAAGGCTTTCCTGCAGCAGAGGGAAACCTTCGCGGCCCACAAATAATGTCATTGTAATTGAGGTCCCTCGTGGCCCACGAATAATTTTTGTGGCTAGAGCGGCCTCGCTCTTAGCTGTTTGTAGAATCTTTTGAACATCAGCTGGGTTCTCATCTAAGGTTTCCGACTTTATGGAAACTCCCTTGGGGAATTCTGTCAGAGACCATTGCTTGTCATCATTCAAAAGCGTGCGTAAATGTTCCTCGACGGGTTTCGCATAAATCCCACTGATGTTGTCGGTTGTGGGTATAAGGACTATCGACTTAATCGCAAGATCTTGGTCTACAGCACTGACATAAGCGTTCTGGACGCTAGTCTGGGCTTCAGCAAAAATGGAAAACGATAGCAGACTTGATGACACGACGAAAATGCTAAGCAGAAATGATTTCATACAATAATTCTGCCCTGCCTCTGAAAACAGGTCAATTTTACGTCAAGTAATTCGGACCGGAAGCCGAAACAAAATTTATGAAATTCGTGTCGATTTTTATAATTATTGCTGTCGTTCAATTAAGTGCGCCGATGTCCCTTGCTCAGTCTAGTCTGGAAGGGTTCCAAACTGGGCGCTATGAAGTGCACAAGTCGACAAAGAAATCACGCCATCCATCTTCTGTGACAGAAGATCCTCCAGTTGCGTCTGCGCCAAAAGTCGTAGAGCCGGAGAAGTTGCCAGCGGCAGTCGAGAACCCTGTTGCGCCCGTTGCTGTGCCACCAGTTGCTCCAAAAACAGAAGAGCCTGCGAAAGCCGTTGAGCCAGGGATTAGTGAACAAGCTCAATCTTTGTTTTCAAATCAGGTCGGAAAAATTAACGAATTTTATCGTGAACAAATTCATCCTGATGATGTTCGCAATAATAAGTTGGAGATCGAATTTGCGCCAATGGCAATTTATAATGATTCCCATTCGAACTATTCTTTCCGAAATTACAATAGTTATTTCAATGCAGTGAAGTTGAAAGCAAATCTTTGGTTTACGCCATTGATCGGGATTAGCGGTAAATTTATGTTTTCAATGGGAGCAGATGTTGATGCCAATGACGGTTCAAATTCACGTGTGACTGCCAAGTATGAATTTATGGATTTAGGAATCAATTTCAGAAAATTTTTTGGTACATCCCGTATGGCAAATTCTTTGGAGTTCTCGCTTCTTTATAGTGATGATAAAACAAAGATGCCTAGCGATGCTACTGGAAGAGTGAATATTAAAAGCTCTGGTGTGGGTTTGGGGTTGAAAGCTCGATTCCCAACATCAGCAAGCTATGCATGGGCCGTCGGAGGGAGCTTTTTCCCGCGATTGCAGCATCGTGAATCAGAGGCTGGAGCGGTCATCAGTTCTGGTGCTTCTGAAGAAAATACTCGCATGAGTTTTGACTTTGGTGGGGAGTGGATTTTTTCTCGGGAAAATCAGTTGATTTGGGCTCTAGGTGTGACGACAGAAAAGAATCTATTCGACGGAGCTGCCGCGACACCAGACCCAAGTACAGGTTCAACACCTTCAAATGTCAGTGTGACGAATTCTTTGTACATGTTTTCCCTAGGCTATCGTTGGGGTCACTAAATTCCACTCATCAAAGGCAGTACCTGCTTCTATACTGAAGGGTATGAAGATACGTTTTGCTGTAGCTGATGATGCCGCTTTTTTACGAGAGCTAATTAAAAACTTATTAAGCTCCGAAGGACATGTTTGTGTCGGCGAAGCGGATAATGGTGATGAAGCGATTCGTCTTGTGGATCGCACTCTGCCCGATTTAATTTTCTTAGACATGGTGATGCCGGTAAAAAACGGCTTGCAAACTGCGGCTACGATCAAAGAGTTTCATCCCGACGTGAAGATCATCGGCTGCTCCACGCTGGATGATCAAGCAATGATACAAAAAGCGATGCAAGCAGGCTTTGATGCTTACATTGTGAAGCCCTTCACGAAAGAGCAAGTTTTTAACTCAATTAAAGAAGTATTACCGCAACTTGGAGAATCCACAGATGGAAGAATTTAAATTTGTTCTAAAGACTCTTACTTTTACGATGCTATTGATCGTATTGGCACAGGTAAAAATTGGAGGGACATCTATTGAATCTTATACTTTTAGGTGGCTGCAAAAATCCACGGTCTCTCAGTATATACAGAGTGCCGCGGCCGGTGGTGCCATGGCGCTTAGAAATTTTTCAGGTCATGTAAAAGATGGCGTTGTAAGCACAGTAGATGGGTTCCAAGAAGGCGCACACGATAAGGCAGTTCGTTAACAAATCATAAAGTCAAAGAGCTGATCGAATTAGCGAGTGCCCTTTGCGGAAGCCACAGTACTTGGATGAGTTTTATCAGCTGAAGAAGACGGTGCAACGGTGTTTTGAAGAAGGCTGTTGCCATTTGAAGCAAAACGTTGGGAGCATTTTGTTGCTGCCAAAGATGTGGATGCGATTGTTATTACTGCTGCTGTAATCATCACCTTTATTGCTTTCATGGTCTTTTCCTTCGTTAATGTTACATAGACCTAGAGTGCATTGGATGTGCCAAGAAATGTGAATCAAGATGAGAATTCACGAACCACAAATCAGCTATTTATAGCGTTGAATGATCTGAAGGAGGCCGTTGCGCATATATGCGCCTCTTTGGGCGTGCTGGTGACAAGACTTTAGACAGGCAAAGGGGAAGAGCGTGTGACATGGGGGAATTGCCACACACTCTTTTGGGGGAAAATTCAAACTAGCGGACGCCAGATTTAGCAGATGAAGTTGCAGACTCAACAGTCGTCGTCGCTTTTGCGACGCGCACTGGATTTGTGTTATCTCTCATCGATACTTTCGATTGGTGAGGACACTTTGGTGCCGCCACAGATACTGTTGCTGACGCTAGTACCGCTACTGCCAAGATAGTTCTTACCAATTTCATATGTCTCTCCTTTAAGAATAAATCATCGTTCAAAAGGAGTTATTGCAGTGGGTGTGCCAGAGGAAAGTGTCTCAGATTGAGACGGCATGACCTGATATCAAGGGGTTAGCAAATGGCTTAGATCAAAAGAAAAGGCTCGGTGGAAACCGAGCCTTTTTTTGTAAGCTCTCTGTAAATGAACTGGTCAGACTATTGAGTTCCCTTTTTTGCAGAACCTGTCCCGGCCTTTGAATCTGATCCCGATGGGCGGTAAGTAGTATCATCACCCAAACGCATGTGCTTTAGGCGTGCTAAACATTCTTTACAGTTTCCCACAGAAGCGACTTCGGCTTCTGTCAGGCCTGATCTGCCCATTGCTTCATTTGGATCTTCACCCGGATTTACGGATTTTTGTGAAGACTCCTCTGCAAAGGAGGGTGTTGTAATAGTCAGAGTTAGTCCTGTAATGCCAAAAAGAGCCAGTATTAATATTCGTTTCATACGTCACCCCTTAGAGATATAGCTCTGCAGTTGCAGGAGCGATAATGTCTAGCAAGTTATTGAATGTGCTGGCTACTTGCATTGCCACAGAAGGACCTTCTTTACTGTCAACCTTGTTGATCTCACCACTAGCTTTATAAGAAACCTGAATTGTTCCAAGACCAGGACGAGTTACGATCGCTGGTTTCCCATAGCGTTCTTCGTATTCAATCTTCACAACCTTTTTTGCTTGGTCTGTGATGGTGGCAATACGACCACGGTTATCATAAGTCATGGATATCTTTTGCCCATCGCTGTTTTGAGCAAAGTTTAAGTTGCCTTTTGAGTCGTATTTGAATTGAGTCGTCTTTGTTGTGACCTTTTGACCTTTTTGATTAAAGAACGTCGAAGATACCGAGCTGACTTTCTTTGTTACGGGGTCATACTCAAATGTCATACGCACTGTCGGAGTCGCTTTTACCTTCACCAGACCATCATTGTAATATTCGTAGGAAATACGTTCTGCATTACGACGGATTGAGACCGGCTTACCAAAAACTTCATGGTAGGTAATATCATTTACATTACCGTTGATTGTGGTCATCACACGTTGCAGGAAGTATTGTCCGTCAGCGCGTTGTTGATGCCAGAATTCGTACTTATTATCTGCAACGATATCTTTACCGCACACTTTCTTTACTGTTGACCAGTAGTGATTTTGTGGATCGTTCGGTGAGAATTCATATTTGTATGATTCGACGCACTTGTCACGATCTGCGAAAGCTATCACCCAGTCATTTTTCTTATCATATTTAATAGAGATAAATGTCTTATCAGGCCAAGATGCCTTTACGAGATTGTGTAGATCATCATATTCGTAAGTGTAAGTTTTCAACCAAGCATTCTTCACAGAAGCCAAGTCATCCAGATTAGCGAATTTATATTCCGCAGCTAAACCGTTTGGACCTGTGATCGACTTAACTTTTTTATTTTGATAATACTTGAAAGTTAAACGACGGCCGTTGTTATCTTCAATTTTGGCGATAATGTCTTTATCGTATTCAAACTTCAAGAAGTTGCCGTTTTTATCGTAGATATGTGTCAGCTTTCCTTGAGGGTTAAACCGTTGGGCGGAGCCATCAGGAAGGGTACGAGTATAGTACGTTTTATTGAAAGTGAAGTTTTCGACTTCTTTACCATTGGCAAAAAACTTCGTGCCTTCACGTACCGGAACTGCCACACCATATTTTTGCGCCATTTCAGAGCGAGCGTTGTCATCGCTGACAAGTTGATTCCGCAAATTCGTAATATAAGCGTCTGTAACGCCCACTTTCTTTTCGGCCTTCATCTTTGCAATAATTTGATTAATTGTGTTGTCAATGTCCTTACGAGTAACTTCTCGAGGAGAGAAGGTCACTTCCAAACCGCCACCACATTCCTTAACCTTAATATTGCCTTCAGCATTTACTTCCATGCTGGTTTCGAAGTCAGAACACCAACCGAAGCCGAACATACCATTAAATAGGGAACGGCTATTGTAAGTTCTGATGATCTTTAGGTCGTAACCAGTCCCTGGTACGTCCATATCAATCCAAGTGTTGGAATAATTTGCGTTCTTCATGTCGACAAGCGCATGTGCTTGCGACGCAAATAGAACGGCAAATGCCAATAGAGTCTTTTTCATTATTTTGTCCTCTTCCCTGAAACTGACAAGCTACACTTTAATGGTAACAACTTTTTTGATGACGATACCACCGATAATTTGTAAGGCGAGCATCACAAATAGCAACACTAGACCAAGGGTGGTGGTAAACATGGGCTTGATAAATGTAGGATCCACGACGAAGAAGACTGCCATGAGTATAAACGGCACCATGGTCACGATAATCCCCTGCATAAGGCCTTGCGCGGTTAGGGCCTGAATTTTCTTCTCGACCTTTTGACGCTCACGAATCACGGTGACAATTGTTTGGAATGTTTCTGCTAAGTTACCACCGGTTTCTTTTAAGATATTGATGGATGTCACAAACATCTGCACGTCAGGACGTGGGATACGATTACCCAGGTCATTCAAGGCACTTTCAAAACTATCACCGACTTGCATTTGATAAAGTACCTGAGCAAATTCCTGACTGATGGGACTTCCCATAATTTCCACGACACGTTTCATAGATTCTTGTGGATTGGATCCCGCTTTAATTCCGTTAGCCATGATCGTCAGGCCATCGACCATTTGGTCAACGAATTGAGTACAACGCTTTTCATAGATCATACGAACGAGCAACAGTGGAAGTTGCCATCCAGCGATGGTAACTGAAGATCCAAAGAAGGCTCCGATTAAAACATTGGGCCAGAATAATAGGAAAACTAAAGCACCAATCCCAAAACTCATAAGCAATATGATGATAGTGATTTTCTTTTCATCAACTTCATTGCCCATAAGACGTAGCAACTTGACGACTTCTTCGCGTTGACCAAGGCTGCGCTTATGCAACCAGGCCAAGACTTTCTCCGCCCAAAGAAGGACGATGATGAAAACTGCAATACCAAAAAGTGGAACTAAAATCCATTCGTTAGCGAATAAACGCATGGCTTATCCTGTCTTCTTTGGTGGAACGCCAACACCAGGCATTTTCGGTAAAACACCTGGAGCTGTAGGAGCTTTCGCCGCAGGCGGTGCGCCTGAAGCTTGAGCTGCTGGTTCATTAGCGAAAATCTCACGTGGGATCACAACGCCCTTGTCACTAAGCTTTTGGATAA
>JBLMWG010000152.1:0-5164 GCA_050257115.1 Bacillota bacterium
ATTGATATGCCACGTTTTTTCACAGAGTTAGTATGCCCTGCTTCCAACCAAATGCGAAAAGAAATTCTCATATAAGTTAGCCCAAGGTCTGTAAATCATTCGCCATTTCATGCCGATAGGAGATTAAGGAGATATATGTCGCATTTAGGTAAAACAGAGAAAAGTATATTTACGATTGCGCTTATCATGCTAATCGCATTCTCGTACTTTTTGTATGACGACTCTCTCCTATTTCCTAAGGTGCAGAATGATAAGCTCGAACTTATTGGATCTGTGGCTGTCTCTCAAAAGGACGTACGACGCAAAAACCTGGACACGTTCAGCTGGTTGCCCGCTTCTACTCAGGATAAGGTCTATTTAAACGACTCGATTTTTACCGGCGATGGATCTGAAGCACAGATTAAATTGCAGGATGGAACTGTCATTCGCATCCAACCAAACTCCTTGATCACTTTGAACATGAAAAATGGTCAAATGATGCTAGATCTGCGTTATGGAAATTTAGTCGGCGAATTGACCCAAGGCTCAAACCTAACAATTAAATCAGGCACCGAGGAATTCAAGCTCGATGCTTCCACGTCACCGGAAAAATCAAAAATTCAGTTTAAAAAATCCCACTCTGGCAACGTCGACCTGAAGCTTCTTGCCGGCAAGGTCAACTATGTGGACACAAAAAAACAAGCTCAAAAAGAATTGTTGAAAGATAAAGAAATCGCCGTCACTCCGAAGGGCGAGATCAAGCCCATCCAAAAACCAACTATTGAACTAAAAACTCCAGCGAATATCAGTTGGGTAAGAGTCAATCCCGATGACCCTTTGACTTTTGAATGGATTGGTCATGGTGATATCTCTCGTTATGAAATCGA
Source organism: Bacillota bacterium (assembly GCA_050257115.1). Taxonomy (GTDB): domain Bacteria; phylum Bdellovibrionota; class Bdellovibrionia; order Bdellovibrionales; family Bdellovibrionaceae; genus Bdellovibrio. Next base: position 867 of record JBLMWG010000152.1, read on the forward strand.
AATTGCTCCGAGCAATGACTTCGTTTCTTTGGCTGCATCTAAAGTGACGCCTGAGATGAATGCCATCATGACAGATCCACTTGCTCCAGGAGCATACTTTTGGCGTGTTAAGGTCTATGACTTAACTGGGGCCGTCGGTGCCGTTTCAGAGTTCCGTCCCATGTCGATTACTCATTTAGGACCACCGCAAATCACAGCTCCGCAAAAATCAGCTGAGTTCAATTACGAATTGCGCGTCAAATCCTCAGAAGATCTTGCCGCCAGCACGGACCTTCAATGGCAGGCTAACCCTATTTTAAAGAATTTTAAATGGCAGGTTTCCACAGATCCGCAATTCTCATCCGTCATTAAAGAAGGTGTAACAACCGCTAATTCTGCAACAACGCCGAAATTGCCAAGTGGAACTTATTGGGTTCGCGTCGCCGGAGAAACGGCTGAGCAAAAATCTTCACCTTGGTCTGAAGCCGTTCCATTCACTCTCAATTTAGTTGCTCAGAAAGAGCCCGAACGCCCGAGTCGTCCTATCTTAGTGACGAAAGAAATTAGCTTTAAATTACCTCTTGAAAACGAGCGCCGCCCCGCCAGCGAAATGGCTCCTCAGGTTGAGTGGAAGCCAGTGATGGACACCAACCTTTACCGTGTGCAAGTTTCCAAGGACATGAGTTTTAAAGAAGTCGAAAGCTATGATGCTAAAGATACTAAAACATTACTCAGCCAAATCACACAGCCTGGAAACTATTACTTTAGAGTTTTCGCCCGCGGCACTAATGGACTAACAAGCCCCTCCAGCGATATTGGAACTTTAACTGTAGAGTTAAGCCCACGTCCTGTCACATTGACGATTCCAAAACTCATGGAGCCATTTAATAATGCTTCGATCTTCTTACAAACAGCGCAGGAACCCTTCATCTGGCTGGAATGGAAAAAGGTCGCTGGCGCTGCAATTTATAAACTGGAAATATCCGATACTGAAGACTTCTCTCACACGTTGGTTTCAACAACCTTAGAGAAAAACCGTTTCCTTATCAAAAATCGCGTGCCACTAGGAAAAATCTACTGGCGCGTTCGTGCCGAGAAAAAGGACGCCTCGGAGGTATCTGAGTGGGCCGAAAAGCGTGAGTTCACAATCTATCATCAAAAAAATGAAACTTTCGTAAAATGAAAATCCAATACTCTCTCTTCGACACTTTGCTGGAACCCGTATTTGTTCTGAACACAGATCAACAGGTTCTTTATTGCAATGAAGCGGCGGCCATCGTTTGCGGCTTGTCCGTACGTAAAATATCAAGAGGGATGAAGTTCTTAGATCTTTTTTCTTTCAGTGCACCCATTGACGGTTTGGATAAACTGATTCAAATCAGCGATCCAACCCCTTACAAGGAAGTCAACTTCACCACTCCTCAAGGCGGCGAAGGGAAAATTCAAATCACATTGCAGCCAGTTTTTGACTCCATGGGAGACAAGAACTGGATTGTTTTTGTTCGAGACGTCACTCTGGAAGAGCGCCTACAAAAAAAATATCGCGCAGAGCTAGAACAAAAAGAAGATGTCATCAAGGCCTTAGAGGACGCCAAAAATCAGCTCGAACACTACTCTAAAAATTTGGAGAAAATGGTCGCCGAGCGCACCGCGGAATTGTCGAACCTCAACCAAATGATGACCGCCCTCCTCGATTCTTTGAATCAAGGATTTTTTATCTTTAATAAAGATGGCTTGGTCCTGGAGGTTTCTTCGAAGGCTTGTGAAGGCACCATCGAATGCCGCCCTCAAGGACAAAATATTTGGGATATTTTAAAGGTTCCCGAAAGCAAGGTCGATGGTTTCAAAAAATGGATGCAAACCATGTTTATGGAAATGCTCCCGTTTGAAGACCTTGCACCCCTGGGCCCTCCAACTTACGCCCACTCAGAAGGCAAACATATCGCCTTGGAATACTTTCCTCTTCGCACTTCTCACGGTGCAATGGAAGGCATTGTAGTTGTCGCTTCGGATATCACATCCTTGGTGGAAGCCAAAGCCCAAGCAGAGCGCGATCGTAACTATGCAAGTTTAATTATCAACCTCGTGCAACACAAAAAAGAAGTCGGCCGTTTTATCCGAGAGTCCAAAATGCTTTTATCCGACCTTAATACCGGCCTAAAAGCCCCTTGGAAAAATGCGGACCACGAATTTCTGTTCCGTCAATTGCACACGCTTAAAGGTGGAGCAGCCCTTTACTCTATTGGAGAAATGGTCCATTTCTGCCACCAAGCTGAAACTTTGCTGGCAGAATTTAAAGAAACCAAATCAGTGCACTCTTATGAAAAACTTCAGGTGGAAAGTGTTCATATCCAAAAGAGTTTCGATCAATTTCTAGAAAAATCAGAAGAAATTCTTGGCATAAAAGCCTTATCTGAAGAACGACAATTAGAAATCCCTCTGAGCCGCCTGCAAGAAGTTTTGGCTAAAGTCCAAATGTATCCTCATGGCACGGCCACCTCACAACTTTTGATAAATGAATTTGTCATGGAACCTGTGGGTTCATTTTTTACTATCTATAATGATGTGGCTCTGAAGTTGGCTGAGAAACAGGAAAAACAATTGAACCCGATTGTATACAAGAATTCCGATTTCAAAGTCCTTCCGGAAGTTTACTCCAACTTATTTGCTACCTTTGTACATTCTTTTAGGAACTCCGTTGATCACGGGATTGAAACTCCGGCGATCCGCATGGAAGCACAAAAAAATCCAGCTGGAACAATCACCGTGTCGTTCGAGCACCATCGCAGACCTGACATTGATTCCTTTTTAATTCGAATTGATGACGATGGCGGCGGTATAAACGCCGCTAAAATCCGCGAAAAATTGGCGGCTAAAAATATCGACACAAGCCACGAGTCCGACCAAGAAGTGATTCAACACATCTTTGACAGCCAGTTTTCTACACGTGATCAAGTCACTGAAATTTCCGGTCGTGGTGTCGGCATGGATGCCATCAAACATGCTGCCGAAGAATTAGGTGGACGCGTGTGGGTGGAGTCTTCTCTGGGACAGGGCACTTCCCTTTTTGTCGAAGTCCCCTACATTACGGATCTTCTGCCTCAAAACCGTCATAAAGCAGCCTAATCGGAAGACTCTTCTAGTTCGGCGTAGAGTTTTTTATCGTCACGAAGAACTATTTGTTATGCTTTTGCCAAGCCGCTTTGAGTTTATCTTCAAAGATTTTAGCTGAAAAAGGTTTTACAATATATTGCGAAACCCCAGCTAGTACGGCCTCAGTCACCTGATCGCGTTCGGACTCAGATGTCAGCAGCACAAAAGGCAAATTCGCCCATTCCGTCGTCGCCCGAACGTGCTTGAGCAAATCTAAACCCTTCATTTTAGGCATATTCCAATCAGAAATAACTAACTGAATAGAACTTCCGGGGCTATTGGACTTCATTAAAACTTCAAGCCCCTTTTCGCCATCCTCCGCTTCCTGAACGTTCTTGTAGCCCATGGCTTTCAGAGTGTTTTTCACCAAATCTCTAATTGAGGGCATGTCGTCAATAACAAGAATGCGGGTTTCAAGGGGGAACATAGCTTTCTTTCTCCAGAATTAGTTCCAATCATTGTAAAAAACAGTGAGGAAAGCTCAACGGATCTTTGTTGGTTCTAGACCTTTTACCCTTAGCGCCCCCCCTTAAGTCCTAAAGCCTGCCTCGAGCTGGAAGCCAAATATGTAAAAACTAGCCGATTGACGCTAGTGTTCATCGGAATCATACTCTGCTTTCCAGATTTCTCCCTCGAGATTTGAATTTGTCTGTTGAAGTTTCCGTTTTCCTTTGTTACCTTGAGCCCCTTTGAAAAGGTATTGCCATATTTTCCGTATGGCGCATGGCGATATTTAAGAGAGAATTTAGATCTATACTCTGACCAAATCAGAGTGCAGAAGGGATACGAAATGGCTAAAAAATCAGGAAGAATCATCATCACGCTTGAGTGCACTGAAGCTCGCGGTGAAGGCAAACCAGTTTCTCGTTACACTACGACTAAGAACAAAACTAAAACTCCAGGTCGTCTTGAGAAAAAGAAATACAACCCAAATTTGAAACGCCACACTGTACACAGAGAAACTAAGTAATGATTCTTACGGATCAGCAGATTCTCGATTTCATGGAAGAAGGCTCTATTAAAGTAGAACCCTTCCGCAGAGAGTGCTTAGGAACGAACTCTTACGATGTTCACCTAGGTAAAACTCTTGCTACTTATGAAGAGAATGTGCTGGACGCAAAGAAGCATAACAAGATTCGTACCTTCGAGATTCCGGATGAGGGCTT
>JBLMWG010000153.1:0-6574 GCA_050257115.1 Bacillota bacterium
ACCATCTCTTCAAGATGAGCGGGAGCGTTGCTTTCCTCTGACTTGAATGCTTTTTTTGCCAGTGATAAGCCGACCTTAAGATCCTTTTCAGAACTGGAAACCATGACGGCCCCCATTGTTCCCGCGATCACAATAATAAATGCCGTAACCTGTATCAGTGAGCTCATGTGCCCACCTTCCAAAAGATTTCCGGCAATGATCCCACCAAAGCCCACAACGAGCCCTAACATAGTTGCTTTGTCCATGGACATATACTGCCATAGTGAATGACTCGAGGCACTTGGACCAGAGGAAGACCTAGACTTTCTGCGAGCGGAAATTTAGATTATTATCTTCACCATGTTCGAATTTATTATAAACCTCGATAAACGTCTTTTCATGTTGATCAATTCCACATGGACAGCGGATTGGGCGGATAGCTTTTTTCCGTTCATCACGGACCTTCACAAAAAGGGTCCGTTCAAATTTGCTATCGTTCCTCTGATCTTTGCTCTATTCGTTTGGCGTCGGGGTTGGAAAAAAGGATCGACTATTTTTGTCTGTGCAATTTTGAGCGTGTCTCTGTCTGACGGAATTGGAAACTGGGCTTTAAAAAAAACAGTGCAGCGTCCTCGTCCGGCGGAAACTCAGGGGCTGCAAGTTCAAGTGCGAGCACCTTTTGGAGGCTATAGCTTCGTATCAAATCACGCGACGAACATGTTCAACTTTGCAACTTTTGTCGCCGTGCTGTTTCCGGTGATGACCTTACCGTTGTTTACTCTTGCCACTTTAGTTGGATATAGCCGAATTTATAATGGCGTGCATTTTCCGACAGATGTTATCGGTGGCGCGGTGCTTGGAGTTATTGTAGGTATTCTCTGTGCTCGAATGTGCCAAAGATTATTAGCTCGTTTTGATGAACAGGACAAAGAAGAGGCAACCACCACATGAAAGTTCTAGTTACTGGTGCAAATGGATTCTTAGGCAGCTGGGTGACCCGTGCTCTTGCAGATGAAGGTCATGAGGTTTATGCCCTCGTTCGTCCTAACAGTGATCTGAGTGAACTCAACGGTATTAATTGCAAGTATGTCTATGGCGATGTCACAAACATTGTGTCTTTGCTGGAGGCTTTTAAAGGCATCGACACTGTTTTTCACTTGGCTGGAGTCATTGCCTACAAAGCTTCCGATCGTCCACTGATGGAAAGAGTCAACGTACAGGGCACGGCTAATGTAATCGAAGTTTGCAGGGAATGTCAGGTTCGTCGTTTAGTGCATCTTTCTTCAGTGGTTGCTATCGGCAGCAGTCGCTCCCCGTCTGAAATTCTTAATGAAAGATCAGAGTTTAATGTTCACGATTTGAATTTGGGATACTTTGAGACAAAGTTTGCAGCCGAAGAACTTGTCAAAAAGGCCGTCGCCAAAGGCGAGATTGATGCCGTAATTCTGAATCCTTCAACCATTTACGGCCCGGGTGATGCTCGTAAGGGCAGTCGTAAGATGATGCTGAAAGTAGCCCAAGGAAGATTCAAATTTTACACATCTGGAGGCGTTAACGTTGTCGCTGTCCAAGACGTCGTTAAAGGAATTCTGTCTGCTTGGAAAGTGGGTAAAAAGGGCGAACGATATATTTTGGCTGGCGAAAATATTCTTATCAAAGACCTTTTCCGCCTGATCGCCGAAGAGGCTGGCGTCCCGGCCCCCATCCATCATCTTCCAGATCATATGCTTCATCTGGTTGGAACCATCGGCGATCTGATGGAAAAGATAGGTCTGAAAGGTCCTTTAAGCAAAGAAAACGCATACACAGCAACTATGTATCATTGGTTTGATTCATCCAAAGCTCAAAAAGATTTGGACTTCCATCCTCGTCCAGCTCGTGAAGCCATACACAACAGTGTTCAATGGATCAAAGAACAAGGAATGCTTAAGTAAAATGAAAGCGGCCGTCGCATTTTTTATAGCTATCACTGCCGTCATGGTTTCCGCCATGGGTTTGCTGTGGTCGCGGCTGCCTTCTGAGAAAGAAATTAAAGGTTGTATTGTCACCACTATGTACAAAGTCAATCTTTGTCCTGGATCTAAAGACTATACGCCGCTGAAACAAATATCGCCTTTTCTACAAAAAACCATCGTTCTAACTGAAGATTCCAATTTCTTTAATCATCATGGTTTCGAATGGGATGTTATTGAAAAGAATTTTCGCGAGGGCTGGGAAACTGGCGTCTACAAGCGTGGTGGCTCAACAATTTCCCAACAGCTGGCAAAAAATATGTTCCTGAATAAGGATCGCACATTTCTCAGAAAAGGCCTTGAGGCGATCATCACAGATCGCATTGAAAAGACCCTAACTAAAAAGGAAATCCTTGAGCGCTATTTGAACGTGGTGGAATTCGGCAAAAACATCTATGGCGTAAAGAGTGCCGCGAGCTTCTATTTTAAAAAATCTCCTGCCGAACTCGATGTGGTTGAAAGTGCTTTTTTGGCGATGGTACTTCCGAATCCGGTGAAATACTCTAGTTCTTATTTTAAGAAAGAGCTCACGCCCTTTGCACGGAAACGTCTTTCGACCATTGTCGAAAATCTCTATCGCTATCAAAGAATTACCCAAGCTGATTATGAAACTGCCATGGCTAAGATTCAGAATTTCTTAGGCCCCGACATTCCACCTGAAAAGTTAGATCAAGCAATCGATCAAATGACTTTGGAAGATTTAGAAAAGGCAGAGCAGGAACAACAAAAGGAAGAGTCCTCGGGTGACGACTCTTTATTTTAGAAGTTTCTTACGAAGACGAATAAAGGATACGTTCATAGCAATCCAGGTAGCCACTAGCAAAATAGCTATGTGGACAGCAATCCACACCCAATTTCCATTGTGCAAAATTCCACGAACTGCAGCCACTCCATGAGTCAGTGGGAACAAGTAAGCAACATACCGAAGACTTGATGGCAACTGTTCAAGGGGGAAGTAGGTACCACTTAGAAGACTCATCGGCACAATCAAACCCGATGTCGAGTAAATGAATGAGTCATAGTTCCGAGCAATGGATGTGAAGATCATGCCAACACACGAAAAAAGCGCTGACAACAAAAACAACACTGGCAACGCTAACAAGATCCGATAAGAATCAATCAGACCAAAAAAGATTGCAACCAGGGTCACGCCCATAACACCAAAAAATCCTTTGGATGCAGCCCACAAAAGCTCACCAGCAACAATTTCTTCCGGACCAACACGCGTGAGCATGATTGTCGCGTAGGTTTTTTGATGAGTCAGTTTTGTGTAGTTACCATATGTAGCTTCAAAAAAGGCAACCAACATTGCCGTCGTGGATAAAAGCGCTGGGAAGAAAAATTCAATATAAGACATTCCCCCCATGTTATTTACAAAGGCACCCAAGCCAAAACCGATGGCACCAAGATAGATGACTGGCTCAAGCACGATCCAAAAAATCGAAACGAGCCAAGTCTTTTTGAAATATAAAAAGTTGCGCTGCCAAACTTTCAGCGCGCCACTGTTGAACTTAGGAATAGAAAAGCATTCTTTGAGCTTCATGCTATTCGTCCCTCAATTGATGACCCGCAAGCCTTAGGAAGACGTCATTCAAGGTCGGCTTACGAATAAAGATCTTGTCGCTTGCAATCAAATCCACAACACGACGACCTTCCTGGCTTTCTTTAATCAAAACGGATACGGTATCCTTGATAACTTGATAAGCAAAACCTTCCGCACGCAAACGTCCTAGATAATAGTTCAAATCTACAGGATTTGTATCAAACTCAACGACTTCCTTGCCGATCAGGTCGCGAATCAAATCTCGCGGCTTCCCAATAGTCAGAATTTTGCCATTATCAATAATGGCCACGCGATCACACATCTGCTCAGCTTCTTCCATGTAATGTGTCGTCAAAACAAGAGTGCTCTTCTCTGACTTCAAATGCTTGAAGAAGTCCCAGATCCACAAACGTGCTTGAGGGTCCAGACCTGTCGTCGGCTCATCTAAAAAGATAACCTCTGGAGAATTGATCAAGCCGCGGGCGATTGCCAAACGGCGCTTCATACCGCCACTCAGTGTTTCCACAGAACGGTCCTGATATTCCTCGAGCTTCATCAAGCGCAACAAGGCTTGCGCCCTTAAATCAGCTTCAGCGGCAGGAATATTATGATAACTGGCATAAACAGAAAGATTTTCGAGAACGGTAAAGTCGGGATCGAGGCCGTCTTCTTGCGGGACGACGCCGATTCTGGATTTAATTTCGCGGTAGTTTTTCTTTACGTTCAATCCAAGAACATAAAGCTCCCCGCTGGTAACGAGGGCAGAGCAATACATCATTTTCATGGTTGTAGACTTGCCTGCCCCGTTTGGACCTAAGAGCCCGAAACATTCGCCTTTGTAAATTTCCAGATTTATTCCATCGACTGCGACTCTATCGTCGTATTTTTTGGTTAAATCCTTTATTTCAATGGCGACGTTCGTGTTCATTATTCCTTCGCTGCTCTTGCACGTGCTGTTGGGCTTAGCTCGCGGCAACGAAGACGGATGTTCTTCGGAGTTACCTCGATAAGCTCAGAGTCTTTGATCCATTCCATCGCTTTTTCCAACGTCATAGGACGTACTGGAACAAGACGGATAGCTTCATCAGAACCTGAAGCACGTACGTTCGTCAATTTTTTCTCACGGCAGATATTTACTTCTAGATCATTATCCTTAGCGTGTTCACCGACAATCATGCCTTCGTAAACATCTTGGCCATGGGTAACGTACATGATACCGCGCTCTTGAAGATTCCAGATTGCAAATGCAGTTGCTTGGCCTTTGCGGTCAGAAATCATGGCACCATTCATACGGTGTTCGATTTCACCTTTATATTGGTCCCAACCGTCAAATTGTGTATTCAAAAGACCTGTACCACGAGTGTCTGTTAGGAACTCAGAACGGTAACCGATCAATCCACGAGAAGGGATACGGAACTCAAGACGCGTACGACCAGATCCTTTTTGAACCATGTTCGTCATCACACCTTTACGTTTACCAAGTTTCTCTGTCACCGCACCGACGTATGCGTCTTCGATGTCGATAACTGCAATTTCCATTGGTTCCATTTTTACGTTGTTTTCTTCTTTGAAGATAACACTTGGTTTAGAAACCAGAAGCTCAAAGTTTTCACGACGCATTTGTTCGATCAAAACGCCCAATTGCAACTCACCACGACCGATAACTTTGAACGCATCAGTGTTCGCCGTTTTTTCTACGCGGATCGCAACGTTGTACAACAATTCTCTTTCAAGACGCTCAAGGATCTTACGAGAAGTAACGTTCTTACCTTCCATACCTGCGAAAGGACCGTTATTTACTGAGAAGATCATACCTACTGTCGGCTCATCGACACGGATACGTGGCAACGGACGAGGATCAGTTACAGAAGTGATCGTATCACCGATCGTGAAATCTTCCATACCCGCGATAACTACGATGTCACCCGCGCCAACTTCTTGAGCTGGAACCTGGGAGTTCACTTTGTATTGGTAAAGAGCAGAGACTTTAACTTTTTTCTCGCCGCCGGCTTGAACACAAAGAACGTCGTCACCAACCTTGATTGTACCTGCACGCATACGACCAATCGCCAAACGACCTACGTAATCATTGTAAGAGATGTTAGAAACCATAACTTGCAATGGAGCGTTTTCATCAATTTTTGGAGGAGGAACTAGATTTACGATTGCATCGTAAAGAACTTCCAATGAACCCGTGTTAACAGCTGGATCCAAAGTCGCCATACCCTCACGCGCAATAGCGTAAACAGTATGGAAGTCACATTGTTCTTCAGTAGCTTCAAGGTCGATAAACAAATCGAATAGTTCGTTGTGTACTTCTTGGATACGAGCGTCTGAACGGTCGATCTTGTTAATACAAACGATAACTTTCAAGTTTTGCTCAAGAGCTTTTTTCAATACGAAACGAGTTTGTGGAAGTGGACCTTCAGAAGCATCGCAAAGAAGGATACAACCATCAACCATGTTCAAGATACGCTCAACTTCACCACCGAAGTCACTATGTCCCGGTGTATCTACGATATTTACTTTGATATCTTTGTAAATGAAAGACGCATTCTTTGCTGCGATCGTGATACCACGCTCTTTTTCAAGATCCATGGAGTCCATAAGACGGTCATCAACGTGTTCATTTTCACGGAATGTACCGGCCTGTTTAATCAAATGGTCAACCAATGTTGTTTTACCGTGGTCGACGTGCGCGATAATCGCGATATTTCTAATCTTCTTTGGATCTTGAATCATATTTAACCCTTCATTAAATTGAATCTGTAAAAACTAAATCAAATTTGTCTCAAACACTCGTCAGTTTCTTGTTTGGATATGGTTTACCCATGCCCGCCCATTAAGAAGCCTTCCGAAGATGTGTCTTCTTGCTCAACACTACCAATACTAGCGAAAAATTCGTTAGCTAACTGCATGATCTCTTCGTTGCTTTTGGATTGGAAAAGATTCTTCCTGAATTGTGCTGCTCCAGAATACCCTGTTGAGAACCAAGCTGCAAACTTTCTCAACTGGATCCCAGTGATGTGCTCATCACAAT
>JBLMWG010000154.1:0-8846 GCA_050257115.1 Bacillota bacterium
CTACTCATGTTGGTGCTCCTGTCCCTGAATTTGCACAATTTTTTCGAAGGTCGGGCTGGTGCTCAGAACTTCTTGATAGGTGCCGAGGGCTTCAACTTGGCCATCACGCAATATCAACAATCGATCGACAGTTTTTAAAGATGACAAACGATGAGCGACGATAATGCGGCTGAAAGACCCTGTGTTTTTTGCGAGCTCCGCCTCGATCGCTTTTTCTGTGCGAGTGTCGACCGCACTCAAAGAGTCGTCCAGGATTAGCACAGGAGTTTTCATAATTAAGCCGCGGGCAATTGTTAGACGCTGCTTTTGTCCGCCAGAAAGATTCACGCCACGCTCGCCCAGTTGTGACTCGAACTTATGAGGCAGAGCCTGGATTTCCGTCATCAAATCGACCGTTTCTGTCATTCGTTGAATCTCATGATCGGTGGCGCGCTCTGGCAATCCGAAGCTGACGTTGTCAGAGATGCTTTCACTAAACAAGAAGGCTTCTTGAGGGACCAAGAGGAACGTACGACGCAAAGATTCTTGAGTGATGTTTTCGATGCGATGGCCATTCACCAGGATTTGCCCCTCTTCAAGAGGGTAGAGGCGTGTGAGTAAATGCAAAAGTGTTGTTTTGCCTGCGCCGACCGGCCCCATGATACCCAGGCTTTCTCCCGCTTTTAAAGTGAAAGAAATATTCTTTAAGACATAAACTGAGCTGTTTTTGTGCTTGAAAGAAACGTTTTTGAATTCCAAAGTTTCAAACTTGGAAATCTCGATGTTTCCTGTGTCTGGAATATCGGTTTCTGTTTGTAAGACTTCCTTGATGCGATCAAAAGAAGCATAGCCCTTTTGGAAAAAGGAAAAGCCCATGCCTAAAGCAGTCATTGGCCAGACCATCTTTTGAATGTAACGATGGAAGGCCACGAAGGTTCCGATAGTCACGGCGCCTGAATACAAGTCATCTTTTGCGACAAATAATAAGATCACCGAGCCCGAAGTGACACCAAATTCCATCACCGGGATAAAGAAGGCATCAACACGGGCAACTTTGTTGCAGGCTTTTTCAAACGCAGCACTGACGTCATTAAAAAGCTTTGTACGATTGTCTTCTTGAGAAAAGCTTTTAATCACGCGGATTCCGCCCACAGTTTCTTGAGCGACTCCAGTTAGTTCAGAGAAGCGATCCTGCTGGATTTTGTAATTAAGGTGGATCAGCTTCATGACCTTCCAAATAAGAAATGGAACCAGAGGTAAGAAGATCAAAGTCTTCCAAGTCCAAGCCCAATTCATTGAAATCATAATAGGTAAAACCACCCCGATGATAATGATACCATCTGCTAAGATCAACAAACCCGGGCCGATCGCTTGACGGAAAGACTGAACGTCGTTCGTCAAAAGGCTCATCAGTTCTCCAACTTGATTTTTATGGAAGAAATTTGGCCCTAGGGAAGTTATGTGGTGGAAAATTTTTTGGCGGATGTTTTCAGCGGCATAGGTGTGGAACTTGCCAAAGAAGGCTCTCCAGCCCAAGCGAGTCACAGCGAGGCTGAGCATCACTGCAAAAAAAATCGCACAAGTTTTTCCGATATCAGTGAGTTGAACCTGTGCCTCGATTTGGTCAATGGCCTTTTTCATGATGAGCGGATACACGCCATCGAGGGCATTTGTTATAAATAAGAACAGCATCCCGAGCGTAAAAGCTCGGGGATTGTTTTTGATGTAGAACCAAAGGGGGCGTTTAAAAAGAAGATTATTTTCCGAGGATTGCATTGGCAATTAATGTAGTTAATCCTTAAAGGATCGACAAGAGAATTGGGCATGCCGCCATTGTTGCTCCCGGCGTCGTTCGAATTCTTGCTGTTCCCAAACATAGAAAAAGCGTCTTTCTGATATGAAGTGAGCAATCAGTGTCTTTATGAACTGCATGGAAACCTCCTTGCTTGATAGGAGCAGAATCGGTTGTTTGGTTTCGTTATTCAATACCCTTGCTAAGAGTATTGAAATGTAATACCCTGGTTTTGGGGGTTGATATGTCGCAAATTGACCAATTCTTGTCTGCTTTAAAGCGCTCTTTAAAAGCGAAAAACATTCTATATCGTGATTTAGCCAAGGCTTTGGATTTGAGCGAATCCAGTGTAAAACGTATTCTTTCCAGTAAGAGTTTAAGCTTAGAACGCTTGGAAGAAATATGTCGAGTAGCGGATCTGAGTTTTTCCGAGGTGGTTAAGTCGGCCAACTTAGAAGATGCGAATCAGTTTTTCTTTCTGACGGATGAACAAGAAAATGCATTGGCCGAAAACGCACGACTTTTACATTATTTTATGATGCTCCTTGATGGGCGCACGCCACAAAGAATTGAAAAAGAATATCAGCTTTCAAGATCTGAGGCGCAAAAGTTTCTCTTTCAGTTGGATCGTTTAGGTTTGATTGAGTTGCATCCCAGAGACAAAGTTAAAATCAAACGTCATGGATTTTTGCGCTTCCGTCGTGATGGGCCTGTAGGCAAAGCATTATTTGAACAAACGAAGACAAACTATCTCACCTATGATTTCCGCCCAGAGGACTACATTCGCTTTACGTTGCTAAAGATCAGTCCGGCCACTCTGGCAAAGTATAAAGGAAAGTTAGAACGTTTGATGGTGGAAATGCAGGAAGACTCTAAGTTTGATACAGAACATAATGTTCCTGCCACGGATACAGGAGTTTTGTTATCCTTTAGACCTTGGCAATATTCCTATATGGGTGCGATCAAAAAGAAAGAGTAAAATATTTTCTGATTCGTAATTTGAGGGTGTGGGGCGTCTGCGAGAGTCTGGAGCAATGACGGAACTTAGAAATATAGTTCTTATTCTTTGCCTTTTTTATAGCGCCTTCGGTTTTGGTGGTTCCTCGATGTTCGAGCGTCGAATAGCATCGGGCGAAAATCTTTATCAAGCCCTGCTGCGCCAGCAAATGCCCGAGGATGCGGTGAATTTACTTTTTCGTATGTTTGATTATAATCAAGGTCGAATACCGAACACGACGACTGCCGTGATCGTCGATTATTCGCAGATTTCGACGGTGAAACGGCTGTATTTGATACATTTCGATACGGGTGCTATAGAGCGATTCTATGTGGCCCATGGAGTTCGTTCGGGAGTTTTAGAGTCGCGTAGTTTTTCAAATCAAATCGATTCCTGGAAAAGTTCTTTGGGGTTTTATTATGCCAAAGGCTCCTATAACAGTTCGAAAAATGGGCCGTCCCTTTATTTGGAGGGGATAGATCGCTCCAATAACAACGCTCGCAACCGGTTGATTGTGATGCATGGGGCGAAGTACGCTAGTGATGAGTTCATCTTAAAAAATGGACGTTTGGGATGGAGTCAGGGATGTTTTGCGGTGGGTGTGGAGGTTTTGCCGTATCTGCTGAACGCACTTCAAGGTGGAAGCATTTTGCTATCCTACCACAAAGATTTAATGCAGGACTCTCGGCGGAATCCCGATGAACAACAATTGATGGGTGAAGAGATCATTCCACCTGGAGTTAATAGAAATATCACCCCCGGAGAAGGCGGCGATAACTAAACTTCGATAGAGCGAGCGTAAACTTCAGCAGTAAAATGCAGCGTGGCTTTTAATGTTTCTGTGTTTCTGCCCATCAGGATTTTATCGAAGAGCATCGAACCGTGGAAAAATGTATCCAAGCTATCAATAAAGTTGTCTATGTTAACGTCTTTACGGATCTTGTTTTGTGCTTGTAGGTTTTGAAGGCGTTGCTTTAGCTCCGGGTGAATCTTCATTGGGACGACTTCGCGAATACGTCTAAGGAACTTTGTGTCGACCAGGCACTGAGAAAGAACAATCTTGAAAAACTCTTCATTCTTGTGGCAGTGCTCATTAAACAAAGAGTCGATCATGCATTTCAGTTCTTCGCGAACTGTAGGTTGTGCAGAGTACTTAAGTTTTTCAGTAGGGAGTTCGCTAATATGTCGTTCAATCAAGGAGAATAACAGCCCCATCTTTCCGTCAAAATAACGGCCGATCAAAGACTCATTGACCTTGGCTTTATCGGCAATCATTCGTGTCGTGGCGCCTTTAAAGCCATGTTTGGCGAACACTTCTTCCGCAGCATTTAATAGGCGCTCTTCAGATGCGGATCTATCTCTTTTTTTTGGTCGTGTTCGAGACATGGTGTCGTCTGGAACCATATTTTTTCGAGATGTCTCATCCATAAAGTAACTCCTCAAAAATAACATAAGTATTTGAAAACACTTATTAATAGAGAATGTATCATAAAACTTCTTGAATCACAAGTAAGTAATTGCTTGAGTACTTACAAAATATGCCGTAATAGTAAGTATGTAAGTGATTACTTATTATTGGAAAATTAGGAGAGTGACATGATGAACGCTCGAAGCACCCTTAGCACCACAAAGCTCGCCTTAGTTGCGGTATTGAGCTTCAGTGTTGTTCAAGCACAAGCGATCTCGTTGAGTGAATATTTAGACAAAGTGAAATCAGATAGTTTGGGTTATAGGGGGTCAGCGGAACAAGCTGATGGCGCGGCTTTGAAGGCGCGCGAAGCAGACTTGTTTTTTACCCCAAAGTTATTCGCGGAAGCTCAAATTGGTCATGATGGTAAACCTAGTCAACCTCAGATGTATGATCGAGTTAATACGGAGGCGTACAGTCTTGGTTTGAGCCAACAATTCAGTTTCGGCCTTCAAGGGAAGCTTTATTATAGTCTCACAAAAACCAAATTTGATAATCCGAGTAACATTATCACGATGCCAGAATATTGGGACGCTCAGCCGAAGGTGGAATTGTCCATGCCACTGTGGGGTGGGGGATTTGGTCGCACGGTTCAGGCCAATGAAGAGCTCACACGTCAAGCAAGCACGGCTGAGCAGTTTAATACATCTGCACAAACGGTTGGTTTCTTAGCGCAAGCGGAAGCAGCTTATTGGAAGCTTTCTGCTTGGAATGATGTGGTGAAAATTCAAGAGACGGCTTTGAAAGCGGCGCAAAATATTTTGGATTATGTCAGTAAAAAGAAATCCATGAATTTGGGTGAACAGGCTGACGTTGTTCAAGCTCGTGCCCTCGTTGAGGCTCGAACCTTAGAACTTCAAGTGGCACGTAATGAATTGAAAGATTCGTTGCACGCATTCAATAGGTATTTGAATCGCGATGCAGATGCTTCTGTGGATTCTTTAGATACTGTGAACTACGCCTCGCTCGAGAAATTGACTGTTCCACAAAATCGCCCCGGTGAACGCTACGATGTGAAAGCGACGGAAGCACAATTGTTGTCGGCGAAGGCAAATGCGCAAATAGTAAAAGAACGTAATCGCCCTACTTTAGATGTGTATGGAACCTATGCCTTCAATGGTCGGGACAGAGAGCAAAGTGAAGCGATGAAAAATATTGGCTACACTGATACCGATACTCAGTATGTGGGTGTGCGTTTTAATATGCCATTAAACTTTGGTGCCGCTTCAGATACTAAAGCAGGGGCAAGTAAAGCCGTGATGGCAGCGGAATACAATCGTCAGTATGCCCTGTATTCTCAAGAACAAGACTGGATTGCTTTGACTAAAAATCTGACGGATGCACGTAACAATTTGGCCCTTTTAGCACGCATTGAAGATGCACAAAAGACCAAACTTGAGGTGGAAAGAACTCGCCTTCGTCAAGGGCGCACGACTACTTATCAAGTTTTATTGTTTGAACAAGACTACACGACTGCAGCTTCCAATCGCGTGAAATCTGCGGCAAATATTTTGGCGTTGCAGACTCAGATTAATCTTTATCAAGCCTCTGCTCAGGGAGGAAAATAACTATGAGCTTACCTAAGATCTCCATTAGCAGACCGATATTCATGACATGTGTAACCATCGCCATCGTTGTGGTGGGTTGGGCCTGTTACAAATCTATGAGCGTGGATTTATTCCCAGATGTTTCAGTACCTGTCGTTACAGTGCAAACGACCTATCGTGGTGCCGGTCCTGCAGAGATTGAAACTCTCGTGAGCCGTCCGATTGAGGACGAAGTCAGTACCATTTCTGGTATTAAACGTATGACCTCTAAAAACATGGAAGGTGTGTCTCAAGTTATCGTTGAGTTCATCTCTTCTGTGGACTCAAAATACGCCGAGCAACAGGTTCGCGATAAAGTAAACATCGCGAAGCCGAAATTGCCGGAAGAAGTTGATGATCCAGTAATTAAGAAATTCGACCCATCGGACACTCCGATTCTGATGTTGTCATTGGTTGCCAAAACGAATATGTCCGATGCGGCATTGTACGATATTGCGGATCAGATCGTAAAACCTCGTCTAGAGCAAGTGAACAACGTGGGAGCCATCGAGATTCTGGGTGGACGTAAAAGAGAAATCCATGTTCTTTTAGATCGTAATAAACTTAAAAATCGCGAGATATCGGTGACCCAAGTAGCTTCTCAGGTTGGTGCGATGGGGGAAAACATTCCTTCTGGTAAGGTCAATCAGGGTGGCAAGGAGCTTGTGTTCCGTGGTTTGGGTGAATTCCGTAATACTCAAGATGTCGCTGACACCTTGGTGAATCTATACGGAAATGAAGTGCCGACGCGTGTTTCCGATTTAGGTAAAGTAATCGATACAGTTGAGGATGAAAAGTCCCGCGCCTTTGTTGATGGCCAAAAAGCGATCTTTTTGCAAGTTTATCGTCAGTCGGGTTCGAACACAGTTCGTGTTGCTGATGATGTGATCAAGCAAATGGATAAGATCAAAACAGAGCTTTCGAAAATGGAAGGCGCGCCAGAAATTAAGCTTGTGACTAATGCGTCTCAAAAAATTAAAGATAACTTAGATGACGTGAATGAGACCATCATTATTGCGATCATTTTGACGGTTATTACGGTATTCTTCTTCCTAGGAAGTGCCAGAACGACTGTGATTACCGCCGTGTCCTTGCCGGTATCATTAGTTGGTGCCTTTATGTTGATGAAGATCGCCGGATTTTCTCTGAACATCGTTTCCATGTTGGCTTTGACTCTTGCGGTGGGACTTTTGGTCGATGACGCGATTGTGGTGGTGGAAAACATCTATCGTCGTATGCAATTGGGTGAGAGCTCAGTCGTAGCCGCCGAAAAAGGAACCACTGAGATTCAAATGGCTGTTATGGCGATCTCATTGGTCGTTATCGCGGTATTCGTACCAGTTGGTACGATGTCGGGTACAATCGGTCAGTTCTTGAAACAATTCGGCTTTACGGTTGTGTTCTCGATGATCATTTCTTGGTTTGTCGCGATGACGATCATTCCAATGTTGACGGCGTACTTTGGTGGTTCGGGGCATCACGATGTCCATGGCGACACCGAAAAGAAAACCATCTATGGTATGACTTTGGGTCGTTTGGTCAGAGGTTTCGACCGTTTCCAAACAATGCTTGAAAATGTATATGAAAAGTTCCTTCGCCTTACTCTTCGCCATCCAGTGATGACGATCGCGGCAACTGTGTTTGTGTTTGCGTTGTCCATTTACACTGTTCGCCATGTGCCAGGTGCATTTATCACAGACGATGACTCTGGTGAGATCACTGTGACACTGGAGATGGAGCCTGGAACAAGTTTGGATGGTATGCACAAGGTCGCTAAAGACGTGGATGCCGTTATTCATTCCAACAAAGAGGTCGTCTATACTACGATGGTTGTTGGTAACGTCTATGGGGAAGCGAATAAAGCAGAGTTCTATGTCCGCCTTAAAGGTGATAAAGAGCGTGGCATCACAACAGAGAAATTCCGTGATCGCCTACGTGGGGAACTGAAAGGCTTTGCCTTTGCGACTCCCGTTGTTAAGAAGTACGATGCCACGGGCGGAATGGCTCAGCAGCCATTCGTATTGAATATCATATCTCCGGATCCAAAAGATCTTGAAACATCAGCGGTGAGGTTGATAGAGGCTTTGAAAAAAGACCCGCGCTTTAAAGATATCAATTCGAACTATCGTCCTGGTAAACCTGAGTTGCAGGTTCATGTGAAGCCGGGTGCGGCAAAGGCATACGGTATTAATACAAAAACAATGGGTGGGGAACTGCGTGCGCAGGTGGAGGGTATGACTCCTGCGAAGTTCCGTGAAAAAGGTCGTGAGTACGAAGTGCGTGTTCGTTTGCAAGATGATCAACGTGACTTGAAGAAAACCTTCAACGATGTCTATGTTCCAAACGTAAATCGTAAGCTTGTCCGTTTAAATGACGTCGCCACAGGTGAATTAACTTCTGGCCCGGCGTCTATCGAGCGTATGGATCGTGGTCGTTACATCCAAATTACGGCAGGTCTTGCACCGGGTGTCGGATTGAGTGATGTGGTCAATGATGCGATTAAGTTGATGAGTGAAGGGGATACAAAATTCCCGTCAAGTGTACGCTATAATTTCGGTGGTGACGCTGAAAATATGCAAGAGCTTGTTGGGTCTACAGTGATGGCATTGGGGTTTGCGATCATGTTTATCTACTTGATCCTGTCCAGCTTGTATGAGTCCTTTATCACGCCAATCACGATCATGGTGGCGTTGCCGTTGGCTCTTAGCGGGGCTTTCTTCGGACTGTACATTGCTAACCAAGTTCTTTCTTTATTCGCGATATTTGGTTTCTTCATGTTGATTGGGGTTGCCGGTAAAAATGGTATTCTTCTGGTCGATACAACGAACCAATTGATGGCAGAAGGAAGATCACGTGCAGAAGCTTTGGTGCAAGCGGGTAAAACTCGTCTTCGTCCTATTTTGATGACGTCTTTTGCATTGATCGCTGGTACTTTGCCGGTTGCGATCGGTATGAATGCGGCTTCAAAAACACGCACAGCGATGGGGGTGGCGATCATTGGTGGTATGATTTCATCGACAGTCT
>JBLMWG010000155.1:0-3928 GCA_050257115.1 Bacillota bacterium
TCTGTTTTGGCATTCCAAGATTTGGAACTTGAGCCTATGGGGAACTATGGTTTGTTAATCATGACAATCTTGTTGGCTTTGGTAATGGTAAGTAATTTCCGTTTCCGCAGCTTTAAAGATCTGGATCTGAAGGAGCGCCTTCCATTCCGTTACCTTATCTTGGGTGTGGGTGTTTTGGTTGTCGTTGCTCTTCGTCCGGAAGTGATGCTATTTGTATTGTTCATGGGCTATGCGGCTCTGGGTGCAGTCTTTGGTGTCTTTAAGCTTGGTAAAAATATCCGCAAGATTAAACCGTCCGTCTATGCTCCAGCGCAAGTTCATGAAAGTGACTTGGTCTTCGAAGAGGAAGAAGAAGAGGAAGAGAGCAAGAAGGATGAAAAGAAAACTTAAAGTTGGCGTTGTTGGCGCGACTGGAATGGTCGGCCAAACGTTCATGAAACTCCTTGAAGAGCGCCAGTTCCCGATTGCGGAACTGCGCCCGTTCGCTTCTGAAAATTCCCTTGGTAAAAAAATTGAATTGCAAGGTCAGTCCTGGTCTTGTCAGGTTTTGAAGGACGGTTGCTTCGACGGTCTGGATTTGGTGTTCTTTTCTTCAGGCGATGATGTCTCTGCTGAATGGGCTCCGAAAGCTGTGCAAGCGGGAGCCTTTGCTGTTGATAACTCGGCCGCTTTTCGTATGGATCCAAACACAGTTTTGGTGGTTCCAGAAGTTAATGGGAATTTAGTTAATAAAGATTCCAAACCACAAATTATTGCCAACCCCAATTGTTCGACGATTCAGTTGGTTGTAGCTTTGAAGCCTCTTTTAGATAAATTTGGCTTGGAAGAAGTTCGTGTTAGCACATATCAAGCAGTAAGCGGCGCGGGTCAGGGCGGCTATGATGAATTGATGGAACAAACAGCTCATCATACAAATGATCACCAGCCGAAAACCTTCCCACATACGATTTTGTTCAATTGCATTCCGCAAATTGGTTCCTTTAATGATCAAGGCTTCTGTAGTGAAGAAGTCAAAATTATGAAAGAAACCCGCAAGATTTTGAATCAACCGCAATTAAAGGTATCAGCCTTTACAGTGCGAATCCCAGCTTTGAATGCCCACAGCGAGTCTGTTTGGGTCACTTTAAAGAAAGAAACCACGCGCGAACAGATTGTGGCCGCGATGGAAGGTTTTGAAGGTATTGTCCTTCAAGATGACCCGAAAAAGTCCCAATATCCTTTAGCACGCGACGTTTCCGGGAAAGACCCAGTTTATGTTGGCCGCATCCATCGTGATCCTGAAGATGCTAAATTGTGGATGATGTGGGTCGTTTCAGACAACATCCGTAAGGGAGCCGCTCTGAACGGTATTCAAATCGCAGAAAAGATATTCCACGGCTAAAGTCGGGCCAGGCCAGTCTGGTTTTTTTGACTAATGGCCCGTCTAGTGGTTCGATAAGAATATGAACCTGGCGAAGCTTTTTTCTATTCCAGTAGCTCTTATGATGATGGCCCCCATGGCACAAGGGGCGCTCACATACAGCTCCATTTCTGGAGTATCGAATATAGATACCACAGATCTTACAAAGCCCATTGTATATGGTGGGTTTGCTGGAACTTGTGCTTCGCCGGATAACTCGAACACCTGTGATACTTGTGTTCAGACCAGCTCCAGCACCAACAAATTTTTGCCTTGTAATAAAAATGCGGTTTATCCGACTCTGAACATGTTGGTGGTGTTGAAGACCGACGTCGCTATAAATGTCAGCGATGTGACTGTAAAAATTGATAGCACTTCGATTACGACGGGGACAATCACTACGACGGGGGCTGGTGGAACTATTTCGATACCGATTCCTTGGCAAAATATTTGTAGCGCCGCAACCTCAGGTGACACGAACTGTGCGACAAGCTTTTCTAAGGACCTCACAATCTCAGTGGCATCGTCGTCTTCATCTTCTTCAAGCGGTCCGACCTTCACATTTCGTGTAACCACTCAATCGAAGGACTCCACAAGTGATAGTTTTTATACTGATTGTCCGGTGGGTGTTACTCCAGCGGCAAGTGGAGGTTTTTGTCATTTTACTGCGGCACCCGGCGATAAAAAAATTTATGCGAATGATCTTGCTGTTTCTTCGGACTACCCCGCAAGTGGTAGCTCTGTAGATTTTAAAAACTTGATGTTCTTTTACGAAGAACAAACTGCTACAGACACGAGCGATAGTGACACGGTTGCGCGTATTTCGAACGGATCAAATGCATTCTCTGTTCCCGTGAGTGCGACTGTGAGCCCTCCGATCGTTGATGAACGCATCAATGACCTGAATAATGATACGACATATTGTCTAGTGATGGCGAACCAGGATATGGCGGGGAATATTTATAATTTCACTCCAGTAGCTTCAGTTGCTGCGAGTACTTTGTGTGCGACACCAGAGCCTGTTGCAGGATTATTAGACGATAAACACTGTTTTATCGCGACCGCAGCCTTTGGCAGCGAAATGGCCCCTGAAGTGCAAAGTTTCCGTGATTTTCGTAATAAGTATCTGATCCCCTATTCTTGGGGTCGTAAGTTTGTAAAAGCTTACTATCACTACAGTCCTAAATATGCGGCGATGATTTCTGGCAATGAAACAGCAAAAACAGTGGTGCGCGCCGCCTTGTGGCCGTTGTTGCTCATGGCTCGTATGAGCGTGGCCTTTGGTTTCTGGGTAGCGGCATTGATTATGACTTTTGCTTTGCTTAGTTTTTTTGAACTATATCGTCGTTTGATTTTAGGCCGTAAGGTTCGAGGTGAACTGTGAAGTCATTATGGTTAACTCTAGTGACTCTGTTGGCGGTCGTAATATTTCACACTGCCAATGCCGAAGAATCTGCTCCTCAAGAACCGCCATATACTCAAGAAAATGAGTTTGAGAATTCTTCTCCTGTTTCCCAGGAATTCGAAGATACCATACAGATTGAAGATGAAATCAAGCAATCTAGGCAATCGGAAGCCCCAGGGAATGTACCTTCTGCTGAGGCCGGTAAAAAAGAACAAACAGTTGATTTGAATAAATCAGTGCCCGAGTCGGGTCAACAGACCGAAGATGAGTTGTTGAAAGCTGAGCAGGAAGAATCTGTAGCGATGCCACAGGAGGAACCTGCCGTTATTCCGACGGAAGAAGCCCCTATTGAAATTAAGCCAGAGCCGAAAATTCAGTATAGCGATGTGGTTCGGCAGTCTCCAAAGGGTGGCGTTGAGTATATTCACCATCCCCAAGCAGCCAAGGGTTTGTTGCGTATCGAAAAAGACGGAACATATGTTTATCGGACGAAGGAAGATACTTCATACAAAACGACAGGCTCCTTCCGTATTGGCGCAATGGACGCTCCAAAGATTACCTCCTCAGATGGATCGACCGATTTTGAAATGATGTACAAAGGTCCAACAGTACCGATGTTGTCTTTCGATTATGAGTGGCAGCCTTGGGAAAGTCTTCATAATGTCGCTATCCAGGCTGGTTTGGGAGTGATGACCGCGAATGGAAATGGCCGTTTCACTAAGACGGCGCCATCGGGAAATCCTACCGCTGGCGAAAAAGCACAAGAGCAGTACACGATTCTCGCAATTCCTTTGAATGTGGGCCTGTCTTATCGCTTTCAGTACGTGGATCGCCAGTGGTTTGCTCCCTATCTTGCCGGTGGGGGAACTTACATCCCAGTTGTTGAGTATCGCGATGATGGCGCCTCTACAAATGCTGTAGGAACTCCGGGTGCTTATGGCGCTGTGGGTGGATTGCTTAACATTAGCGCCATGGATAGAAGTACGGCGTTCACCTTGAAAAACGAATATGGCATCGCCAATCTTTGGGTTTCCTTAGAGTACCGTTATCTAAAATCCTTCACCCAAGAGGTCGACTTTTCTTCCAGCATCGTCGGCGCCGGAATTGCCGTTGATTACTAGGTA
>JBLMWG010000156.1:0-4354 GCA_050257115.1 Bacillota bacterium
AGGCTCGGGTTGTTCGGTCGCGGACTCTTTGCTGGGGGTGCTGAGTAGAAAGCACAGAAGTCCCAAAATAATAAATCCCGCCACTAAGATTTTAGTGTCGATTTTTAGTTGGCGCCATTTGTTGATCATAATGATCCTTACTGAATTGATATTTGTGGTTAATGTTCTTTATTGTCGAAAGCTCACGGTGCGCGGCAAAGATGATCGAAATAACAAAGAGTGCAATCAGAATAAACTCTAGGAAGACTTGTCCTTTTTCATCTTGGGTTGCCATTCGTGATTTTCCTCTTTCAGTGTGATTGCGCAGGACTTTTCAAATTGAAATGTCCCCGACAGAAGTCGTCTCAGTGGACGGACAACTTCGAGGGTGTAATGCCACTTTTGCACCAACGCTTGTCTGTTTTCAAAATCCTGTTCCAGACTGTATGTCGGAGCTATGTCCGCATCGTTCGGATGGATAGCAAGTTTTGGCGGGGAGTGCGGCTCCACAGACAGAGTGCTTTCCAGAATTCCAAGGTGTCTGTTGGTGAGACCATCTTTTTGCAATTTTATTTGTGTTGTTTGATGAGCGATTCGCAAAAATAAATTCGATTGCTGTATCAATTGTTTTTGTTGAGCATCAAGCTTTCGCAAATTTTCAAGAGCGGTGTTGTAGTCAGCTGTCGCTTTCGCCAAAGCGATGTAGTTTTGGCTGGCAAGGGCCACGGTCATTTTTCCCACGGCAAGATGCTTTTTTGTTCGCAAGGCCACGGATATAGGATTTAAGGACATTAAGACTTTTAATTGAGGCGCTACCAATTTTTGACCACGAAGTCCTTCGGTGCGACAGGTGTGCAGATATTGTTGGTCAGTTTTGAGGGTTATTAAGACAGCGGAGCCCAAAAGCAAGAGTCCCATTAAAGCTGGTAATAAGGCGGCCATGAGCGCCAGTGCATAGCCTTTGTTATTTTGGACAAGAGAATATGTTTTCATCGTGGATTGAGAGGAAAGTTGATTTCTTTTTCAATTCTTAAATCCGGCCAAAATTTATAATACAAATTGCTCACGTGCATTTTGTGAATGTGGATTGTGCCGGTAGCTTTTTTGTTCTGTTTGAAAATCTGTACTTCTAACGACTCTTGAAAGAAAAGCATTTTACAGAGCCGAGAACGCAGTTTTACTTTGCAGATATCGGGAGTGGAATCATCAGTACAAAGAAGAGCCTCGTGTAGCTGAAAGTCGGCATAGGAAAACAGCGCCGCCCGATAGGACAGCGCGATGATAGTGGCCAGCAACGCTGCTGCGATCGGAAGTGTAAGAAGTGTTTCAATGAGAGCCTGACCTTTTCCGGAAAGCGAAAGGAGTGTCATGGCTATTTGCTGTCTTTCTTTGAGTTGACTGAGTCCTCGAAGAAATTGCTGAAGTCGCGCTTTTTATAAATGCTGTCAGTGACTTTGTGGGCTTCTTTTTTCTGTGAATTAGTTCCGCCGAGTGCTTGAGCAACGTTGGCGAACTGGACGTCTATGTTTCCGCCAACAACTTTAATAACCGCAATACTGCCGACGGCGACGATAGCCACGATAATGAGATATTCGATCAGGCCTTGGCCTTTTTGATTTTTTCCGAAATTTGGTTTCTTCAAGAGATCCTCCCTGTGTGGCGGAGGACTTTGCAAGGCGGGTGCGGGCTTCAGCTAAGCCCTGATAAAAAAGAAGTCCGGGGGACCGGACTTCTGGAAGCGACCTATTTCTTTTTAGCGGTCTTAACTTCGATCTTTTTATTTGCAGCTGCTTTTTCTTCTTTAGCGGCAGCAGCGGCTTCCTTTTTTGCGTCAGCTTTTTTCATCTTACGCTGTTGGATAATGCGATCTAGAATGTCGTAGGATTCTTTTTGTAGATCGTTTTCGAATACGAAACGGTAGAAACCTTCGATCTCAGGACTTTGACGGAATTTCTTAAGGGACGTCGGAAGGCTTTCAGACTGTACGAAATCAATGGAGCTACCGTCTTTTGAAAGCTTAACTTTATCTGCCATCTTTAAATCCCCTAGTGTTTTTAAGAACTTGTACAATAAAGCGGGGAAGCGAAGCAAGCATAAAATGTCTGTTAAACCAGGGTTTTATTTTTACAGGATGGCACTAAACTATTGAATTTCTTTGATAAATGCAGGAAATTGAAGCCTCTATTCGGGGGAGGTACGTGATGCTCATTTTGGACGGCAGGGAAGTGTCAGCGACGGTGAGGGCCTCGTTACAGCCACGGGTTAGTGCCTTTAAAGAGCTCCACGGCCGCGCACCTCATTTAACCGTAATTGTGGTCGGAAACGATAAAGCGAGCCACATTTATGTTAAAAACAAAAAGCTCGCGTGTGAAAAAGTCGGAATGACTTCCACAATTCACACTCTGCCAGAGGACACAACTCAGGCAGAGTTGAATGAATTGATCACTGCTTTGAATCAGGACGACACCGTGGATGGCATCTTGGTTCAGTTTCCCTTGCCTGCGCATTTAAGCTCTCACGAAGTTCTTAAAACACTTTCACCAGATAAAGATGCAGATGGCTTGACCTATGCCTCTTTAGGTTATTTCTTTGCAGGTATGCCGATCGTTCGTCCTTGCACGCCCGAAGGTGTGATGACGATTCTTAAGCACTATAAGATCAACGTGGAAGGCATGCGCGCCGTGGTTGTCGGTCGCAGTAATATCGTGGGTAAGCCGATGGCTCATTTATTAATGGAAGCCAATGCCACAGTGACGTTATGTCATTCAAAAACAAAAAATCTTACTCAATACACGAAGGACGCAGACCTCGTCATTGTGGCGGCTGGCAAAGCTCGCTTTTTGGGTAAAGAAGATTTCAAAAAAGATTCTATCGTGATCGATGTGGGTATCCATGGCTCGGGTCATGGTGGAAAAATTTGCGGAGATGTTCGCTTTGAAGAATTGTCGGGTTGGGTGAAAGCTGCCAGTCCGGTGCCGGGCGGAGTTGGACCCATGACAATCACAACGTTATTACAAAATACATGTCTGCTGGCTGAAAAAAGAGTCCGGGCATAGTTTCATATTGGTAGTTTGAGGTATTCGATGTTTACCGGTTTCTTGAAAAACGTATGGTATGTGGGTTTGCCTAGTGCAGAGCTCGCAGTGAACAAAGCGCAACCGCGCAAAATCTTAGGAGAGCCTGTCGTATTTTACCGTGATTCAAAAGGCAAAGTATCAGCGATGCGTGATATCTGTCCTCATCGCGGGATTCCTTTAAGTTATGGCCGTGTGGTTAACGATACGTTGGAATGCCCTTATCACGGTTGGAAATTTGATGGGACCGGAACCTGTACAGAGATTCCGTCCCTTTGCCCGGATCAAGATTTGAATCCAAATAAAATCAAGGTGCGTACCTATCCAGTTCATGAGGCTCAAGGCCTTATCTGGGTGTTCATGGGCGATAAGGACTTTGACGTCAGCAAGGCGCCACAACCTCCAGAGATGAAGGCCTTTGCTGCGGATAAAAAGCCAAATTTGACTTATGTCGTGAACTTTCCTTGTCACGTCGATCATGCCGTCATTGGTTTGATGGATCCTGCCCATGGTCCTTATGTGCATAAAAGCTGGTTCTGGCGTTCTGAAAAAACTATGTTGGAAAAGAAGAAACTTTTCGGCCCGGTTGATTTCGGCTTCCAGATGATTCGCCATCAACCGTCTAAGAATTCTAAAGCTTACAAAATTTTAGGTGGCGTTCCGACGACCGAAATTACTTTCACCCTGCCTTGTGTGCGTGTTGAACACGTCCAAGTGGGGGCTCGAAATTTCTACTCATTCACGGCGCTGACTCCGATGGATGAAAAAAACACGCGAATCACCCAACTTGCTTGCTGGGATATGCCGTGGTTGACGTTGTTAAAGCCAGTCGTTGACAAGTTCGGTAAGGTTTTCCTTGGTCAAGATATGGACGCTGTTACGAAACAACAAGAGGGGTTAAAGTACGACCCAAGTCTGATGCTAATTAAGGACGCTGATACCCAAGCAAAATGGTATTATTCATTAAAGACCGAATACCATGAGGCCTTGGAACAAAAGCGTGAATTCATGAACCCAGTTAAGCAAACGGAACTTCGTTGGAGAAGCTAACGTGAAAGCGCTTGTTGTCATTGTCGCCTTTCTGAGTTTTGCTAGTTCTGCACAGGCTTTACGTCTGCATTACTATGGTGAGACTGCAATTGCCACAGGGACGAAGTTTAATGGCACGATCATTGGTGGCATTTCCGGAATTATCTGGCACCAAGGACATTTAATTGGGCTTTCTGATGACAGAGGTCGGTTTGGCGAACCTCGTTTTTATGAATTTGATTTAAAACTTGAAAAGAATCTTGTCAGCCTGA
>JBLMWG010000157.1:0-10264 GCA_050257115.1 Bacillota bacterium
ACAGCAGGTAATCCAAACTTGGATAAAGATGCATTTTTCAAGTTGATGCTTGCGCAAATGAAGAATCAAGATCCAACGAATCCGATGAAGTCCCATGAGATGGCGGCTCAATTGGCAAACTTCTCTTCACTCGAGCAAATGCAGAACATGAATAAAACACTTGAAGAGTTGAAGAATGCACAAAAGCCTTCTGAAAACTTCCAAGCATTGAATTTGATCGGTAAAGCGGTTGCGGGTGATTCATCAAAGATTGTGCGTAGCGCGAATGATAAAGATCATGATTTCCGTTTCTCTCTTCCGATGGCAGGTGCAGAAGTGTCAGTGAAAGTGCGCGATGCGGATGGAAACGTTGTTCGTGAGTACAACTTGAAAGGTCTGAAACAAGGTGAGAACAAACTCACTTGGAATGGTGAAGACGGCAAGGGTGTGAAAGCTCCAGCGGGTGAGTATCAATTCATCGCGGAAGCAAAAACAGGCGATGGCAAAAAAATGGGAATCAAAACAGACTTCGATGGAGTGATCACGGGAGTGAGTTATTCTGCAGAAGGCCCTGTGTTGAACGTAGGAAATCAGGCGATTCGTTTCCGTGATGTGAAAAAGATCACAGACCCACGTCTTATGAGAAACGACCAGAATGTAAATGACGTTACCAACCTAGACTTGAAAAAGGATGATGCTACAGGACAAACTAAAAAAGAGGCGAGTGCTGGACAACAAAGTCCTTCTACTGCAGCAGCTCCTGCGGCAAAGTCTAAGATCATGGATACGGTCGGTTTATCCCGCGACATGATCGACAAGATTGCTAAGGAGACGTTGAAGTAAAATGGTGGACTTAAAGAAGATACAGACATTCGATCAACTCATCCCGACACAACCGGGTGGTAAGGTTAACAAACCTGACCTCGGCGCTGGAACGGGACCCTCCTTCAAGGAGACGCTCGATCAAGTCGGCGGCATGAAGCCCGCTAACTTAAATCAAGTGAATCCTCAAGGCTTGGTGAAGCCTGCAGATGGAGTAAAGTTCTCGAATCACGCAATTGAGCGAATGAAAACTCGAGGCATTAGTTATAGCCCTGAGGATATCACGAAGCTGCAAGACGCGATTACGAGAGCAGCGGCGAAAGGTTCAAAGGATTCATTAGTGTTAATGAATGACTCTGCGCTGATCGTCAGTGTTAAGAACAACACAGTAGTCACGGTGATGGATAAGAATGCATTGAAAGAAAATGTATTCACGAACATCGACTCTACGGTGGTGATCTAAACGCATAATCCTCCTTCGCTCATGAATGAGCTACGGCGGGTAAATTGTGAAGCTGTCCTGAAGTGACAGATAGCAATCGATACAAAATTTAATATTTGGGCCGGTCCTCGTAGAGGAGGCCCTCCAAACGACGGATTCCGATTGAAGACGTCAACGACATGGAGGTCACATGGGTATTCTTTCTTCATTGTACACGGGTGTGTCTGGTATGACTGCTCAGGGCGAAGCCCTTGGAGTTATCGGTGACAATATCGCCAATGCCAACACTATCGGTTTCAAAGCAAGCCGTGCAGAGTTCCAAGATATTATCTCTAAAAGCTTAAAAGGTGTTCTTGGTGGTAACCAAATCGGTCGTGGTGTGAAGATCGGTGCCGTAAATCCAATTCTTACTCAAGGTAACGTTGATGCCACTGAGAAGGTCACGGATCTTGCGATCTCTGGTGATGGTTACTTCAAAGTAAAGGGCTCTGACGGTGAGTCTTATACTCGTGATGGTTCTTTCCATTTTGACCGTGAAGGTTATTTGGTTACAAACGACAATCAAAAAGTTCAAGGTTTCGGTACGGACGAAAAAGGTAATATCTTGAACAAAATGACAGATATCAAATTCCCGCGTGCCTTGATCCCAGCAAAGGCTACTAAAGAAATCAAATTGGATCTGAACTTGGATTCTCGTATGGAAGCCACTAAGAAGTTTGATATTAAAGATCCATATTCTACGTCTCACTATTCTACAGGTGTTGAGATGTACGATTCTCAAGGTAATAAGCACTTATTGAGCATGTTCTTCAATAAAGTTGGCGAC
This sequence comes from Bacillota bacterium, assembly GCA_050257115.1. GTDB lineage: Bacteria > Bdellovibrionota > Bdellovibrionia > Bdellovibrionales > Bdellovibrionaceae > Bdellovibrio. Next base: position 2,070 of record JBLMWG010000157.1, read on the forward strand.
AGACAATGGGAATTCAAAGGTGTTGTTGACGGTAAAGAAGTTTCCGGTGGCGAAGAAGGTAAGCTTTCTGAAGTGTGCTCTGGTAAATTGGAGTTCACAGTTGATGGTAAATTGGACAGTCAAAAATTGACATCTTCGAACTTCAACTTCAAGGGTGGTGCTCTTCAAGGCCAAGAAGTCAAATTCAACTTCGGTGATGCGATCAAAGACGGCGGTAAAGGTTTGGACGGTACGAAACAGTACGGTAAAAACTCGGACCTTATTTCTTGGCACCAAGATGGTGCGGCAGCGGGTACGATCACGAGCTTGTCTTTTAATGACGAAGGTATCTTGACTGCGGTTTATTCCAATGGTCAGGCGCAAGACTTGGCGCAGATCGCCCTTGCGAAATTTGAAAATCCAGAAGCTCTTTTCAAAGTCGGTAACAACCGTTTGAAAGAATCCAGAGATTCTGGTGGTGCTTCTATCGGTGGTCCAGGAACTGCAGGTCGTGGTAAGTTGTTTGCGAAATCTCTTGAAAGATCTACTGTGGACTTGGCAACTGAGTTCGTAAACATGATCCAAAATCAACGTGGTTTCCAAGCCAATGCAAAGACAATCACGACGACGGATGAGCTTCTGAATGAAGTGATTCAATTGAAACGTTAATCTTAAATCGTCTTAAGTCTCATTAAAAACCATGTCGAAAGGCCCTGTTGACCCCAGGGCCTTTTTCCTATTTTTGGCAACAATGAACATTGATCTGGGGATGTCATCTTCGCAATACTCCTCTCAAAAACCTATTAAATGTGTGTAATAATGAGATTTTGGGTAAGGTATATTAAAAATCAGCCTTTTGTTTAGAAACAAATCTGATATAAACTGTGCGCAGATTAACAATTCCGTAACAAAGGTGACTCTCAATGAGATGTTTAGTGGTAGAAGACGATAACGAGATCGCAACAATCGTTAAGCAAGGTTTAGGGGAGCTTGAAGGGGACGTTGAGGTGGAATCAAACGGACGACGTGCCTACGAAAGAGCCCTTACAAATCATTACGATATTATCGTACTTGATTTGATGCTTCCTGAAATGGACGGTTATACTTTCGCAAAATCGTTGCGCGAAAAAGAGATCAATACACCAATTCTTATATTGTCCGCTTTGCGTGAACTAGATGACCGCTTAAAGGGCTTGAGTATGGGTGGTGACGATTACTTAACCAAGCCGTTTGCAATGGCGGAGCTTCAAATTCGGGTTAAAAACCTGTTGAAGCGCGCGCAGAAGGCTTCAGAAATCACACAATTGGTTTTCCAAGACTTGAAGTTGAACCGCTTGAATCGCGATGTTGTTCGTGCAGGCCGCAAATTAGATCTTCAAGAGCGTGAGTTTGTTTTACTCGATCTTTTTATGAGTAATCCAAATAAAATCATCGGCAAGCAGACTATCCTCAAGGAAGTTTGGAATTATGATTTCGATCCACAGACAAATGTGGTAGACGTATTGGTATGCCGTCTCAGAAACAAATTGGAAAAAGACTTCCCTACACGACTAATCTACACGGTAAGAGGCGTAGGTTATGTCCTTAAAGGCGCTTAAGCCGACGCTCTTTCGTATTAGCACCAAGCTTACCTTAGCGTATTCCTTGGTGTTGATCCTCAGCTCTACGCTGATTTTTAGTTTCCTTTATTTTCAAATCACTCACTCGCTTCAACATCAGGAGCGAGTGATTCTTGATGCTAAAATCGAAGAATATAGTAACCGAATTGAAGTCAGTGGGCTGGAAGACTTTAAACAGTACTTCTCGTTGGTGCGTAACTATGACCGAGATGGCTCTTTGATGGTTTCTGTGTACTCTCCAGCAGGTGAAAATCTGTTTTTCCATGAGCCCACTCCTGCGATTGCGATTGATCAGAATTTAATGAAAAAGGAACTGGCCAAGTATGATAAGGACAAGGCCTTTGATTTTTCCTTGCCCGAGCGTCACAGCACCGAAGCTATTTTGGTTTTAGGGCGTAATTTAAAGAACGGTCAGCGCCTTATCATTGCTAAAAGTACGGAAGGGCTGGGGGCTCAACTACGCTATTTGCAGAAGCTATTCTGGTGGTCCTTGGTGCCGGTGGCGTTGATCGGTTTCTTGGGAGGTTTGTTTTTATCAAACTCGACTTTAAGTCCTGTTCGCGAGTTGATTACTTCGATGAAGAAAATCGAAGGGGGCTCTTTATCCACGCGTGTTCCCGTGGGTGGCAGCGACGATGAGTTAGAAGAGCTGAAACTCTTATTCAATAAAGCATTGGATAAAATTGAAAATCTGGTGAATGGCTTAAAAGAAGCCTTTGACCACTTGGCCCATGATATTCGTACGCCAGTGACTCGCTTGCGTGGGCGTGCAGAAATCGCGTTGACCAGTGAAGGGGATATCGAGTCATACCGTGAGGCCCTGCAAAGTTGTTTTGAAAATTCAGATAAGATTTTAAATTTCTTGCAGGTTTTGACAGATATTACGGAAGCTGAAAATCGCAGTAAGAAACTTAAAATTGAAAAGAAATTCATCAGTGATCTGGTCCGAGAAATCATGGATCTTTACGAAATGGCCTTTGAAGAAAAAAACATCAAGGTCATTCAAAAGTTGGATACTCATGATTGGGCCATGGTGGACGCTCGCTTGATCAGTCGCGTGATTGCAAATCTTTTAGATAATGCCCACAAGTACACGCCTCCTGGCGGGGAAGTCATTATTGAAACGATCAATCAAACAGAGGGTGTGATCTTAAAAGTGACCGATTCTGGTCCCGGTATCGCCGCTGAAGAGCATGGCTTGATCTGGCAAAAGCTTTATCGCAGCGATAAGAGTCGTTCAGAGTACGGCATGGGCTTGGGATTGACCTTCGTGAAAGCGGTGGTTGAGGCTCATGATGGGAAGGTTGATATTCGTAGCCCCGTCAAAGACGGTCGGGGCACTGAGTTTGAGATTACTCTTCAAAAAATGGCATAAAAAAAGCCCACATGGGCTTTTTTGCTTTTAGAAATCAGTTTGAAATTATACACCCAAATAACTCTTACGAACTTCGTCATTACTTAGTAAGTTCGCACCAGTGTCCTGCATCACAATACGACCCGTTTCCAAAACGTAGGCACGATGGGACGCTTTCAATGCTAGTCGAGCATTCTGCTCGACCAACAAGATAGTCATGCCTTCTTGGTTGAGTTTTTTAACTATTTCAAAAATCTGTGCCACGATGAGAGGGGCTAATCCCAACGAAGGTTCATCCAGCAATAGAATCTCAGGTTTGCACATGAGGGCCCGAGAAATGGCTAACATCTGTTGTTCTCCACCGGAAAGAGTTCCCGCCATTTGCCAAAGGCGTTCCTTCAAGCGTGGGAATAATTCCATGCACATGTCGAAATCTTTTTTGATACCAGCTTTGTCGTTACGGCTGTAGGCACCCATTTCAAGATTTTCTAATACGCTCATTTGTGGGAAAACTCCGCGACCTTCGGGGGATTGTGCCATCCCAAGTTTGACGCGCTCGTAAGTTGGAACAGCTTTGAGGTCTCGATTGTTGAGAGTGATCTTTCCTTCACTTGGCACGAGTCCTGAGAGTGCCCGCAGAGTGGTAGTTTTTCCGGCACCATTGGCTCCAATCAAACTGACGATTTCACCACGGTCCACGTGAAACGTAACGCTTTTCAACGCTTGGATAGAGCCATAAAAAACACTGAGATTTTCAGCAGCTATAAGAGGCGATTTCACAGTGTCTCCTCCACGCCCAGGTAGGCTTCGATAACACGCTTAGAGTTTTGGATGTGTCTTGGGGGGCCTTCATCAATCTTGACCCCATGATCCAAAACCACGATGTTTTCGCAGATGCCCATCACCAACTTCATGTCATGCTCAATCAGCAAAACTGTTAGTTGAAATTCTTCACGAATCTTTGCAATGGTTTCCATCAACTGATGGGTTTCTGAGTGATTCATTCCTGCCGCCGGTTCATCTAGCAGAATAATTTTCGGATCTGTTGCTAAGGCACGAACGATTTCCAGCTTGCGTTGCTGGCCATAAGGAAGAGAGCTTGCTGACTCATGTGCTTTGTCTTGTAAAGAAAAAATCTTAAGCAGCGCCATGGCTTTTTCTTCAAGGGCCTTTTCGGTCTCGAGAAACTTACGAGTTTGCAGAAGGGTATCCATGAGCCCGTAAGTTACATGCTGATGGGTCGCAATGAGGACGTTTTCTAAAACGCTGAGACCTTTGAATAAGCGGATGTTCTGAAAAGTGCGGGCGATGCCTCTGTGAGAGATCTGATTCGGGCGAAGGCCCGTTAAAGATTTTCCCTCGAGAATTACTTCGCCATGGGTCGGCTGATAGACACCAGTCAGCATATTGAAGACGGTGGTTTTACCAGCACCATTGGGGCCGATGAGTCCCGCAAGTTGACCTTTTTTGATTTGAAATTCCAAAGAGTCGACGGCTTTCAGACCGCCAAACTGCATGGTGATCTTCTTAGCTTCGAGCAGAACGTCGGACATATTTTCTCCAAAGGTCAATGATCTCAAGTTCGCCGAAAAGTCCTTTTGGACGAAGGATCATCACTAGCACTAATGACAAAGAATAAATAACCATGCGTAAATCAATACCTGTGAGGTCTTGCAAAGGACGCAAAGCCTCTGGCAATGCCGTTACGATGATGGCTGCGACAATCGACCCCGTCATAGAACCCATGCCGCCTAATACCACCATGATTACGGCGTTTACACTTTGCAAGAAAGTGAACGAAGACGGATTGATGAAGCTGGTAAAGTGTGCGAATAAAGCTCCGGCAATACCCGCAAAAAAGCTGGAAAGCACAAAGGCGCGAACTTTCATTCCGGTGGTGCTGATACCAGTCGCTTCCGCAGCAATTTCATCTTCGCGAACGCTGAGGAAGCCGCGGCCGTAGCTCGAGTTCATCACGCGCCAAATAGTGAAGAAGCAAATTAGAACCCAGAATGCAGCGAAGCCATAGGACATTAAAAAAGATTTGAAGCCAGGAATGTTCGCATAACCGCGAGGTCCTCCAAGAAAATCCATATTCAGTAAAGACACGCGAATGATTTCACCAAAGCCCAAGGTCACGATGGCTAGGTAGTCACCTTTGAGTCGCAAAGACGGAAGTCCTACCAGGAATCCCGCAACAGCGGCCACCAACCCAGAGCCAAGGGCCCAGATAAAAAAACTGAGGAACTGAAGGCCTTCAGGGAGGAAGTTCCATTTTGTGGAAGCGTAAGCGGTGAAGTAAGCACCGATCGCCATAAAGCCCGCGTGACCTAAAGAAAACTGCCCCGTATATCCGTTGACCAAGTTCAAGCTCATGGCCATCAGGCTATTCACAGCAGCAAAGAGCACGAGTAATTGGATGTACTCATTAAAGCCGAAATAAATTCCGACCCCAAGAGCGAGAAGAGAGATCAGAGCAAGAAGGGGATTTTTAAGGGCTTTCATTGTTACACCTTCTCGATGGAGTATTTACCTAGAAGCCCCGCCGGTTTAAAGATCAAGATCACAATCAAGATACCGAAGGCCAAAGCATCGCGATAGGTACTCGATAGATAAGCGACGACCATTTCTTCCGAAAGGCCCATGATCATAGCACCTAAAACGGCACCTTGAATATTTCCAATGCCACCCAAAACGGCGGCGACGAACGCTTTAAGGCCGATCATCATTCCCATGAGGGGATCAATTTTTGGATACTTCATTCCAACTAGAACGCTGCCGACACCGGCAAGGGCTGAACCCACGATGAAAGTAAAAGTGATGATACGATCGGGATTGACCCCTAATAAGCTTGCGACGGCTGAGCTGCTGCTGACTGCACGCATCGCTTTACCCAATTTTGTTTTAAAGATCAGAAATTGCAAACCGATCATGGCCACAATCCCGACACCTAAAACAGTCACATCGAAGGATCTAATTTCTACGTTACCAAAAGAGAAGATCACAAAATCCTTCATCACTTCGGGAAAAACTTTGGGATCTGCACCGAATGTCACTTGTCCGCCGTATTCGAGGAACAAACTGACTCCGATTGCGGTAATCAAAATATTTAATTTTGGAGCATTACGAAGAGGGCGATATGCAAGACGTTCAATGATCAGACCTAAGACACTGCAGCAAATCATGGATGAAACTAAAAGAATAACGAGACTGCTGATTCCAGGTTGGGCATCGATACCCAAAGCGCGCGCGACATAGTAGGCGGCAAAGGCGCCCACCATGTAAACATCAGAGTGGGCGAAGTTGATCATTTTCAGGATTCCGTACACCATCGTATAACCAAGGGCGATCAACGCATAGATAGAGCCAAGGCTGATACCATTGATAAGATGTTGTGCGAAATCCTGCATGGAGCTCCTTAGGGTGTCACAGTTGTGATGTATTTACGGTTTGGACCGTCGACTTGAATGATCACGGCGCTTTTCACGGCATCGCGGTTTTCATTCAAAGTGATTTTCCCCGTCACGCCAGGGAAATCTTTTGTCTTAGCTAGTTCATCACGAATCGCTTTGCCTGACAAGTTAGGAGCACGCTCTATTGCCGCTGCCAAGATTTTTGCAGCATCATAAGCTAGCGCGGCAAAAGACCCTGGGGTTTCGTTGTATTTCGCTTTGTACTTTTTGATAAACTCCGTCACAGCAGGATCTGTGGATTCCGTTGTGTAGTGATTAGAAAAGTAGCTTCCGTTGATAGCTTCTTTTCCAATTTCATTAAGCTTGTCGGAATCCCATCCATCGCCACCCATCAATGGAGCTTTGATACCCAATTGACGTGCTTGCTGAGCGATCAATCCAACTTCTGTATAATAGCCAGGAACATAAATCGCATCTGGTGCTTTCGAACGAATCTGGGTCAATTGTGCTTTGAAGTCGATATCACCAGCTTGATAGCTGACGTCGGTCACGATTTCACCACCACGTTTTTTAAAATCATTCACGAAGGCATCTGCGAGACCCACAGAATAGTCGTTCTTAACATCACGAAGAACTGCGACCTTCTTCACTTTCAAAGTTTCCGTAGCAAACTTCGCCATCACAGAACCTTGGAATGGATCGATAAAGCAAACACGGAACACATAATCACCAATTTTAGTGACGTCAGGATTTGTAGATGCTGGAGAAATAAAAGGAATGCCTTTTTCCTGAGTGATAGGAGCGGCCGCTTTCGATCTTCCGCTGGCAACGCCGCCAATAATCGCTACGACGTTGTTTTGAGTGATCAGACGTTTTACTGCGGAAACAGCTTCTTCGTTTTTGCCCTGGTCATCTACTGTGACCAGGCTTAATTTTTTGCCTTTAATTCCACCTGCTGCATTGATTTCATCAAAGGCTAGGCGGATCCCTTTGTTCGAGCCCAGACCGAAAGTAGCATCACTGCCAGTTAAAGAATCGTATTCACCAATAACAATTTCGTTGTCTTTTTTTGTACAGCTTGCCAGCAGTGGCAGCACCATCAACAAAGATATAAACAAACGCTTCATAAAAGGACCTCTTCTGTGGATTTAAAATGCGAATATCCTTTAGAATTCGCGCATCTATTTCAGAGGTCAAGACTTTTATGTCGCAAGAATGTTGGCGAGGGAAACCAGATCCAGCTGTGCTTTTCTTTCATTCTTCGTGACGATATCTAATGGAACTTCGATCAATCTTTCGCCTTCGGTCCCAATCATGATATCGCAGTGACCTTTTAAAAGAGAATCAACGGCAGCAGCACCCATGCGGCTTGCAAGAATGCGGTCAGCGGCAGTTGGAGAACCACCGCGTTGTTGATGACCAAGGATGCAGACTTTGGCATCCCATCCTGTTTTTTTGCGGATGGCATCAGCAAGGTCATAAGCACGCCCAGGTTTTTGTCCTTCGGCTGTGATTAAAATGCTGCTGGTTTTTCCGCGGGAAATAGCATCTTTAATGCGGTCAATCGCTTTATCAACAGTCGTGTTCGCTTCAGGTGTAAAGATTTCTTCTGCACCGCCGGCAAGGCCCACTGCGGAGGCGATAAAGCCGGAGTTGCGACCCATAACTTCCACGATGAACAGGCGATCGTGTGATGCGGCTGTATCGCGAATTCTGTCAATGGCTTCAAGGGCTGTATTGACTGCCGTATCAAAACCAATCGTCTTATCTGAGCCAAAGATATCATTATCAATAGTTCCGGGAACACCCACGACTGGAATTTTATGCTCT
>JBLMWG010000158.1:0-7277 GCA_050257115.1 Bacillota bacterium
CGACATGATTTTCACATTTGGCGCCACACCGGCGATCCCTTTGCCGTTATCGCCACGAGCTGCGACATTCCCCGCGCAATGAGTTCCATGGCCAGGGTTGCCACCTTTAAATAATATATCCAGTGGGGACATAGATAGATCGAAAGGTTTATTGTCGTTAGACGCAAAATCCCAACCGATTACGTCATCAATGTAACCATTGCCATCATCATCGATGCCATTATTTGGAATTTCTTTTTCATTTCTCCACAAGTTGGGCAGAAGGTCTTCGTGTGTGTAATCAACACCGGTATCAATCACAGCGACGATCATATCTGGAGATCCTTTGGTCACCTTCCAAGCTTCTTGGACTCCAATATTGAGCATGCCCCATTGTTTTGAGAATAAAGGGTCGGCCCCCGTAGTTGGTTGCGGAGCGTTAGGGATGGGCGGATTGTCTTGGATTGCCAAGTCGCGAAGTTGAGGATTGCGGCGGAGCATTTTTGCTAAAGCTGCACGACGAAGGGGGTCTTGGATAGAGAAGTCTTCCGGAAGGGTGATTTTATAGTTTGGTTGAACGGATTCAACGGACGGATTTTTCATCAAACTATTGATGCTTATGTGTTTTGGAAGCTGCACTCGAACCCAGCTATCTGTGAGTTTTTCTGCTTTAGTACCGGTGAACTCAAGATCCGTAAAGCCTGGTGCTAATTTAATAAGCAAATCTTGCGTTTTGTGCTGAGCCTGAGCATTAAGCGACAAAGCAAGAACGGCTGAAGAGACGTACATAGCCATCTTATTCATGAGATCTCCTTTTAAAGCCAAGGTCCTGCCTAACTTGTGCAATTGCACAGAATGGCGGGGGCTTGACTGATGTTGGGTGGAAATTAAAGTTTCCTTTAGCTGGAAACTAAAGTTTCTGTGCAAACGAGTGGAGAATCAATTTCATTTGCGACAACATTTACGTTTTGGAGGGGTGCGTTGAAGAACCCAGACGCAACCCCTATAATGAGATATCTAGTTGTCAGGATTACGGATTTTCAGTAACTACTTAATGATAGCTAATTGAAATTACAGAGGTGTATTTATGCACAACGATCAAGTGCAGGGTTCTACGAGCGCGCTCGGAACTCAAGCAGCAGATGATATGTCGCGAGATATTGCGTTCACATCGAAGTTAGATCACATCGTAGCATGGGGTCGTAAAAACTCTTTGTGGCCAATGCCGTATGGTACTGCTTGTTGCGGTATTGAATTCATGTCGGTGATGGGACCGAAATATGACTTAGCTCGTTTCGGAGCTGAAGTTGCACGTTTCTCTCCACGTCAGGCCGATCTTCTTGTGGTCGCGGGAACTATCACTGAAAAGATGGCTCCAGTTATCACTCGTATTTATCAGCAAATGCTTGAGCCAAAATACGTGATCGCAATGGGTGCATGTGCAAGCTCTGGTGGTTTTTACCGTGCTTATCACGTGCTTCAAGGTGTTGATAAAGTCATCCCTGTCGACGTGTACATCCCAGGTTGCCCTCCAACACCAGAGGCGGTGATGGACGGTATTATGGCTTTGCAAAAAATGATCGCAGATCACACTCCACGCCCTTGGAAAGACAACTGGAAGAGCCCATATGAACAAGCTTGAGAATTTAAAACAACTTCTTGCGGGTAAGTTCAAAATTGAGAACTTCAAATTCATCCACGCTGTTGGCGATGATGTTTTGGAAGTTCCTAAAGAGGACGTCCCAAATCTTTTGATGCTCCTGAAAGAATCAGGAACTTTCGATTTCTTGATGGATATTTGCGGAGTGGACTACCCAACTCGCGATAAACGTTTTGATGTCGTTTATAATTTGTTCTCTTCTAAAGATAACTCCCGTTTGCGTATCAAAGCGCAGGTGGGTGAAGGGGAGTCAATCGGGACGGCATTGAACGCTTGGCGTGGTGCTGACTGGTTTGAGCGCGAAGCTTATGACATGTTCGGTATCATCTTTGAGGGTCACCCGAACTTGCGCAGAATTTTGACTCACCACCAATTTGTGGGTCACCCACTTCGTAAAGACTACGAAGCAGACTTGCAACAACCTTGCACAAGCTCATTGCCAATTCACTTCAACAATGAACCAGGTTCTCCTGGTGACATCTTGAATGACAAATATGTTCCATTGAACATCGGTCCTGCCCATACGGCGATGCACGGGACTCTTCGTGTGATGGCTGAAATGGACGGGGAAACGATCGTTCGTTGTAACAACGAAATCGGATATCTTCACCGCTGCTTTGAGAAAATGGCGGAAACTCATCCGTACAACCAAGTTATTCCATATACAGACCGTTTGAACTATTGCTCAGCTCCAATGAACAACATTGGTTACTGTAAAGCGGTGGAGCGTTTATTAGGCGTTGAAATTCCACCTAAAGCCCAAGCGATGCGTGTCGTTTTGGCGGAGCTTTCTCGTATCATCGACCACACGATTGCTATCGGTACTGGCGCGATGGACTTGGGTGCCTTGACATCGTTCTTCTATATGTTCGGTTTGCGTGAGCAAGTTTACGGTTTGTTCGAGAAACTTTGTGGAGCTCGTTTGACTGTATCTATGACTCGCGTCGGTGGTATGGCTCAAGATGCGCCTGAAGGTTGGTTCGACGAAGTTTTGGCTCTTTGTAAAGAAATTCGCAAAGGGACAGACGAAATGGCGAGCATGGTTGTAGATAATAAAATCTTCATCCAACGTACCCGTGATATTTGTCCAGTGTCTGCACAGGATGCGATCCAATGGGGTTACACAGGTCCGATGCTTCGTGCTTCGGGTGTGAGTTTGGACTTGCGTAAAGCGCAACCATATTATGGTTATGACCAACTTGATTTTGACATCCCAGTTGGAACTTCTGGCGATATCTACGATCGTTACTTGGTTCGCTTCGAAGAAATGCGCCAGTCTGTTCGTATCATTGAACAAGTCTGCAAAAACATCCCTGCGGGCGATTACACGATCCGCGATAAAGGGATTGTTCTTCCAGAGAAAAAAGACGTTTACGGTAACATCGAAGGTTTGATGAATCACTTCATGTTGATCATCAAAGGTCTTCGTCCTCCAGTAGGCGAAGTTTATGATGCGACGGAAGCAGCCAACGGTGAGTTGGGCTTCTTCTTGGTGAGTGATGGCTCAGCAAATCCATACCGTTTGAAAGTTCGTCCACCATGCTTCGCGATCTATCAGTCATTCCCGACGGTAGTTAAAGGTGCGATGTTGGCGGATGCGATCGCGACGGTTGCTTCTATGAACCTTATTGCTGGAGAATTGGACCGATAAGGTCCAATTCGGAAGTCCGCCGTAGCTTTGGCGAAGGTGGGCATTTCGAAAGAGGAAAACATAAATGTTTAAACTTTCTGAACAAGGCTTGGCTAACGTTAAAAAAGAACTTGCTCGCTATGAAGCGAAAGAGTCTGCGATTATTCCAAGTCTTTATATTGCTCAAAAAGAAAATAATGGCTTCATCACGCCAGACATTATCCGTCACTTGTCTCAAGTCATGGATATTCCTGAAGCGCGTATCAACGAAGTTTTTAAATTCTATACGATGTTCAATCAAAAACCTGTGGGTAAATACCACATTCAGGTTTGCACTAACATCTCTTGTGCGCTTGAGGGTGGCCGTGAAATGGCAAGCCACATTTGCAAAGAGTTGGGCGTGAAATACGACGAAGTGACTTCTGACGGTCGCTTTACGGTTTCTAAAGTTGAGTGCTTGGGTTCATGCGGAACAGCTCCGATGATGCAAGTGAATGATACTTATCACGAGAAACTGACTCCTGAATCAGCGATGAACTTGTTGAGAGGTATGAGATAATGGCTGAAATCAAAGTTCTTACAGAGCACTATCATTTACCAGAGTTTCAAACTCTTGCTGGTTACAAAGCTAAAGGCGGTTACGAGACTTTGCCGAAAGCTTTGAAAATGCAACCGCAACAAATCATCGACGAAGTGAAGGCTTCTGGTCTTCGCGGTCGTGGTGGTGCGGGTTTCCCAACGGGTATGAAGTGGGGCTTCTTGCCTAAAAATGGTGAGCCTCGTTACTTGCTTTGCAACGCCGATGAAGGTGAACCAGGGACATTTAAAGACCGTATGATGATGGAACGTGCTCCTCATCAATTGATCGAAGGTATGATTATTTCTGCCTTCGCGATCGGTTCACACAAAGGGTACATCTACGTTCGTGGTGAATACGTTTACCCGATCGAGTGCCTTAATAAAGCCATCAAAGAAGCTTACGATGCAGGTCTTCTAGGTAAAAATATCTTGGGTACAGGTTTCGACTTTGACCTGGATGTGTACCGTGGTGCCGGGGCCTACATTTGTGGTGAAGAAACAGGTATGATTTCTTCTTTGGAAGGTCTAAAAGGCCAACCAAAATTGAAGCCACCATTCCCAGCAGTTCAAGGTTACTTGCGCAAACCAACTATCGTGAACAACGTGGAAACTTTGGCAGCAGTAACTTACATCATTAAAGATGGCGCCCAAACTTACCGTAAACACGGCACTGAGAAATCTGCAGTAACAAAATTGATCTCTGTTTCTGGTAACGTTGTAAAACCAGGTAACTATGAAGTTCCACTTGGCTACCCGTTGATTGATTTGATCAACAAAGAATGCGGTGGTATGAAGCCGGGTCGTAAATTGAAAGCCGTGATCCCTGGGGGATCTTCTGCTCCAATTTTGACTGCGGAAGAGGTAGCAAAAGCAAATCTTGATTATGAATCACTTGCGGGTCTTGGCACAATGTTGGGTTCAGGTGCAGTGATCGTGATGGACGATTCTCAATGTATGGTTGATATGTTGGGGGTTTTGACTCACTTCTACGCTCACGAATCTTGCGGTCAATGTACTCCATGCCGTGAAGGCACTGGTTGGTTGAACAAGATTCTTCATTCGATCTTGGAAGGCCGTGGCCGTCTTCAAGATATCGATTTGTTGATCAAAGTTGCTGACAATATGAAGGGTAAAACAATTTGCGCTCTTTCAGACGCTGCTGCTTTGCCGGTTCTTAGCTTTGTAACTAAATTTAGAGATGAATTTGAATTCTACGTCCGTGAAGGACGTTCGAAAGTAAAAGGAACGACATATGCCGAAATGCACCATTAATGGCAAAGAAGTCGAAGTAAAAGAAGGCACGTCGATCATCGAGGCGATGCAACAGTCTGGCGATCGTATCGCTCACTATTGCTGGCACCCAGGATTGTCTGTTGCCGGTGTATGCCGTCTTTGCATGGTGGAGATCGAAGGAAATCCACGTGTACAGATCGCTTGTAACACAATGGTTACTGAAGGAATGAAGATCAATAACACGTCTGAAAAAGTAAAAGACGCTGTGAAGTGGGGTCTTGATTTCCACTTGATCAACCATCCTTTGGATTGCCCTATCTGTGACCAAGCAGGTGAGTGCGGCTTGCAAGACCAATACATGGAGTACGGTAAGTACGATCCAGAAATGGCTGAGCACAAACAAAAGAAACACAAGGTTGTGGACTTGGGCCCAACTGTGGTTTTGGATTCTGAAAGATGTATCCTTTGCTCTCGTTGCGTTCGTTTCACTGAAGAAGTTTCTAAAACCAATGAGTTGGGTCTATTCAACCGTGGTGACCGCACTGAGATCGGTACTCACGATGGAATGCCTTTGGATAACAAGTACTCTTTGAATACGGTAGATATCTGCCCTGTGGGTGCTTTGACTTCTAAAGACTTCCGTTTCCGTCAACGCGTTTGGTATCTAAAAGATGCTGAAACCGTCTGTAACGGTTGCTCGACTGGCTGTAATGTAAAAGTGTACTTCAATAAGGAAGGTTTCTTCCGTGTGAAGCCAGTTTACAACGAACAAGTAAACGGTCACTGGATGTGCGATGAAGGTCGTGACATCTATAAATTCGTAAACAAAGAACACCGCCTTACTAAAGGCATGATCAAAGAAAATGGCGCGTGGAAAGAAGTTCACGGCGGAGCCGCTGCGAAAGCTGCTGCTGAGGTCGTAAAATCTTCTGCGGGTGATTCTTTGGCTCTTGTTTTGACGGCGCAATACACTGTTGAAGAGTTCGATGCGATTGTTTCTACATTCGTTAAAGATTTCAACACGAAGAAGATTTTCTTCTGGATTAACAACAAAGAAAAATTCAATGACTTTGACGGCATCTTGCTTCGTGGTGATAAAAACCCGAATACAAAAGGTCTTCTTAAAGTTCTTGAAAAACACGGTATCACTGCAACTTGGAACGACTTGTCTGCAGGTCTTGCAAACGGTTCCATCAAAACTGTGGTTGTGGCGGGTCCTGAGAACCAAGCTGCATTCCCTGATTTTGGTGAGCGTGTGAAAGAGATTTCTAAAGCGCAAAACGTAATCTGGATGCAAGCTGGTAAAAACGATGCTTTGACAGCTATGTCTGGCAACGTATGGTTGATCCCTGTGAAAACTTTCGTAGAGAAAGATGGAACATTCATCAATCAAGCAGGGCTTGAACAGAAGTTCAAAAAAGTAACGACTGTTGTTTCTGAAGCTCTGACTTTGACTGAAGCAGCGTTGTTGTTGGCAGGTAAAAACCTTGCTATCCCAGCAATGGGTTCTGAGTTTAAACCGATGAACCAACGTCCTGACCAAGTAGAGTTGGAATCTCGTAAAAAGAACGAGTTTGTTTTTAGAAGAGGTAGCCTATGAGCGTAATGCAAAATAACTCTGAAAAGTCCAAGTGGTATCTTCCGGGTATCCTTGGTGGTTTGAGCGTTACCATGAAACACATGGTAGGCAATCTTTTGAACCGTAAGAAAATGATGACTTTGAATTACCCAGAGGAGAAGTATGAATACTCTCCGCGTTTCAAAGGGAATCACGTTTTGACGGTTAAAAAAGACGGATCTCTTCGCTGCACAGCTTGTATGTTGTGCGCTACGAACTGTCCTGCAGAATGTATCAAAATCACTGCTGCTGAACATAACGATCCCAACGTGGAAAAGTTCCCAATCAGCTATGAAATCGATATCCTTCGCTGCGTATTCTGTGGTTTCTGTGAAGAAGCTTGTCCAGTCGACGCAATTCGTTTGGGGCCTGAGTGGCAAACTCCGGCTCTAAATGGTGGTCAATTCATCTATGACATCAATCATTTGGCTTACCGTCCTTCACTTAAAGGCGGAATCCAAACGCATGTTGATGACGAAGAACGCCACAAGCAGGGCATTTAGTCGGTTGACTGGTCTACACTCCGGCTCTGCCGGAGTAGGAGCGCGGGGAGTAAAAAAAGCCACCATCGAGGTGGC
>JBLMWG010000159.1:0-19536 GCA_050257115.1 Bacillota bacterium
GACCAATTGACTCTTCTTCGTCGCGTGATGAACACGACAAAAGCAACCTTCACCAAAGGTGTTGTGCCTTCTGCAGATGAAGTTGCCGGTCTTAAAATCAAAAACGTGTTGGATAAAGTAGGCACAATGAAAGCGGAAGATTCTTCCCTTTTGTTGGCAGCAGATCTCATCCAAGACTTGGTGCAGGCGGAAGAGATCAATTTCAAAGATCTTTCTAAAGAAGACCTACTTGCACGCTTTATCGTGGCTTACTTCCCTGATGTTTTTGTTAAAAAAGACATCATGCTGGACTACATGGGTGACCGTATCCCTCGTGAATTGTTGCCACGCGATCCTCGCGACAACAGATTTTCACGCGGCCGTGATGGCGGTGGCGATCGTGACCGTGGTGGAGACCGCCCTCGTGGTGGTGGCGGTGGCTACAGAGGTGGTGGCGGTTTCCGCAGCAACCGTAGCAACTCTAATTCAGATCGTGGTGAGCGCTCTGATCGGGGCGAAAGATCTTTCAACTCAGATCGTGGTGAACGCAGTGAACGTCCTGAACGTTCTTACAATAGTGACCGCGGTGAACGCTCTGCAGATCGTGGTGGCGAGCGTTTTGGCAGCAAGCCAAGCCGTCGTCCTTATGGCGATCGCCCTGAGCGCAGCGCTTCGGACCGTGGCGAGCGCAGTGAACGTCCTGAACGTTCATTCAACTCGGATCGCAACGAAGATCGTACTGAACGTAAAGGTGATCACCCTGGAATCAAGCGTTTTAGACCAAGTGCGAGTTCCACTCGTCGCTTCCGCGACTAGATCTTAAAACAGACTGTTTAATGAAAAACGCCGACCTCTAAAGTCGGCGTTTTTTTTGCCAAAAATAAATTCTATCTCGTCTCTTAGACCGTCAGAATAATTTTACCGACACTTTGCCCTGATTCCAAAAGGCGATGTGCACGGGCCACGTCGTCAAAAGAAAATTCCGTGATCTGAGGTGGGTGAATTTTCCCTTGGGCACACCACTCTTGCAACTGTTGAATGCTTTCCTGCAAAAGATCAGCGCGATCAAATAGAAACGACAAATTAAAACCCACCACAGACTTATTATCGGAAATTAAATCTAAGGGCGAAAAGCGCGGAGTCTTTAACAATCCCCAAGCGGCCTTCAGATAATTCATACGTCCTGACCCACCCTTAGGAAGCAACGAATGAGATCCATAAGCAATGAGCTTCCCTGTGGGACGCAAGTGATCGTAACTCTTTTGATAGGTGGAGAACCCGTTCGCATCAAAGACCGCATCGAAGCCCTCAGGCACAAGTTCTCGGGCTTTCATCCACAGATCCTCTTTGGATTTATCAATCACATGCAAAGCACCTTGCCGTTTCGCATACTCAACTTTATGAGAAGCTCCCACGACGGCGGTCACCTTGAGGCCTTTGATGGATGCCAGCTGAGTCAGGGCGGACCCCACCCCTCCCGCTGCCGAATGAACTAAGATATTTGAACCTGGATAAATTTTTGCAATCTGAAAGAGTGCATGAAACGCGGTAAAAAAGACCGCCGGAAAGCCAGCGGCCTGAGACAGAGAAAAACCACTGGGCAACGAAAAAAGCTGCGACGAAGGAACACACACCTGAGTGGCATAGGCATTAAAGAGTGTGACTCCCATAACCTCTTGTCCAACATGTCGATCCCGAACGGCGCTTCCTACTTTTAAGACAACCCCGGTAAACTCAAAACCCGGAGTGATTGGCCAACCAACATAAGCCTTAGCCGAAGCATAGACTCCCCAACGAACCAGGCAATCGGCATAGTTCACCCCTATATGACGAACCTGAACCACGACTTCGTTATCCTTGGGAGTGAGGTCCGCAAATTCCTCGATATGCAAACGCTCATAAGAGCCCGCTTTATGGATGACAATCTTTTTCATGACTCCCTCCCCCCTTTTTTTTAAAGGATGCCTCAAGTTTCATATTTTATATTTATATTCTTATATTTTTTAATTTTTTCCAAAGTCATTGGTTTGTTTATTGGAAGAGATAAAGAAGAAAGTGGGTTTTCTGTGGAACAGCCTGAATTGCCGTCGTGGCCGATGAGGACTCAGGAAGGCTACTCATGGATGGTCACACCCAACATCGGTTCATTGACGTACAAAATGTGTCGCCGACAAAGTTTTAGACAGCTGAAATCCAACGTATCAGCATGAAACACCTTTAAAGCCTGGCATCAATACTGCTTTAGGGGATCAGCATGAAGACACTTACTAAAGCACTTCCAATTTTAGCAGTAGCCCTTTCCTTCAACTTCGCGTCCGCAGAGGAATACTACTCATCGCCGACGCTCACCTACTCGGTAACTCGCAATTACCAAGTCGATGATGGAGAAAACGTTTACCAAGTCAATGGTGACCCGGAAGACCTCTATCCTGGTGCCGTGTCCGAAGACGCGGATGCTGTGGATGTCTGGAGAGTTTCAAGGACCATGAAGCTAGCAAAGAGTTGTAAGTACTTCGCCAACGAAGAAGAGTACGGCGCTTGGGGGAATGCAGTTGTAACTGCCCTTCGTTCCCATAACTATGAACGCTTGATGCAGGGTTCACCAGATCTTCATCAAATCTGTAAAGGCTATAAAAACTTTGGTCGTGAAGACAAAGAATCCATTTGGGTTTTGATCTTGTCGAGCATGGCTAACTTTGAAAGCACCTGCAACGAAAGACCGCGCATCGCCCAAGGACCAAATGGATCCCTTGTCGGTTTGTTGCAATTGCACCGTGCAAAAGAAAACAGATATTCAAAAGGTTGCTCAAAATACGATGGCGACACGGCAATATCGACAATCCCATGCGCCCTTGCGATGCTAGACAACCAATTAAGACGTGATGGATCTTTGTTTAACACGAAAACATATTGGGATGTTTTGAGAATAAACTCTCGCACTCGAAAGAAAGCACCACAGCTTAGAAATGGCCGAGTAAGATACGCAAGCCCTGCGCAACTTATCAAAGAAGCCGTGATGCAATATCCAGGTTGTAACTAGTTATCATCACCGCTGATCATCCCGGAGGTCAATCCACGATCTCCGCGATTTTCAGCGACAACCACGCCCGTAATGTGACCAACAACAAAGACGACAAAAAACCACATGAGGGTTTCGTGGACTTCCTTCAGCAAGTCCACGACGTTTTCAGGAAGCCCCAGCGCTTTTTCCCAGTACATCGCCAATCCCGACAAGACCATATAAAGCGTTACCAGATAAAATAAGGCATAGCCCGTTTTCACCATCGTAAAATGAATCGCTCCGATGCGTTTTTCCGCCGGAATTTTTGCAATCCCCATGGCACTTTGCACAGCCTGAGTTGTTGGGCATTTTTTAACAACAAAGAAGCCCACCAAAAATCTAACCACCAAGAGGCCCGCCAAAGTAAAACCAATATAGTAATGCCAATTCCACATGACATCCCGCAGCCCCTGAGCAATGGACTTTGCCAAGTCCGGGCTAACCGATCCACCGCCTTCTTGAATCTTGGATTCAATAAAAGCTGCGTTGGTACGCCAACTCAAGAAGGTCTTTCGCAGAAACACGGTTCCTAAAAGACCTAAAATTGCTAAAGCGTTGAGCCAATGCCACCAACGCATGGACGCCGGGTGATTTTTCTTAAAACTGTATTCATTAATCATAGATTTGGTTATATCAGGCGATCCGACCGAATGACAAGAGAGCTTCTTTCAAATCATCGGCACACTCCATCCCCCGTACGACTCCCATCTTCATGAGCTTGGTTCGCAGTGCTTCATTCAGCGAACAAAGCCTCAAATGGGCAGGTTTGGAGCGAATTTCTCGCTGAATTTGCGCGAGCATGGAAATTCCATCTGGAGAAATCTGCCCCACATTCTGGAAATACAACACCACACAATTGACGTCTTCTTTGGCGAGAATTTCTTGCCGGCAGGCTTCCAGAGCCGGCACGACGTGGTTGCTGATTTCACCGGTTAGGGAAACCACCAACATATGGTTCTTCTGATTTATTTTATAGTTAAATGACGTCTGCTCATTCAACGTACAGCTCCTAAGAAAGCGATGTCGTTCTTGATACTTTAGCACATCAACTTTAAGGATTAAATTCACTCCATTTTTTCATACCATTCCGACACAAAAAGCCCTGGAGCTTGTGCTGCTTAGGGGGCAATAGTTCTTAATTTGAACAACGATTGACAAGCTTGCATGGGCAGAATAATTCTCGAATTCTCGAGGGTAAAAACATGAGAAAAACTGCCATTATACTCGCCGCAGCGATCTTCCCAATTATCACCAATGCCGCTACTTTCACGGTCTCTCCAAAGACGTTGCAATCTCGTTTGCTTGAAAACAACATTGATTTGGCGATGCAGCTGAACAAAGTTTATCAAGCGAAGGACAATGTGGATCGCTCTCGCAAAAGCCTCTTACCTGGGGTCAACCTCAACGGTGTCCTTGATTCCACGTTCAGTTTTTCACTTTCTACGGTGAATATGCTTTTACCCTTCCTTCTGCCAAGCAACTGGCTGGACTTGAAGGAAAACCAATCCCTTCTGAACGCCCAGGGTGATGCTTATTACATCGCTCAGCTGAACGCTTATTCGTCAGCCTATGCTCTTTACAGCACAATTCAGGGGGATTTGGATTTACGTGATATTTTGCAGGACCAATACAACAACTACAAAAAAATTGAAGATCTGATCAAAATGGCTGTTGATGCCGGAATGATGGAAAAAGCAGATCTTTTGCAAGCCCATGCACAAACTCAAATGACAGCGATTCAAGTTTCTCAAATGGATGCTTTGATCATTCAAGAAAAAGCCGCTATTCGCGAGATGCTGGCCTTGCCTCTTTCAACGACAATCCAATTCACCAGAACTCATGTCCCTTCTTCGTCCGTCGAAGATCAATCTTTGCAAAAAACAGCGAATCAATCCATGGAAAAATCTCCAGAACTTCATCAACTCAACGCCATGGCCGAAGCGGCGAACGCTGCCAAATGGAGTTCATTCTGGGGCTTCCTGACCGGAGCTTCACTGGGAACATCCCGCGGTCCAACGGGAGCCTTCAAGGAAGTCGATGGCACCGCAAGCATGAGGCTTGGTTTTGGTCAGTTTCTGGTTCTTAAAATTGGCAACCGCAACTTAGCGCAAATCGAACTGCAAAAGTCACAGCTTTCTTATGATCACGCGCAATTAGTTGAATCAACTGTGGGCACTTTGCATGAAGCACAGGACCAGGCTGAGCTAGCAAGACAGGCTGAAAACAGCCTCCGCGAGGTTTATAATAACGAAGTGAATAAGTTCCAAGCCGGGCAAACAGATCTGCTCCATGTTTTAAATGCCGGTAATGCTTTAACCGCGGCATTTACCAACAAAATCAAAGCAAGAACGAGCTTGGACACTTTGCGTGTAAGCCTGCACCGTCTGATGATCTCAGATCAGTTCTCTTCCATTCAACGTTGCCGTATCTATAAAAAAGGCACAAATGGTTTAAAAGGCAAACTCGGCCGCATCTTCAACCCAAATAAGGACAAGATCACCCTAGATCAAGCCTGCGGACCTCAGCTTTCCGAGAACTAAGGCCTAGCGCTGAGGTAAAAACTTGGCGCGACCAGAAATAGGTCTTTGCTCCTTAGGAATTCTTAGCTTAGGATTCCCCATATTATGGGAACATCAATTCAAGACGTTGTTATTATCACTACCGGCGGAACTATCGAAAAAACATATAATGAGTTCGATGGTTCCTTAGAAAATCGCGGTACGAGCATTAAGAATCGCATTCTTTCAAAAATGCGCCTGCCTTATACCAACATCATGGTATACCCGCTTTTAAGCAAAGACTCCTTGTACATGACGGATGCTGATCGCAGTCTTATCTGCGCGACCATCAAAGATCAAATGCAACGGGGTTGTCCGATCGTTGTCTTGCATGGCACAGATACCATGCACGTGACAGCAGAATACTGCTTTCATGAAATCAGCACACCTACTGTTCCAGTTGTCTTTACTGGAGCGATGATTCCAATGGGTTTTGATGATAGCGATGCTTCACAAAATGTGACAGAAGCCCTTTTGGCGGCGAAGCTTATGCCACCTGGATTCTATATTTCATTTCACAACCAGGTTTTCATAGCTCCAAAGGTGCGCAAGAATCGCGAAAAAGGCACCTTCGAATCTTTTGATTAAGGGCAGGACGGCGTTTATTTATTCAGATAAATGCCGTCATCTTTTACAGTCAGCAGGCGTTTCTTATACAAATCACCTAACGCCATTTTATATTTCTTTTTGCTGACCCCAAACATATCGTAAATCAACTCGGGTGATGTTTTATCGTTGATCGCCAAAAAGCCACCGCCTTCACGAAGCTTTTCCATGATCAAAGGACCAATGTCTTCGGAGCTTTTATGACCCAGCTTCTGAAGAGCCAAATCAATTTTGCCATCTGGACGAACTTGCTTGATATATCCCTTCATTGCTTGACCTAAATAGATATTATCAAAAACTTCATTGGCATAAATCATTCCCCAATGAGCTTTATTCACAAGGGCTTTAAAGCCCAGATCTGTTTTACTTGCCACCAACAAATTGACTTCTTGTCCAGTCGTATAGTTCGCTGGCTCTTTGGAAATGTGTCGCTCCAAACGCATCGTCGCCGCAATACGGTCTGATTTATCCAAGTACAAATAAACCACCACGCTTTGCCCCATACGAATATCACGAGTGATCTCACTAAAAGGCAAAAACAAATCTTTTCCTAAGCCCCAGTCCAAAAAGGCCCCAACGCGTTCAACAGATTTCACCATTAAGTTTGCGAATTCTCCGACCTGCGCTTTGGGTTTATCCAACGTGGCCGTCAGACGATCTTCCGAGTCGAAGTGAATAAACACTTCAATTTCATCCCCAACCTTCAAATCCTCGCTGACATAACGACGGGGCAAGAGAATTTCGCCATCTTCGGCACCATCCAAAAACATACCGAATTCGACTTTGCGCAAAGCTTTTAATTTATTGAACTTACCAATTTCGACCACACTCAACCCGCTTTTAAATTTCTATATTTTTAATTAACCATGCTTCAAGCTCATCCAAGCCCGAGATGGAATCTACAAACTTCGCACGTACAACGCTCATCGCATTTCTGATGGAAATGCTAGAGTACTGTTTTTGACGAAGCTCTCCCGATAAAGTTTCAATCATCGCTGGATACAGGCAGTCAGTATAAATTTGAAGATCTTTAATCAGACCGTCTTCAACCTTAAACTGAAAATCAAAGAATCCCAGCGTTAAGTAATCATCCATTTTATGGGTGAATTCTAAGGTGTTACCATAAAGCCATTCCCAAGAACTCAGCTCTTGATACTGAGCATTTAATTCCGGGATCTTTTTTAGACTTTCCATGCTCAAGCTTTCCACAGTCGCTTTTGCGCCGTAGAAATCTTCAAAGGAAGCGATCATGCTGTCCACAATCATGCTGTGATTAATTTCCGCATGAATCTCGCTAAGATTCGCTACCCGAGCCCGGACTGATTCCTTGCCCTTTGCTTGCAACTTTTTTGGGTTCGGAGTCAGGTAATGACCCAAACGTGTCAGATCCGTATGTAGCAACAAGGTCCCGTGGTGAAAAGCCCGGTCCTTTTTTTCACGATAGGCACTGCCGCTAAATTTACGAGGTCCATCAGGAAACGGGACCAACAAATCATTTCGCCCTGAAGCCTCTCCCTGAATGCCAAACTTCTTGAGGGCATTTAAAATAATCGCCACATTGTTGTCGCGTTTGTATCCGTCTCGAGGTGATAAAAAGGTAAAGTTGGTATTCCTTAAGTCATGAAAAACTGCACCGCCACCTGTCGTACGACGCGCCAAATGAACCGAGTCGGCCTTCATCTTCGCAAGATTGCACTCGGACCAAGGATTCTGATTGCGACCAATAACGACAGTCTCTTCATTTCTCCATAAAAACAATATCTGGCTGGACGGATCCAAGTTATGAAAAATCCACTCTTCGGTCGCGAGGTTCAAATGCGGATTAAAACTGTCAGACAAGAATACCTTCAGCTGTGCCATTATTTAATTCCCAACAGCATATCAAAGTCTTCTTTACTTAAAGCTCCGCCGGCAGAAGACACTGCCGTCGCCGTCTCTTCGCTAGAAAACAGTGATTGAAATTTTTTGCCTTTGCGATCCTTCAGGATCTCAATCTTTTCTTCCAAAGATTCGTGCATAATATAACGATAGACCTGAACGGCTTTGCTTTGCCCCATTCGGTGGGCACGGTCGGTCGCCTGATTTTCCACTGACGGATTCCACCAAGGCTCTAAGTGGAATACATAACTGGCTTTCGTCAAATTCAGTCCCACTCCACCGGTTTTGAGAGTCATAACTAAGACAGCTCCCCCTCGGACCTCATTAAAATCTGCCAAGATTTTTTGCCGCTGTTTCGTCGGAATGCCACCATGCAAGACGAAAACTGGAATCCCAGCTTGTTGCATGATTCGTGCGGTGTGCTCTAAGGTCTGCAAGAACTGAGTGAAAACCAGAGCACTTTCACCGGATTCCACAATTTCTTTAACAGAATCCAAAAGGGCATCAATTTTTGGCGGCACTTTATCGTACCGCACATTTGGCAATCCTGCAGGATCGGAGCAAGCCTGGCGCAAACGTAAAAGCGCTGTCAGCATTTGCAACTGAACACTGGCCTCACCCTCTTTCAGCATCGTCTCTTTAACTTTTTGATTATAAGAAAGGGCGATATCGCGATAGATCTCCATTTGACGATCTTCAAAGGCAATGCTGACTTTCGTTTCTTGTTTCTCAGGAAGCTGATCCAAAATTTCTTTTTTGGTGCGACGAAGTAACAAAGGTTTGATCTTCAGTTTGAGATCTTCCATTTCTTCTCGAGACACCATTTCAGTATTCACAAACTGTCTGCGGAAATCTTCGATTTTACCTAAACTGCCCGGCACTAAGATATCCACTAAGGAATAAAATTCTCCGTAATGGTTTTCCATCGGAGTCCCGGTAAGGCATATCTTAAATTGAGCTCGCAACGATCGCGCAGCACTTGTTCGTTTCGTGGTGATATTCTTCAGATTTTGAGCTTCATCGAAAATCACAACTTTCCATGGAACTTGCGTCAGGAAATCCTCATGTTCCATCAAAAGACCATACGTCGTAATCAACACGGTCTCTTGCTGAGTAAACAGCCTTTTCCCAATGACGTCGCGATCTTTATTTGAGAACACAGACAGTGGCAATTGGGGCGTGAACTTTTGAACTTCACTTTGCCAGTTAAAGATCAAAGAAGATGGCACAACCACAAGGACCTGTCCCAAGTCCCCTTTCACACGAAGATCTTCCAAGAAAGCCAGGGTCTGAAGAGTTTTCCCCAACCCCATATCATCTGCCAGCAGTGCCCCCAAACGCAGATTGTACAAGCTTTGTAACCATTGAACACCTTGAGCTTGATAGTGCTTCAATTCGGCTTTGACCGATTCCGGCAGTATCAGTTCACGATCGTCTTTCCCCAAATCATCATAGAAAGCACAGATTTTTTGCCATTCATGATCCCCCCGAACTCCCACACCGGAGGCACGCAATGCCAACAACTCAAGAATTTGGTGACGGGGCAATTTATAGATTTTGTCGATGCCGCCTTTGGATTTGCTTTCAACTTTGCCCTTTTGCAACTTCAACCAGAAGTTTTCAAGACGACGTAAAGAAGGCATTTGTTTACGCGGAACTAAATACAGTTTTCCTTCGTATTCAATCACGCCACTGCCACCAAAATTAGCCATAGCTTGAGGATCAATCTCCTGACCTTTTAGAAAGAATCTTGGATTGAGTTCAAACCAGTTAAAATATTTCTCGGCCGCATCGGAGGTTAGCAAGAAATCAACGTCGAAATCCCCCTCTTCAAGTTCTTGAAGTGGTTGACCTTTAAAATAAATCTTAAAGCCAAATGGCAACAACGTCTGCAATGCTTCCAAGGTCTCGTGGGTCTGGTTGCCTTCATTTTTTGCCGTAGGGAAATAAAAGAGTCCCTCTTGCAGAGTCGGGTCTTTCTCTGGGTCCCCGGACCATATTTTGTTTAAAAAAGACGTCCGAGACTTCTTGAAAGTCTCACCGTTCGTTGAAGCCGCCATACGACGAAGCATTTCGAAAATCAGGCGGAACTCTCGCTCAACCACACCCTCCAAAATAACTTCACCATACTCAGAATAAAAACTATCGCTGGCTTCCAAAACTTTAAAGGTCTTATTGACGTAATCATCAAAGTAAACCAAGACGGAGCGAGAGCACAGCTCCGTCAAAGTCATATCGCGAGCCAGAACCACACCAGTCCCACTGACCAGCAAATTCTGAATGCGCTCATGCAGCGTTTTAAAGAGCTCTTCCCGTCCGACAATCTTGCCGTCGGTCATCTCCCCTTCAAAGTGCAGCGAAAGAATTTCTAACGTCAGATACTGTAAAATCCCCAGATGGCGCAATAACTTGAGATCCCAGTCTCGTTTACCGCGAGCTCGAGTCGCGATATCCTTGGGGTCGGCATTGAGCAAATACCCCAGCCCCTCAGAAAGTGTATGTAAATACATCACTGAGCGCGCGGTCCAACCTGGACGCACCAAATCTTTCTGATTCAAAACCCGAGCTTCATGTTGCACAAAGAACATGCCCTGGTCTTGCAACTGAATACTGGTAAAACTGTGATCTTTCCCCAGGGTCACGACACTGCCAGAAATCTTGACCGGAATTGTTCGGGACCGAAGATGTTTCAAAAAGCGTTTGGCTTCGATTTCTCCCTCAATGATGATTCCAGGGTACTTTTTGTTTGATAACGAAAAATCCAAAGCCTCGTCGGTGACCTCTGTCATAACTTCGACGATTTCACTCCACTCCCGCGACCATGGATGAACTGCTAAAATGCCTTCAGTGGGTTCAACGGCAACGGACTCAAAGAATGCAAAGGGCTTTTTGCGACCACTCACCAAGGTAAATTCTGAGAGCAATTTATTTTTTTCGGTGAACTCCACCCGCCAATCAAACTCACGGGCCATGTCGAATTCGATCTGCCGAATGGGAATAGATTTGATCGAGTTCTTCGTTTGTAGGTAAGCCTCAAGCTGTCCTTGATTCACCTTGCTCGCGACATGGGCTAAAACATTTTGCATGATTTCTTCAAGTTCGCGCAAAGTCTGGCTGATAAACATTTGATCACGCTGCGGGAGCAACGGCCATTTTGTGAAAACACTGCCGCCTCGAGAAGGTTGTGGCAAAAGGTCTTTAGGAACATTTTTATGCAAAGGATGGCGTAAAATATCTTTGGCACTGATTTGCATGCCGTTACTGAAGTTATAACGAAGCATCCCCGCCATACGGTTTTGCTCGTTCACTTCATTGAAATAATGCTCAGAATAAGCAGTCAGTTTTTTCTTGAAAACTTCCGGCATATTGAAAATCAACGGAGAGGCAACTTCGCTTTCTTTCGCCAGATCCTGCAATCGATAAGGAAAAGGATTCTCTTGCAAAATAGTACTGAGGGGTTCCCCACGCAAAATCGGATTTTCTTCAATAAAAAAGGAAACAGATTGCAGAAAACCACTGCCCAGAACTTCCTCTTCGGCCTCCGAACCACCGCGACGGCGCAAACGAGGACCTCTGAGATCTATAGAAAGTTTATTGATTCTTGGATCCGCATCGTCTTCTTCAATCGTCAGGGCCTGCCACAAAATAACATAGGACGCCCACTGGTGAGCACAGCTAATCTTAGTATCAACCCGAGTACCACAGTGGTCACAGCGAAAATCTAACGCCCCCGAATTTTCATCCTGAAGAATTTTGACCGAGCACGTCTCGTCTACTTGCGCATCTAAAAGATAGATCTTCAGCTGCATCGCCCCTTGATGAGTGGAGTGCATTTCGTAGCCTTCAAAGCCCCCTGCAGAAATAAGCTCTAGGCCTTCAGCAAAGACACTTTGTTCACCAAGAGGAACACGTTCACTCGGATGGCGGAGCTGGGCAACATTTTGAAGACTCATTGGGGCAAGAAACACGAATTTTCCTTTGCATACTCCGTTAAAAGGGCATCGGAAATTATCAGCTATTCTGCCAAAAAAGTCTACCTAAAGTCTTATGGTGCTAGCGGGTATAGATAGTATGTTCCCTATACATACGAGCAATCGGAATAATTCGCTTGGAAAACCTAAATCCTTGTTGCCAGCGCGTTATTTTAGCTATGAATCCCAGCAACCAAAAGCGATGAATGCGGCAAACAAACAGAAAACAGTCTCCTCTCCCCAGATCAAAGTCTTTAGGGACATAACTCGGCGCCCTCAAGGCTGGGGGATTCTTACTTGAGTTCGGAAAGGCCCCTTTAATGAAAAATGAATTATCATCATTAAGGAGCTCCAAATTTTCTTTGCGTCTATATTGGTCCGCAACCTCAAGAATCTCCATATCAGGCTTAAAACTGCTCTTATTCGCCAAATAGCTATATCTGCGAAACGCTTCCATCATTTTATAGTTCACGGTCGTGGAAACAAAGGTCACGGAATGAAATTTGCGCCGCAACTTGCGAAAACGGGAATCGCGGCGAAAATGGGTCGTCAAAATAGAACTAAAAATATTAGGCAGTTTAAAACCTTGATGTTCCGGCAAAACCATACACTCGTTGGCCGCTACAACCAACGTTTCATCTTGAATATACAAATCAAACAACGCAAAAGCCACAATCTGATCACCGTATTTGGCATAAAAAACCGCCGACTGCTTTTTCAAATAGGAAAAGAAATCCTCATGGGCATTCCAAACTGCATCCTCCACTTTTTTGCAGCCATCCGCAATACGCTGCAATTTCAATTGTGGACAATGATTGATTTCTTCTGAAAAAAACTTGTAACGTTTATTTTGCCCTAAATACATACTCTATCTCTTCACCAATGAAACAATCGGATTGGCCTTTCCTGACGCCGTTTTGCGCACGTCCTGAACAACCATCGCCTGAATATGCACCTGAGATCGGCCAAGATTCCTCAACAAGGTTGACGGAATCTTGGTCACCAACTCTTGATGCCAGTTTTTGCCGGGAACTAGCTCCAACAACCAACGATCCGCTTCATTTTGAATTAAACAAAAAGCCGCCACCGCACCAGGGAAGTCTAAGAACACACCATAAGTCAGATCCAAAAGATATCCCGAGCTCAAGGTTTCCCCCGATGAAAGAACAAAAGCATCATTTCGACGACCCTCGAGCTTTTCCAAAATTCTGAAATTTCTGCCACAGACGCAGGGCTGCGTACGAATCGCGCCACGATCCCCTTGATTATATCGAATCAAAGGCATTCCGATATTATGCAAATTTGTCCCGACAATGGAACCCACTTCTCCTTCCGGGACCAGCTCGCCCGCCTCGTTCACAATTTCAATGTAGTTGATGTCGTCAAAAATATGATACTGCAAATGGCGACACTGAGAAGCAATGCGAGTCAATTCTTCGCTGGAATAATCATCAAACACAAAAGCGTTAAATCTTTTAGCAAGCTCTTCGCGCTCTTTGGCTGAGCTCATTTCGGAATTCACGTTAATGGCCTTAATTTTCAATTTGGCCAAATCTTTTTCCGTCATTTGCTCTGCAATAGAACGCAAATGGCTGGGGTAACAGACCAATAAATCTGGCTTGTTACGCTGAATTTGTTTGATGGTGTCGGCAACAGGATTCAGAGTGGAAATAAAATCCAAGGGATAAAGGCCGAATAGGGATTTTAAAGGATAAGGACTGGTATAAATATACGTCTGCCGATGCCAAGGGCGATAATCAAACGCCATCAAATAAAGACGCAACCCCGCCAGAATAAATAAATTATAGCTAAATTCATCATAATAAACATCAAGGGCTTTTCCGGTGCTACCACTGCTTTTGGAAACAATGAGATCCTCAGCATCGTAACGATCACTTATAATTTCCGAGGGCGCGCGGTCCAATAGTTCCGCCTTGGTTAAAATCGGCAGCTTGGCCACATCAGCCAAAGTTTGAATGTCTCTTGAATCCGGCAAAGATTTATCCTGATAAAGCGGCGAATGGTGACGAGCCTCATCAACAAGTATTTTGATCTTTTTCAACTGATAGGCTTCAATCTGCTCCCGGGACCAATAAGGTCTCTTCATCATCTGGTCCATTTCCGTCACAAGTTGTGCGGAAAGTTTCAATGTCTGCAATAAATTAAGAGCTTTCACTATCGACTCGCTTTAATAAATTCTTTTTTCGTCGCCATCAAAAAACTTAATACCAGTAAGATCACGATGGCCAACCAGGATAATTTGACTGCGCAAAGGTAACTTAATGGCAACCAGACATATCCCGTATAGGTGACGGGCAATCCTTGGAAATATCCCCGATCCGACAAGCCGCCTTTAAGAAAACGCACTAGCCGATATATCCCCGCCCCTAAAAAACACAACAGCGGAAATAAGAAAATATCGCCGGGGTTGAGAGCAAACCAAAGCCACCCCACAGGAATAATTACAAATACCAAGCCATCTACGATGGCATCAATCAGGAGTAAGTTTTTTTGCTTCTCTCGTGCAGGCTCATATTTCAAAAGAAAACTTACAAAAACTTCGGACCAAATTGGCAATACCCCAATAAGAAATGCTTGCAGATAGAGACCCACCACTCCACCGGAGGAGATGAAAACAACTGCAAGCAAAGAACTTAGTATTTTTCCAAGTAGACAGAGAACCATTCTCTTATGATGATAGCAATTGGACGAAAGGAGAAGTCCTAATGTTGTTTGCAGTTCTCGGCGGGTTTATTTGGGGTCTTATGGAGGGGCTGTGGTTTTTTATCATTCCCGACATTTTTTTATCGTATATCGCCATCAAAGGATTCAAACGAGCCCTTGCCGCCACCGCTTCTGCCGTCGTCGGCTCCATGGTCGCGGCTGGACTTCTCTATGGGCTGAAATCTTCAGGTCTTTTAGAAAATCTTCGTCAATTCTGGATTCATCTACCCGGCTATTACCCAAAAATGTTTGACGTTGCTCAAAGACACTTGGGGGAGTTTCACGGTCAAGGCCTTCTCCAAGGACCACAGAGTGGTATCCCTTACCGCTTCTATGTATTCGAAGCGGCACTATCAAATATTTCGCTATCTGATATCTTGTTTTGGACACCGGCAGCGCGCCTGGAAAGAATTTTACTGGCTCCGATGGTCGTATTGGGATTGCGCTTTGTACTGAACAAACTGCGATCAAAATTCCCACGTATAAAAACAAATTTGATCTTATACGTGGGCATCACCCTGTATTGGATTGGCATTTATGTTTGGTACTGGGGAAGCTTCTTGCCAAAAACCTATGGCGGAGCTTAAAGCTGCGCCTGCAATGTCACCCCGACCGTACGACTTTCTCCTGGGTATAAGTAAATATGCCCATATTGGGTTGGAGACTCTCGCCAATAACGGCTGTCCGCCACATTGTCGACATAGAGCTGCAAAGTCGTCGGAACATTATTCCATTTCTTAGAATAACTGACTCCGGCATCATAGCGAGTCCAAGGTGAGAGCATGATACTATTATCGGCCGTCACAGCTCTTTCACCTTCATACACAACTCGTCCATTCACGGCCAACCCTTGAATCGAAGCCATCTGATATTTTGCATTCAGTCGCAAAACCTGATTCGGCACGTTCACGGCACTTTCCCCATTCAAATTGGAATTCAAAGTCGCGCCTTCGCGAGAGGACTCAAGAATCATGGCTGAGCCTTGCAGCTGCCACCGTCCTGAATCCCACTGAGTTTCAAGCTCTAAGCCGCGATGACGATCTTCCCCATCCACCTCAAACAAAGGTGCAGAATCCGTGACCGTCGGCCGATCAATTTGAAACAAAGCCACACTCCAAAGAAGCTGCTTGCCACCTTTAATGCCTAATTCATACTGATGACTGCGGACGTCAGTTAAAAATTCCCCGGGATGATTGTACCCAGGCTTATTCGGCGTCACAGAGGACTCGAGTCCCTCACCATAACTTCCATACACCATGAAATTCGAAAACTCATAAGAAAGAGCCGCCCAAGGAATCGGAAAGTTCTGTGAGTAATTCGTTTCACGAGAGCCATCGGTACGAACACTTTGTCTTTCCAAATAATTCAAACTCAGCCCGAGCCAAGTTTTCCATTTTCCAAAACTTGCCGCATCAGAAATGAAGGTTTGAATATTGGCGGAGTCACGATTGGTTGCCTCATAGCTTAACGTGGGATTCGCCGGAACTGTCGCTGTGACATTGACATTGCCTGTGCCGACCAAATTAAAGGCTTGACGCTGATAGCGCTCACGAAGCCCACTCCCCATCACACCGACAGTCAAGGCATGCTTTACGTCACCGGTGGCAAACTGCCCCTGAAGACTCAGGCGGAGAGCTTTACTTTCGCGGCTTTCGTTGTCACTGCGATAATCATACATATCGAAAGTGCCGTCAGAACAATAACGGTCAAAATTACCTTCCGCCGTGCATCCAGATGGATAGGCCACGCGATCATCCGTATTGAGTGTTTGCAAACCACCAATCACCGACCAACTCCAACTATTTGATAGAGTTTGTGTATAGCGCAATGTTCCCGTTAAACCGGTAAAAACAACGGGCTGACTCCAAGATTGGTTATTTAAATTAATATTTGGATCCACCGGGTCTGGCAGTCTGTTCCCCAGCAAACTAAAACCTGGCTGACTAGGCTGTGAATGGCGTGACCATTCGATTTCTGCCTCCAACAAAGAATCTTGAGAAATATGCCAGTCCCCCGCAAACGCAACCAGGGATCGATCACCTTTGGCATCTTTCAAATGTGGATCGAGTTTTTCTTGAGCGACATTCAGCCTGTATCCCAGATTGGTATTGCTCGACGCCACGCCCCCCACGTCGACCGCAGCTAAAAGATTTCCACTATCGGTCCCATCTAAAAGCACATTGCGAATTCGTTCCCCGGTCGGACGCTTCACCACGTAGTTGACCAATCCACCAGGAGAGCTTGCCCCGACTTGAATTCCGCTGAGCCCTTTTAAAATATCGACCCGAGATTTATTATCCAGAGGAATAAATGTTTCCGCAGTGATGGGCAAACCTTCCCGTAGATAATTCGAACGACTGTCCAAAGTATACCCACGCACAGAAACGGAATCCCAATATCCCGTCGGGTTATAACTATCGGTGGTGGACCCATCCAGCTTGGTGACATCAGAAAGATGGGTCACTTGATTTTCTGACATTTTTTTATAACCAACACTTTGACTGGATGAGGGCAATTCCGCCAGAGGAACTGATTCAAATCCGATCACATCGCCAAAATCCTGTTCTGGCTCTGCCTGGACTTGAATATCCATCAATGTGGTCTGTGCGAACAACTGACGACTGAAGAACAATGCCACAATAAGGGCACATTTAAAAAGATGCTGCATTTTCACTTCCCTGCGCGAGCATTATCTCTATCAGGTTCAAAGGGTTTATCTCAGGACCCGCACCATGCGGGAACACCCCTAGCTTTAAAAAAGTTATCTTGAAATTTTAAATACCTGTCAAATACAATGAAATTCTAAAGGCGCTTCAGTGCCGTTGACAAATCCTCGATCACATCTTCAGCATTTTCCAAACCAATACTCAGGCGAATGGCGCGAGGATCAATTTTACTTTCACCGCGCTTATCCTGTGGAATTGCTGAGTGAGTCATAAAGCCTGGGACCTCAATCAAAGTTTTCGTTAAGCCCAAGCTGACAGCCAAAGTGATCGCATAGGAATTTTTGGCGATATCATCGACAAACTTCTGACAGCGTTTCATATCACCTTTAAGCTGGAAGGAAATCATCGTCCCCGGTGCGAACTTGTTTTCCGGTGATTTCAAATATTTTTTTGCCAGCTTGTGTTGGGAATGAGACTTCAAGCCCGGATAGGTGACACTTTCAACTTTCGGATGTTTTTCCAAAAACTGCGCAACCTTCGTCGCTGTCGATTGCTGTTGTTCAAAACGAATGGCTTGAGTGGAAATACCATAGACTAAAATGTGCCAAGCTGAATAAGGATGAATAATGGCACCAAAATCCTTACGCGCCACGCGCAAAGAACCTTCAAAGGAACGAGGAGCAATGACGGCCCCACCCATTTCGGTGCCAAAGCCCGAAATATTCTTCGTCAGACTTTGGATCACAAAATCTACGCCCCACTCCATGGGACGTAATGCCCAAGGCGTGGCAAAAGTATTATCCACCACGGTGTAAACCTGCTCATTTTTACCGCGTTTTTTATTAGCGGCTTTCACCAAGGCCGTGATTTTTTCAAGATCTGCGATCTCAAGAATTGGATTGGAGACGGTTTCGAAATAAACAACGCGGGTTTGCTTATCCGCCAAAAGTTTTTCCAGGGTTTTAAAGTCGTTGATATCAATCAGTGTGTTTTCAACACCTAATCGTGGTAACCACTGAGTGAGCAAACTGTAAGTGCAACCATAAAGGGTTTTGTGCGCGACCACGCGCTCGCCAGTTTTAAGCAAGGACAAAAGGGTCGCAGAAATGGCACCCATGCCACTACCAAAGGCAACGGCACACTCGCCCTTTTCCAAAATTGCCAATTGGTCTTCCAACATTTTTGTTGTGGGCTCTTCCAAACGATCATAGATCCAAATAGGTCTTGTCGGATCTTGTGGCCCGGCGAACGTGCTAAACCCCTGGGCTCCACGCTCTAAAGACTCCAATCGAAAGGTCGTCGATGCCGTCATCGGAGGAATTAAGTGATGAGAAAACTCCCAAGATTTGGAAATGAACTCTCCATGAATAGCCTGAGTTCTTGGCGAGAGTGTTTTTTTGCTCATTTTTTTTGTCACGCATCCTCCGATTTCAAAACTAGAGCACACATTCTAAAGGAGTAAAACTGTTGACCCCTAGCGTTCAGAATGGATTTCCACAAATATCCTAGAGCGTCAGAGAGCCTTCTCAGTCTGAGACGGTGTCATTTACATAGCTGTTGAGATAATCGACAAAAAAACCCATTCAGCTTTTTTCGAGGTCCACTGCTAAACTATGAATTATGATTAAAGAACTTTGGAGTACTTTCCCACGCTTGCTCGTTGAACGAATCAACGCCTTGCTCGACGACGCCGAACCGAGTCCTGCGAAAGCCTTTCAATTATATAAAACCTGCCAAAGCGAAAACCTATGGAATGATACTTTCGATAAGTTCTCTCAGCATCTGAATCACTATTTTTCTTTGAGCAAGTTTGACCGCAAAAAAAGCGTTTTGGACGCCGTCTTGAATGCCCCAATGAGCATGAACACCTACAACGAGTTTCACCTCAACTTTCGCAACGCAATTGTGGAAAACAGATCCATTGTTAATTTAGCGAATTGGGCTCATCACCTGATGCGTGTTGGACATAAAACCACCAGCGTTGTTATTTCAGAGGACGTCTTATGCAGAACTTTGAACTATATCACGCACCCGCCCCTGTTCGAAAAGGCTGCCAATATTGATTTTGAAGACTTTTGCGAGGCTTGGAAAAA
>JBLMWG010000160.1:0-2638 GCA_050257115.1 Bacillota bacterium
GTGACAAGGTCTGCTGGCTTTGCGCCGTCGATCAACATTTTAGAAATGTTTGGTTTATTTTTTTCATAGTTCTGCATGATTTTTTCAATCGTGCTGTCTTCTACTCCCGGCATCACTTCAATCAAAACGCCGCCGGCGACTTGTACTTTACCGTTGGCATCTAAGTAAACACCTAAGGAAACCATCGAACGGATTTGATGCGATTGATGAAGGTAATGAGCGATATCGTCACCGATTTCCCCACTCACCATTTCAACAGTTCCTTGGAACGGTTGTTTTTGGAAAGGCTGATGACGGGCCACCGTCAAAAGACCGATTCCCATGGCTTCTTTCAAACTCAGTCCGTTCTCGTAGTTGACGGGCTGATAGTGAGGATTTGGAGTGTAACCGCGAACATGTCCACCGAAAGAAGCTTCCGCATAGACACTTGAAAGAGGTCCATTGCCACGGAAAAGTAAACCCACTTGTTGCCCCTCTTTAAGATGAGCGGCCAACAGAAGAGAACCCACCATACTACGACCAACTGCAACGGTTGCCAAAGGATATGTGTCTTGGAGGTTTTGCATATGTCGAACAACTTCTGTAGCATCCACAGACGCGATACGCACTGTGAGATCCTTTGAGACGAAGCGGTGAACGTGTTCTTTACCCATGACAAACTCCCCAATTTTATGGAAAATAAAGGCCGAAATTAGCAAAGCACTCGTTGAAACTCAAGTGATTAACAAAAGCAGCACCCATGAAGATTTACATCTTTCGCCACGCCCAAAAAGCTATGGATTTCTCTGGAGATCCCGATCTGACAACCGAAGGGCACAGCCAAGCTTCCCGGCTGCTTGATAAAGTCTTAAAAAATGAACTTCCAACTCCAACTCAGCTTTGGGTCTCCCCGAAAAAACGCACGCATAGCACTTTCCGCCCTTTGAGCGAGCATTTTCAACTGAAATTGGAAAACCATGACGCTTTGTTGGAGCAACAAGGGGATGAAACTCTCTCAGATTTCAAAAAACGTATTTCGAATTTCCTGGAAAATGCCGGCAGTTTAAACCAAGGCACTATATATCTCTGCTCCCATTATGACTGGTTGATTGAAGCCATGGCTGTTGTTCCCTGTGATAGGGATCTCAGTGGTCCCGATTTTTCGCATTGGGCTCCCTGCCAATACATTGGCTTTGACGTCAACAAAGACGGAATCTTCGAATACATCGAATTCAAAAGGATTTCTTTATGATCCAAAATATCTGGGCCATTGGTCGCAACTACGCAGAACACGCCAAAGAGCTAGGTAATGAAGTTCCTTCTGAACCACTGGTCTTTTTAAAAGCTGGCAGTTGCGCCACGATGAACGCTGATGAGATTCACCTTCCGTCATGGGCCCACGATGTTCATCATGAAATCGAAGTCGCTTTGAAGTTTGACGACAATCTGCAAATTGATTCGGCCTGCTTAGCCTTAGACCTCACAGAGCGTACAAAGCAAAACCACCTCAAAGCCAAAGGACAACCGTGGACTCTGGCGAAAAGCTTCACAGAAGCCTGCCCTCTGTCTTCGTTTTTCCCGGTCGAGTATCTAGATGAATTGCGCCATGTCGACATCCTGCTTAAAAGTAACGGCCAGATCCGTCAAAAAGGAAACACAGAGCAGATGATTTTCCCCTATGAAAAGCTCATAGACTTTGTGCGTCAGCATTTCCCAATAAGGCCTGGAGATCTTTTGCTGACGGGAACACCTTCCGGAGTCGGTCCAATTCAACGCGGCGATATTTTAGAAGCCGAACTTGTGGGAAAAATCACTCACAAATGGACCGTCAAATAAGCCCAAAAAGCTTCTGTAATTTACTTGAATTTCTGAGCTCATAGAGTGAATATTCGATCGCATTAAGCAATTGAGACGGGCCTCCCGTGGCTCGCAGAAAGCACACTATGAACGATATTCAGTCGCAAATCGTCGCACGCGGCGAAGAGATTATGAAACGTATGGAAAGCCAATCTAAGGCTTCCATTTTCTCAAAAGATTTCTGGTATGGCTCCATCATGGAATGGAGTATGAAAAACGAAAAATTCAAAACCAACATGTTCCGCTTCGTGGACGTTCTTCCCTCTATAAACTCTGGGGACGAGGTCGCTCGTCACTTGAAAGAATACTTCTCAGAAGATGGCGGCAAACTTCCTCCGGTGTTCAACGTGGGTTTGGGCTTGGGTTCCTTGGCTCCGGGCTTGATGGCCGGTGCAATCAAGAAAAATGTTGTCGGCATGGCGCAAATGTTCATCACAGGTGAAAACCCAGATGATGCCCTTCCAGTTTTGAAAAAAGCGCGCAAAAACAAAATCACTTTCACTGTCGACATTTTAGGTGAAGCCATCTTGTCGGAAAAAGAAGCGCAAGAGTATTCCAACAAATGTATCGAACTTGTTAACTGGCTAGCGAAGGACGCAGAGAAGTGGGACGAAGTTCCGCAAATCGATCGCGATCATGAAGGAGCTCTTCCAAAAGTAAATGTGTCTGTGAAAATGACAGCACTTTATTCTCAAATCAAAGACCTTGCTTGGGACGAAACTAAAAAAATCTTGAAAGACCGTATGCGCCCGATCTTCCGTTTGGGAATGCAAAAAGGCGTCTTCATCAATTTGGATATGGA
>JBLMWG010000161.1:0-5660 GCA_050257115.1 Bacillota bacterium
TTCTCGGACCATCTTGTCTGCGATATTCTGACCACGGGATTGAGTCGGTACATAGGTAGCAAATAAATCGTAGGAGTTATTTACCCCCCAACGGTAAAGGATGTGAGCTTCGCCTCCTGGAACCGTTGTGAAAAAACGCTTGCCTTTGTCATTATGAATTTCCAAACACACCTCCTTGCGCCTTAAGGTTATTAACCAACTTAAAAACAGCAAGAAACATCGCCAGAACTTGTTAAATGTCCAATATGAAAAACTGAGCTATGTATTTTCAGAAGGCTTGCGAATGACCTGATAATACAACATCAGAGCGAACAGTACACCAGAAGTAGCAACCGGTATTGAAAATGCCAAATATTGAAAGTGCTTAAATGCGAAACCGCCAACAATAGACCCAAGACCAAAAAAAGAAATAATACCCGCTCTCATGAGGTTAAGACGACCTTCCATATGAAGTTCCAAACGCTCCTTATTGAAAATACGGACTAAGCCAATTCCAAGGTCAGTCGTGATTCCTGTTAAGTGAGTTGTACGTACAACGCTCTGAGAAACCGTCGTAATTGTTCCGTTCTGGATGCCACATATAAAACAAAGAAATATCACCAGCGCATATTCTTGGGATTGATCAAGAGGTTCACCAAAGCGTCCAAACTTACCCGCCAGGCCACCAAACAAAACCACCAGTAACAACACAAAGATTAATCCGAAACTAATATAATACCGAGGCTTTTTATGAAGCTTAATCCGCAAATCAACCAGAACACCACTGACCATAGCACCGAGAAGAAAAAATCCCGGCACAACCAACATTCCCAGGGCATTGTTAACATTCAAGTTACTCACCTCGTTACCAAAGAATGTCGCAAAACCCGTGACGTGGGAAACAAATCGATGGCAAGCAACGAAACCGCCCATATTTAAGAGCCCCGCCTGAAACGCCATTGACATCCAAATGATAAGATTGCTTCGACTGTAGTGTGAAATAGTCTCGTGACCGAATAACATTATAACCGCCTCGAATTATCATAGAGGTTCTTTTAAAAAAACTCCACAATGTCTCCAAGCGTCGAACCTTATCGCATTGAAACTTCTCTTTGGTAAATGAGACCTAACTTGAACATTATAAACTGGCAGGAAGCTCGGTTTTCAGCTTTCCAAGGATGGAGGAGGAGCGCAAAACTGTTTCGGCTGGATAAAGACAGAAGCCACACCTTGAGGGGTCAGCAAAATAACATTAAATTAATAGCCTGATTCACTAACCCGGTTTTGTGTTAGTCTGTTTTCCGTGGACGACCTCTTTCAAAGCAGCAAAAACCTGCTTATTAAAAGGTAACCCCAGAGTAACTTCCATATACTGAAGAGCGTCTTCGGGGGTTTTGGCATGATAGACATCATCGCTGTTATTTAAAAGCTCCATAAAATAGTTCGCGACGCCGACGATTCGAGCCAATGGATTAATTTTAATGTCACGAATACGACGAGGATATCCCATCCCGAGAGAATTTTCATGATGCTCAAGTATAATTGCTAAAACATCAGATGGCATTTCTTTCAGGTCACGCAGCAGCTCGACACCACGAAGTGTATGGGATTCATAGAATGTATTTTCTTCGACCGTTCGTTCAGCCCGAGACTTATTTAGTATCGACTCTGGAATCTCCTTCAACCCTACATCATGTAACAAAGCTCCCAGAGTAACCTTTTCAAGGGTCGGCTTAGATGCTATTTCCATATTTTCGCAAATAAGTAAGGAGACCGCAGCCGTCGCCATTCCATGAGCTGCGTTATCCTTTGGCAGTCGGCTCAATAAATCCAGCAGCTGATCGACATTACTCACCTGCGAAATTGTATCTTTAATAAACCCTGAGAGCTGTTTTACTCTCTCAAAGGAACCACTTACAATTCTGCGTTCCACCAGATCATTAATGGCAGAATCAGCTAAACCAGAAATAAGATTCACTTTGAAGTTCGTAGGAATATCCGGTTTAAGAACAGCAGTTTTGGTTAAGGCGGTGTTATATTGAATAACGATATCATAATCTTCACCGCGAACATAAAGCTCTGCTTTTCTCTGAGCCGTCATATGTAATGTACGGAAGTTACTTTTTTCACCTTTCTTTCCAACCAAAAGAAATTGCCCGGAAAGAAGACGTGTAAAGACGTCGACAGGAAGGGGTAAGCCCTCACTAAAAAGATCTACACTCACCAATATCATTTTTTGAGATGATGACTCTGTCATCCGACAATTTTACCGCGTCTTTTACAATAAACATACCTTTGCCCGAAGATACCCCCGACCAAAGATATATAAATGATAAACTTCTTAATATGATACATAAGGAACCCCTCATATTTTCTATGAGGGGAAACCTAGAAGACTAAAACTCATGGATAGTTCCAGATTAAGGTCTATCCACCTGGGGTGTGGCCCAGCTCTGTACATAATCACTAAGGATACGCAGATCTTCTTGAGAGCGCTGTAACTCTTGGTCATAGATCGCTTTATCTTCTTGAGAGTTAGACCCCACCTCTCTCTGCACAATGCGAAGATCGGCCTGAGCCTTAGCGTAGATTTTTTCCCACAATGTAGAAGCCACACTCAAATCCATTTTCTCTGCGGGCTGCATATCCTCAGGAAGCTGGCGTCCTGTCATGTCAACCAAACCTCGGGACTTAAACTCAACCTTGTTCGCAAAACGATAGCGAGCAATCGAATCGATTTGCATGGCATACTTAATAGCCTCTTCGACTTTCCCAACGTTATCCAATGGTAACGCCAACAAACTTTCCTGAAGCAAGACGTCGCGAATGAACATCACTCGCAACATCAAAAATGCATAAGCGGTCTGTTCAAATCGACGGCTGCCTTGTTCACTTACTCCAACAATATTTTTCGCGACAATCTCATTCACAGTTTGCTGAGGTGTAAATCCCGCAATCACTTGCAAAGCTGTTAAACGCGCGATTTTCTCATTATTGATACGAGCGATTTCACGCTTCGTATAGGGCAACTCCTCACCTGTGGTTTCGTCGATGGTCTTTGCTGGCATCGATTCATCGACTTCCTTTAACCACAAATAAGTTAAATCCATCAGTTCAG
Organism: Bacillota bacterium; assembly: GCA_050257115.1. Classification (GTDB taxonomy): domain Bacteria; phylum Bdellovibrionota; class Bdellovibrionia; order Bdellovibrionales; family Bdellovibrionaceae; genus Bdellovibrio. Next base: position 3,098 of record JBLMWG010000161.1, read on the forward strand.
CAGCCGTAGCAGCCTCTGCAAACTTTTTACCAAACGGCATAAGTTTGAACGGCACCGGCGCCAAAGCATCATGGTTTTCCTCTTTGATAAGGTTCTCCATTGGAATCAATAAGCTTTGATCGTGAACTCCCGCTGTCGTTTTCTTCATTTCATCTAACATGCGATTCATATTGGCATTCGTCGCATCAATTTTGTCTGGAACTTCTTTAGTGCCTTTAATGGCATCTTCCACATCACAGGCAGTTAGCATGCAACACAACGAGCATGCGTAAATAAGATATAAAAACTTTTTCACCGTAATTCCCTAAGACAAAAGGTCAGATTTCAAAGAAGCAACACCCGGGTCTGCTGGCGTCCCCAACCAGATTGACATGATCTTTTGTGTAAGACCTTTGTCTCCATCGATAACAGACTGCTTCCCGTTGCAATCCTCATAAATCAGCGTTTCAGATCCATCGCTATGTTTTTGAATAAGAATAGTAAGACTGTTGCCGCTTGTCGCGTCCCCACCTTGATCAACAGCTGCCAAGAATTTTTTGATAGCTTCATTCGTCATATCAATTTTATTTGCAGTAAGGGCCTCATGAAATGAGGTCTGTACAGTTGCTGCATCGACTGTGCGTAAGAACGTCAACTGAATGGCTGCAATTTCACTGTCATCCAATGATTTAAGGGCATCTTTGTCTTTTTTCACAAAGCGATCTGGGCTGCTTAGCAAAAGCTGCGCAACATAGACCTTAACTTTTGCAAGCAAAACTTTTTTCCAGCGCAAGCCCGCTCCAATGGTACCCAGGCTTTCCGATTTTCCATTTAAAGTAGCCTCAGCAGATTTGGAAACATTCACGCCTTCGATAGCGCGTGTTCCTTTCTCCATTTTAAGTAGGCCAGCGTTGGCCATAGATGTGGACAAAGCCACCGAAAGAAACGCAGATGCAGTAGCACGTGCAAATAGATTCATACGATCATCTCCTGTTAAAGTAAGAGATGATCTGTATTTCAGGGGGCTAAGGGAGTCAAAAGAGGTATTTTTTTATTTATGCAATCAACGCATTGCATAGATGTAATTTAATACTAATAAAGGACTTTAATTGTGTCTTGAATCCACTGAGAGAATTCAAGCGCATTCGTGTAAACCCCATAGGCATTGCAAAGCTCACTGCCGCGACTTGTAATTCCAAAAAGATAGTAGACACCATCTTTTTCAATATACGCTGGCCCACCAGAGTCTCCAGCACATGTACCGGCCTCAGTTTCATTTAAGCGAACTTCTGTCTGCTGTAGAGAAGATATTGGTGCTTTTCCCTGACGAAGCTTCCCATCGCCAGTCATCACCACTTTGTAGCATGATTGATATTTGTCATTACAGACAACTTCACCACTATCAATGGACTCTGCGAGCCTATCCGCGCTGAGCGTCTTTGGGTTGAAATCTTCCAATTCAACATGATTCACGCCATATCCCGCAACTGTGACAATGGCGCCACGCTTAAGAAGAGACTCATCAGATAAGAATATGGCAGGCTTATATCCCTCAGGCAAAGCACCACGGAACTTAATTAAGGCGATGTCACTTTGATCAGACTCTTTATAAGAACTTGGATCACTGCTATAATCTGGATGTGCTTTCATATCACTGATTGTATGGATGTGTTCTGCTATAACATCCTGTTCACGAGCCCCCAACCACTCATCAACATCTGTTCCAAAGATAATGCGCATGTCCGATTTCTTGCCGGTCACACAATGTGCGGCTGTTAAAACGATATCCGGAGCGATCAAAGATCCTGTGCAAATTGAATTTTCCCTAATATTATAGACAGAGACGATGCTGGTTAAAATCGCATCGTTTTCTTTGACGTCTGTTCCATTCATTACGGCTGCATTTTTTTCTAGAGAAAGTACACCGGCAAACTTAGGTCCACAGGAAACTACTGAAAACAAACCAAGAACTAATAATAAACGGGACACACCGGCCTCCTTAAAATGAGGGGCCTATATATGGGCACTCTTACTGAACCGCAATATATATTTAAAAAAAAAGCAGCTTTGAGACGTTGGAAGCTACTCTCACTCTGTAAGACTTGAATTTGGACCATGAAAAAGTTTTATGCAGGTATCAACTGATCCAGATAAAATACCGTTTAAAAACAAAAACCATCGGTTGCCCGATGGTTTTTCTTCTTTTTAAGTTTTTTGAGAATCTATTTTTTCTTTTTTGTTTCCTTAACTTCAACTTTGTCAGCAGCCATTGAGTATTCAATAGTCACTTTTTCACCGACTTTTAAGTCACCAGTCACCTTCGTGCCTGCTGTTCTTTCGATTTCCCATTTATCTTTGCCTTTTTCGACGACGATTTTAGAATCAGTTACTTCTAAAACAGGGCCCGTAACTTGATATGTTTTCGCCGCAAAGCTGTAAGAAGCGCCTAAAAAAATCAATGATGCCAATAATGCTTTCATGGAAACTCCTTTGTTTCGATGTCTTTATCTCAGCAAAACACTTAACAAATGTCGACTGATAATATTTTGTCCCAAAACAAAAACGGGGATGTCTCCATCCCCGT
>JBLMWG010000162.1:0-11458 GCA_050257115.1 Bacillota bacterium
ATCCCCGTTCCCGGAGGCACAACACGGAAGTTATGAAAAGCTCTTTGTCCCCACTTCAAAAACACATAGCGTTCATGATTGCGCTCGAATTCCATTTTTACATTTTCATGAAAAGATGCCGGAGATCCAAATGAGTCAACCATGACGGAGTGATCAATCACCAAATCCACGGGCACTAGAGGGTTGATCTTGGTTGGATCACCGCCCAAGGATTTCATGGCGTCTCTCATTGCAGCTAGATCCACGACCGCGGGAACACCCGTGAAGTCTTGCATAAGCACCCGGGCCGGAAAGAACGAAATTTCGCGACTCAAAGATTCTTTGCTCAGACTTAACAGGGACTCGATATCTTCTTTAGTCACATGCACGCCGTCTTCATGACGCAAAAGATTTTCTAACAATACACGCAATGACTTCGGCAATCGTTTCAAATTTGCGTGAGAGATTTTTTTCTGATTAAAGATCGTATACTCTTTAGTACCGACTTTAAGTGTTTCTTTAGTTTTAAAGCTATCTTTAGATTGTACTAACATGAGCGGATTCCTCCGCTCTTAATTCCACTCGCCTCGAAGGACTTTATCAAGCCAAAATGCTCCAATCTGGGTTTTCACATCACTGACTTTTCCGTCCCGAACCAGCTGCATTAAGTCTTTTGGATTTACTTCCACGACTTCAATAAATTCTCCGTGATCGAGCTTCTGCTCCATTTGCAGTAGGTCTTTCGCCAAGTACAAATCAATATGCTCGTTGGAATAACCAATTACCGGATGAATCGTGGTCAGAAATTTCCATTCTCTGGCTTCATAGCCTGTTTCCTCGACCAATTCTCTTTTCGCAGTATTCAGCGTTTGCTCACCGGGATCACGCTTCCCCGCAGGAAACTCCAGCAAAACTTGCTTAACCGCATGACGATACTGATAAACCATAACGACATTCCCATTGGGCAACAAAGGAATCATCATTGCGGCCCCTGGGTGCAAAATGTACTCACGCACATACACCTTACCATCTGGAGCCTGGACTTCATCTTGTTCGATTTTTAAAAAACGACCTTTATAAACTTGCTTGGAGGAAAGAGTTTTCTCTTCTAAGTGCTTCATATTTTTAGAGCATCTCATATTGCCGATGGTTTGTAGACGTAAATTCATACCTAAGGCTAGACCAAAGACAAACTCATTTGTCAAAAGAGCTTATCTTGAAGGTAGAATCAAAGTTCGAGATCTATTTGAAATCAGGAGATTTTATGCATAAGAAAATTTTTGTAGCTCTTCTATGCTCATTGGCTATGTCGTCAGCTCATGCAGCACGCGTGGCTTCAGGTTTAAGCTCCCGGTCTCTGGGAGGATCAAACTCTTTAGGGTTGGGTTTTTCTGTTGTTACTGCCGGACAAAACGATTTAAACAATGTGATTGACGCCAATAACTATGCAAACAGTGCTTCCACCAAAAATCTCGGCTCGGCCTATGAATTTTATGCCAACTGGATTTATCGCTTCGATGCCTCTTCGGTAGCTTTTGTTTTGCGCCCATCTTATTTCACACAATCAGAAACAGGATCAGGATCTGGTGGCAGCTATGATTATAAACTGACCGGATTCACAGTGTTTCCGATCATTCGCGTGTATCCTCTGGAAAGCCCCTTCATTCATTTCTTCATGCAAGCCGGGGTAGGTTATGGGTCTTTGAATGGTGACATTACTGCAGGCGCAAATAGTGTTAAATTTAACGGCAATGCTTTCGGAGCTATGGGAGGCATCGGGGTTGATTTCTGCTTTACAGAATCACACTGTCTGAGCATCGAAGGAAATCTTCGCTATCTTCCTATTGAACGCAATATCGCTCAAGGCACCTGCGCAAATGCTATTAGTGGGATAAGCCAATGTATCGACGGAAAAGAAGTTGAAACAAGTGGCACAGATCTACGAACAACGATGTCTGGTGTTCAGGGTCTCGTCGGCTACACGATGAACTTCTAAAAAAAGAAAGGCGCCGAGAAGGCGCCTTTTTTATTTCTACTTACAAGGAACTCCGTCCTCTTCCATCTGACAGGTAAAATCTGTTTTCCCATCAAAAGACTTAATCAGACCGATCCACTTTCCCTGGCCATCTTTTTCCATCACAAGGTAACCATGATCCGAAGGAAATACATTGAATCCAGAGGGAATCAATTTGCGTGTTTCCTCGTTAAAGTAATCCAAAGCCGTTCCACTTTCCCCCACAACCAACTGCAACGGATGATCCCCCTGAGCAATCTGGAAATTATGTATATGGCCTCCAAAGACAAACTTCACTTTTTTGGGCAATGGCATTTCTTTGACTACCAACTGCATGTTCACATTGATTGGTACTGTACCCGGTGATCCTTTCCAAACCGGTGCCAAGCCCCAGATGGGCTTATGTGTGATCAACCATACTTCTTGTTCTGGACGAGAGTTAATGGCTTGAACCATCTTACGATATCTTGCCCGCAACTCTTTAAGCTCCGATCCTTTTGCGTCTAAAGGCTTATCGGACAAACTACCATTATCAAAATTCACAACTAGGATATTGCCAATATTTGTGTAACGCGTTTCTTGCGCCTCCACGCATTTTCCTTCTCCCAGAGGTGTCAGTGTTTTACTAAAACCCTCATGAGCACGATGGCAATCTTCATGATTTCCACGAACGAAAATAAATGGCTTTGTTCTTAACAATGGTTCCGCTGGTCTATAAAAATCTGCTTCCCACGGTTTATAGCCATAACCGACAAGCCCTGCATAAGGAGCACACTTGGCCGGATCTGTGCAGGTCTCGCGGTAATGGTAATCACCCACGTGAATTACCAAATCAGGGTCTTCTTTTTCTACGGAGCGAACGATGCGAGGAAATGGCCATTCTTTTTCATCATCGCATTTTTGCAGATATTCACCCTTTACGCGGCATCCAGTATCACCCATGATCACAACACGGTTTAGCTCGGTCGGAACTATGATTGCATCCTCATCGCGCCCCACCTTAGTTGTTCCTAGTGGTAAAGAGGCCTCACATACATAGGCAGTATCGAACTTTTCTAGATTCATTTGCACGCGCAGAGGGATCGCGCCCTGATAAGTTTGAATCTCAGGACATTTCTTTATTTCTCTTGAGTATAGCGTGCGCACAAAAGAGGTTTCAGAATCTGCCAAACCAACATAGGTTAACGGCTTGCTGGCGCAGGCACTCAATACCGCGCCTACGACGAAAATCAAAACCTTTGATCGCATCACTAGTTCCCTTCAACTTTCGCTTTGGCCTTTTGTTGGTCAAGTTCAAGTTGGCAAACCTTGATCTTTGTTTCGTATTCGTCTTGGCGACTGATCAAAGTCGCTTTATAACCTCGAAATCTTTCGATTCGATCACGAAGGCCTTCTTCTGTGACGCCGACGATTGATTTCTTATTCTCAACACCGATCTTGGAAAAGTCTTCTTCGGAAGTGACGTATTGGCGAGACTCCGTCCAGCGAACTTTACCATCCCCACCATTGCCGACATCACCTAAAGCAATTCGGCAATCACGCAAAACTCCGTATAGACCACGGTTATCTAAATAGCGAGGACCGCCAAACACTTTAGCCTCAAGATCATAAACTTCATTTTCCAACGTGCGAAGTTCTTCATTCATCTGAACTTTGCGTTGATAAATCATGTCTCCGTCTTTAACGCCGATGGCAGCACCGCCTACAGGAGTCGACGTCTCCAAAGTCGTATCAATTTTTTCAGCTTTATTTCTATTAGAAGCACAAGAAACCAACGACAGCCCCAAGGCCGCAATCAACACCAAACGCATAAAGACTCCTCCACTAAAAAGAGCCTAGGTCCGATCCGATTTTCGGTCAAATCACCAAAAGGTGCCTGCTTCTTTTTTTGCGGAACATTGAGTCGCAAAAAAAGAAGCAGGCACCTTTTAGGAGATGGTGACCCAGTCGCATTGGCCGTCTTTGATGCGGAAGATGCGGACGTGTTCTTCGTACCATGAACCTAAATTGACCGAACGCACAGTGTGCCCGTTGAGAGGAATCATCTCATCATCAAAGACATGCATGTGGCCGGAAATGATCACGTCAAAGGGCTTTTCTTTGTAGGCTCGTTCGGCATGACCGCGAATCATGCCAATTAACTGCTCTTCGTTGCGCGTGCGATATTCACCAGAACGTACTCGGCTTTTTTTACTGGCACGGTTGCCAACATAATGCCATAAACGTCCAGGCAAAACATCCTTCAGAGGCTTAATGAATGGATTGCGAATCAAGGCGCGGTATTTCAAGTATTTGATGTCATTCAAATTGATCAAATCTCCGTGTTCAACTCGGACCTTCAATCCATCTAGATTGTAGTACTGAGCCTCCACAAATACTTCCACACCTAATTTTTTTTGAAAATAACCTTCGATATGAACATCGTGATTGCCTTCAATATACGTGATACGCGCACCGGCCTGACGTAAATCTTTGAGTGCCTTCATCAGATCAGAAAACTGATCCGCGAAAAACTGTGAATCACCAATCCACAGATCGAAGATATCCCCCAGCAAAAAAAGATGAGTTTGACTGGGATTTTTCTGCAACAAAGAACGCAAAAAGCGCAATAGGATTTGCCCATTGCGCTCTTCAGCGGTTTTTAAGTGAATGTCGGAAATGAACCAGGCTTCCACTAGTCTTGTTTCAAATCAAAACCTTGTTTCTTGCGGATGAAAGCAGGAACTTCCAAGTTTTGAGAAGAGAATGGAGAGCTTAGTACTTCGCGAGCCATACGACGAGCCTCTTCAAGAGACTGTTGTTCATGATCCACGTTCATCGACAATTGCTCTGGGTTATTGTGGCGATTTTTTAAATCTTGGCTTTCTTTGAAAGCACGGGCCTTTGCCAACAACAAGTCACGAGGAGAAACACCTGTTTCAACTTGTGGTTGAATTGGTACCGCAACCTCCTGGTGTGCTTGCATCGGCATTTGAGGTGCCATGTTTTGCGCGGCTTGCTGTGCAACTTGCGGAGTCACTGCTTCTACGGGCGGAACCACAACCGTCTCAGTTACCTGGGGTACCACCGGAGTGACCGGAACTTCAGTTACCTGCTGTTGGTAAGTGTAGTTCATCACTTGGGACTGAACTGCCGCGATGGGCGGAAGTTCTTGCGCAGGAGCTTGCGGCATCGCTGGCATTGTTGGCATCACAGGCATTTGTGGCATTTGAAACTGAGGCATTTGCGGCATCGTTGGCATTTGTGGCATTTGCGCCATTTGAGGCATTTGCATTCCCATGCCCATGTTGTTCATACCAAACTGTGCTGCATTTTGATTCAAGAAGTTTTGCATTTGGTTCACTTGAGCCATGTCGTTAACAAGTTTAACATCATGAGAATCAAAACCAGTAGCAATCACAGTAACACGAACTTCTTCACCCATAGATTCATCAATAACCGCACCGAAGATGATTTCTGCATCTTCATGAGCTGCCTCAGTAATCAATGTTGTTGCTTCGTTCACTTCATATAGAGACAACTCAGAACCACCCGTAATATTTACGATGATACCAGTTGCGCCATCAATTTTTACATTCTCAAGAAGAGGAGAAGAAATTGCTGCAGTTGCAGCTTCTACTGCGCGGTTTTCCCCTTTTGCAGAGCCAGTCCCCATGATAGCGATACCCTTAGAAGACATAACCGTGCGGATATCTGCGAAGTCCAAGTTGATCAAACCACGGATGTTGATCAAATCAGAGATACCTTTCACTGCTTGCAGAAGAACTTCATCTGCTTTTTTGAAAGTATCCAATAGCGGCGTTTTTTCAGCTGCAATCGTCAAAAGCTTTTGATTCGGGATCACGATCAACGTGTCCACATTTTCTTTCAACTCTTGAAGACCTGCTTCCGCATGTTTGCTACGTTTTTTACCTTCGAACATGAATGGCTTAGTCACCACACCGATCGTCAATGCACCCAACTCACGGGCGATTTTCGCGACCACTGGAGCACCACCAGTTCCCGTACCACCGCCCATACCAGCAGTAACGAAAACCATGTCTGCGCCTTCCAACTTTTCTACGATTTCGTTGTAAGATTCGATCGCAGCACGACGGCCAACGTCTGGATTCGCACCAGCGCCAAGACCTTTGGTCAAATCAAGACCCAACTGAATTTTATTAGAAGCTTTGTTGGCATTCAAAGCTTGGATATCTGTGTTGGCAACGATGAACTCTACACCACTCATTTCTGAAGCGATCATTGTCGTCACTGCGTTGCTTCCGCCACCGCCTACTCCGACAACTTTAATATTTGCACCGATATTGATATTCTCTTCCAACTCAAACATTTATCCCTCCCCGAAAGAAATTATTCCAGGGGCCTCCAGCCCCCACCCGAGTAAAACTTAAAAACTAAAATACTTTTTCAAACATTTCCTTAAGACGCTTCGTGAGCCCATTCAAAGACTCTCCGATATTAATCTCAAGGTCTTGCGAGTGTTGGCCCATCAACAAATCTTTTCGTTGCGATAAACCATACTGCAAAAGTCCAACAGCCGCGGAGAACTCACCTGACTTCACCACATCTGTAAGACCTCCGATTTCACGAGGCGCACCTCTGCGAACCGGAATATCGAAAATAAACTCACCCATTTCAATAAGACCATCCAACTGACTTGCGCCACCTGTAAGAACTATTCCCGAGCCCAGCATTGGCATGACACCGCTCATGCGGATATCATTGGCGATCAAATTCAAAGTTTCTTCAGCCCGCGCTTCGATAATATCCGCAAGATCCTTACGAGGAATCATGCGAGCTTTACGACCGCCCACGCCTTCAACTTCAACAGTTTCATTATCGTTCACCATGGAAGCCATCGCACAGCCGTGTTTTTTCTTAAGATCTTCAGCCGCGAATTGCGGCGTACGAAGTCCCACAGCCACGTCGTGAGTAAAGTGTGAACCACCGACTGGAATGATTGAAGAGTGCGCCACGCTGCCATTTACGAAATACAAAGCATTGCATGTCCCGCCGCCCATATCGACAACGACAACACCCAAGCTTTTTTCATCATTAGAGATAACAGCGGTGGAAGAAGCCAATTGGCTCAACACCAAACCAGCGATTTTCAAACCGGCTTTTTCAACACACTTAACAGTATTGCTGATCGCTGTTTGACTGCCCGTCACGATATGCACTTGTGCTTCAAGACGAACACCCGACATACCCACTGGATCAGTGATACCGTCTTGGCCATCGACTTTGAATTCTCTTGGTAGGATATGCAGAACAGTGCGATCTGTTGGTACTGCGACCGCTTTTGCCGCCTCGATCACACGATCGATTTCTGAAGCGGTCACTTCGCGATTTTTGATCGCCACCATACCCTTAGAATCAAACGAGGAAATATGTGTGCCAGAAACGCCGACCCAAACTTCGGATACGGTGTAACCTGACATTAATTCTGCTTCTTCTTTGGCTTTTTTAATGGAGTCAGTGGTCGCTTCAATATTAACGACAACACCTTGACGGATGCCTGTATTCGGAGCTGTACCAACTCCTGCAACTTCGATTTTTCCCTCTGGATTGACTGTTCCAATAACGAAACAAACTTTGGTAGAACCAATATCTAAACCAGCCAATACCGGAGCTTTCGGTTTTGTGTTACTCATCCCTAAGTCCTCACGGATACCCGGATGACCATTCGACATGATCAACAAGGTGCATGTTTGGGAAGACCAAGAATAAATTCATTTTATTCGATTTGGCCGAACCTAGGCTCGACTTTGGATGGTCTTCCAGACTTAAGCTTAGGGATCCTTACGCAACCTGACAAGGACTTTCTTTGACAGATTCGCATCTATGACGCGCGCGTCAAATTGGCGATTCTCGAGATAATCAACAACCTTACTCACACGGTTTGCTTTCAAAGCAACTTGATCATCGCCGATTTTCACTTGTACGCCGGTTTTTATCATCGTCATCCAAAAACCTTCTTTACCGTCGTAGCGAATTTCAGAAATTGTTTTTCTGCTGAAACTTCCTTCAGCAGGGATCTGCTCAATAACATCTACTGCTTTTTTTCTAAGCTCATTTTTATTCGCAAAATTATCACCCTGAAGAATCGCCACATCAGGAGCCTGCTTTGCTTCAACAGGATTTAAGAATGAACCATTTTTAATAATAGGCATCAGCTTTCCCGCCTTTGCCATATAGAGCAACTTCACTTCATAAGGGACAATTTTTAAAGACAACGTTGCGGGCCATGAGCGAGAGATCATCGCTCTCTCAATCCAATCACAATCTTTGGCTTCTTTAGAGATGTCCTTCAACTTAATGTTCCAAAGAGAAGTGCCTTTGTACTTTGCTAAAGAAGCTTCAAGCTCATCAACATTCGGTTTCAGAAATTGCTCTTGCCCAGGAGTGGGATTTTCTAAAACGACCTCGATCTTTTGAATATTAAAGAAGCCATTTTTGTTTAAATAAAAAAGAGTCCCGACAAGAACTGCAGGAATAACGACGAAACCAAAAATAAGTTTCAAAACTAATTTCTTCACAACAGAAACACTCCACTGGCGAAAACCATCTGACTAAAGCCTACCAACAAAGACAGGAGGTATGTACTAGTCAACACAGCGACCACAAAAACCAAGACCTAGGGGCAGTGATAAAATCAATGCATCACTCTACCTCAGATGGGAATTTAATTAACATGAATTTTCCTCCATATAGCAAGCAAACAAACGTCCGATAGATTACTCATATGAAGCTTTCGACAAAAATAATATTCAACATTGCGATCTCCAGCGCCGTTTGCACCCTTGCAGCTGTCGCCATCTCTTTCTCAAAAATTCACCACCAAGGTCGTGAATCACTCGTCGAAAAATCCCAGGCGATTCTCTCGAGACTTGAGGCCATCCGCTCTTACATCGCCACCCAAGGAGGGCTTGAAGAAGACATTCTGATGGCCGAAAAAAAATATCCCGATGGAAAACTCCCTACGGAAATTCAGGACCGTATCCTCCACAAAGTTCCAATTTTTGCATCTATCAAAGTGGGCTTTGAAAATGCCGCAAAGGACTCCTACACATTTCGGGTTTTTTCTAATGAACCTCGCCGCAAGGAAAATAAAGCCACCGCCAGCGAAGCGGAAATCATCAGACGCTTCAAAGAAAACCCTGAACTTAAGGAAATCGTCGAAGACGCTGACTCTAAAATTACTGTCTACCGCCCCGTTTTTCTATCCGAAAAGCAAGGCTGTCTGTTGTGCCATGGCTCCCCTGAGAAATCTCCTTGGAAAAATGGAAAAGATATTTTGGGATATCAAATGGAAGACTGGAAAGATGGTCGCATGCACGGCATCTTTGCCGTAACCTCATCCACAGAGGATGTGAAAGCAGCGGCAAATTCAACGTCCGTGTCTATTCTTTTTTGGACTGCTCTCATTTCAGCTTTCATTTTGGTTATTTCTTTTGTCTTTATCAGAAAGCCTCTCACCGCTTTAATGAACGCCATTCAACAACTCAATAAAGCTGGCAACCAGGTCGCAACGACAAGTGGTGAGATCCTTACGTCCAGTCAAAACTTAACACAATCATCGGTCAACGCCGCCGCCTCTATTGAAGAAACTTCTGCTTCGACAGAGGAAATCTCGTCGATGGTCAAACGCAACAGCGAGCACGCAGCAAAAGCCAAGGAACTCGCAGTGAAAGCGCAAGAAAAAGCTCATATCGGAGAACGTGACGTTCGCGAACTAACAAACTCTATGGAAGAAATATCTTCTAGCTCAAAGAAAATTGAAGAAATTGTCACAGTGATTGATGATATCGCCTTTCAAACAAACCTACTTGCACTCAATGCTTCCGTAGAGGCAGCGCGCGCTGGTGAACATGGAAAAGGTTTTGCGGTGGTCGCTGATGCGGTCCGCAGCCTAGCACAACGAAGCGCCACTTCCGCTAAGGAAATCTCCAAGCTGATTTCCGAAAGTGCCGAAAAGGTCGAGCATGGCCACGAAGTGGTTCGTTCCAGTGAAGCGTCCTTAAGAGAAATAGTACAGACGATTGAATTACTTTCGAATTTGAATTCGGAAATTTCGACAGCAAGCGCCGAACAAGAACAAGGAGTCCACCAAATTAATTTAGCACTATCGGCTATGGAAAAAATCACCCAAGCAAATAGCGCCTCTGCCCAAGACTGTTCAACTGCCTCTGAGGAACTCAATAATCAGTCCCAAGTGATGAAACATGTCGTGGAAGATGTAACGAAATTAGTCACAGGATAAAAACAAAAGCCGGGTTGTATGATCCCGGCTTTGTCTTGTTTAGATTTTCTCTAATACATCAAGTCCTAGCTTCCAACCATCGCCAGCCCCTAAGGTGATAAAGACATCTCCGTCTTTGAGCATCGATGCAATTTTTTGGGATGATTTATCATCACGCAAGAAGTAATGGGCATGTTCATGCTTCATTTCTTGAGCAAGTTTTTCGCTGGTTATTCCTGGAATCGGAGTTTCCCCCGCTGGATAAATATCCGTCAGCAAAACCTCATCAGCTTCAATGAAAGCGGTAGTAAAGTCGTGCCAGCAATGTTGAGTACGACTGTAGCGATGTGGCTGAAAGAAAACAACCAAGCGATTCTTCGGATACTTTTCACGGAAAGCCTGCAAAACAGCGCGCACTTCCGTCGGATGATGTCCATAGTCGTCGTATACTTTGATACCGTGTTTTTCGCCTTTAAAATGGAAGCGACGATCCACACCTTCGAAGCGCTGCAAACCTGCTGCACAAATATCAAATGGAATTCCTGCTGCCATACCTGCGCAAATGGCCGCCACCGCATTCAGCGCATTATGCCGTCCCGGCACCTTAAGATGGAATTTACCAACTAAATGGCGAGCCCCAAGCAAGCGATCACTGCGGTACAACGAGTAACTGCCTTGCTCACCAAAAATAACCAGATCATTTCTTTCCTCAAAACCATAATACAAAATACGTTTTGGGAAGTTCTCAAAAATCTGACGAACGATCGGATCATCGCCACACGCAATCACTTTGCCATAAAACGGAACTTTTAATGCAAAGTCATAGAAACTTTTTTGCAAGTTTTCAAAAGTCTTATAATGATCTAAATGATCAGAGTCGATGTTGGTGATAATCGCAATCTCCGGAGAAAGCTTGTTAAAGCTTCCATCTGACTCATCAGCTTCAGCAACCAACCAATCACCAGACCCCAAAAGAGCTGTCGATTTGATCAATTCAAAACGTCCACCAACCACAATCGTTGGGCTCAGTTTTCCTTCAAGGAAAATGGCCGAAGTCATGGATGTGGTCGTCGTTTTCCCATGGGTTCCTGCCACAGCAATACCGCGCTTAAGGCGCATAATTTCCGCCAAAGCTTCAGCTCTTGGGATCAACGGAATTTGGCGGGCACGCGCTTCAGAGATCTCAGGATTGCCGTATTGAATCGCGCTGGAATAAACCACAA
>JBLMWG010000163.1:0-25584 GCA_050257115.1 Bacillota bacterium
CACGCACATATCCCGGAGCCGCGATCGTTACCGGCAGAGCTTCGGACCAAGCTGCCGGGAGGGTCACCTGACCTGCGGAGTTTGTCGTCAGAAGATTCCCTTCAAACGGGGAGTTCAGGGCGTCGCCGATCAGGATTTGTGCTCCGGCGATGGCCTGGTCATCCAGGGTTTTCACCGTGATTTGGTTCGAAAAAAGCTGAAGAATTTTTTGAATAGAGTCGCCCGAAGAAGAGGATTGGCTTTGGTTTTCGGGTTTGGAGCAGCCTGCAAGCAGAGCCGGGACCAAAGCGGCCATCAAGAATCGTTTCATCGTAAATCCTTTCCGTGGATCTTATTGAAGGGGTCATTATTCCAATGAGGGCTTTCAGAGAGCAAGATTTTAAGCCGTAGACTTCTCAGAAATTAATTATTGACATCAGGGGCTTCTGCATCTAAAAATCGTTGCTCACGCAAAAAGACACTCTGTACGTTCTTGTATGTCTTGATGCGTTACGGTTGGTGGGGTAGCTCAGCTGGTTAGAGCAACGGAATCATAATCCGTAGGTCGGCGGTTCAAGTCCGCCTCTCACTACCAAATTTTTTGCCAGCCCTTTTGGGCGAACAAAAAATTCTTGTCTACACTTCGGCTCCGCCGAAGTAGATATAGTTCGTCAGATGCGTTCTGACGGAGGTTTCTCCAGAAATGAGCCTCTGAGAGAAATATCAAACCTGCGGAAACGCGGGTTTTTTTATGTCCAAAAATCGATTCCAAGAAAGAGACTACTCATGCAATCCATTAAATCTGAATCGACAAAGCTTATCAAAAATCATCTTAAGGAATTGAACGCCGCCGCTGAGATGCTTGGCGGAGTTTTCATCACCGGAGTTGATGGTGCCGTTGCGGTCATTGGTGCTGAAAAATCAAAAAAGAAGATCATCTTCACCACGAGTTTTGTTAGCGACAATGTGAACAAGCTTTTGGATGCTCAGATCGTCATGCAAGATCTGTTGGAAGAAGAAGGGATCGAAGCAATTTCAGAACACGATTTTAATATCGCGATTGGTGCTATTTAAGGCTCTTGTCCAAAGAGGCTCGTGCAAAAAAAGCTGTCATAAAAGTATTTTTTCATTTTTAGCTGGCACCAATTCCTGTTAGCATTTTTACATATGTTAAAAAACAAACTTCAAAATCTAACGATCTTGGCTGGTGTCTTACTTCTTCAACCCATGGTGAACCCGGGGTCATTCGCATTTGCGAAGAAGAAAACTCCGATGAAATCCTACAGCTTTATCACTGAAGGAGGAAAAGCTTCTCAAGGTGAGTGTGACGGCGAAAAGAAAGTTCCTCACAAACTGAAGCATCTGAAAGAATACGCCAAAGCCGGCTCTTACCTCGGATCTGAATTGCAAATACCAGAGCTTAAAGGAAAATCCCAGGAGGAGATGTGGAAGCATTTCTTCAGAGCTAAACCGGCTTGCAATGTGGTTTTGGCAAAAACGCCTTCATCGATAGAGGCTTCCAAAAAAGATACTAAAGCAGAACTTCCACCTGACGACTCTGCGGACTCTGGCTCTGATGATCAGTCAGATGGACCAGATTCTGAATAAAAAGGTCCCTATTCGCTCTCAAGATTTTTTGTCGCCGTAGAGTTCTGTGCCCTTCGCGAAAGGGTCCGGCGACTGACCCCCAGAATCTCGGCGGCTTTTCCTTGATGCGAATCCACATGCTCTAGCACATATTTAATATAACTTTCCACGAGGCTCGATAAAGACGGCAGGTTGGAAAACGTCTCGTGAAAAGGTTGCCATTCATTCGAACTTAAGACCGGCAAATCGTTCGGTTCAAGAATGGTGTTCATTGGTTGCATGACAATAGCGCGTTCAATAAAGTTTTCTAGTTCACGCACGTTGCCAGGCCAGGAATAGGACATTAGAAAGTCCAACGATTGAGTGGACAGTCGCTGTTCTCGATGGTTGTACTTGTTTGAAAAATGAAGAGCAAAGTTCTGCGCTAAAATGGAGATGTCTTCTTTCCTGTCTCGGAGTGGCTTTATATGCAAAGGAATAACATTCAGGCGATAGAATAAGTCTTCGCGAAACCGTCCGATGCGAACTTCTTGAGTGAGGTCCCTGTGGGTAGCGGCAATTAAGGAAAAGTTCACTTTGCGCTCCGAGGTGCTTCCCACTGGGCGAATGCTTCTCTCTTGAAGAACTCGCAAAATTTTGGCCTGGAGGTTCAGAGGCATATCGCCAATTTCATCTAAAAATATTGTACCCCCGGAGGCCATTTCAAAAATGCCTTTATGATCGCTAATGGCACCACTAAAGGACCCTTTACGGTGTCCAAAGAGTTCTGACTCTAAGAGGTTTTCAGGGATGGCAGCGCAGTTGATGGCAACGAAGGGGGTGGCACCGTGAGTGGCAACTTGGTGAATGTGTCGTGCGAGTACTTCCTTCCCGGTGCCGCTTTCTCCTTGAATCAATATATTAGCACCGGATTTGGCTATTTTAGGGATAAGCTCCAAAAGAGATTTCATCTCTGGGCATTGTGAATCGAAAGTGTTTCGTGGGAAATCTGACATACCAACCCCGGGGCAATTTGGTTGTTCAGAAAAAATATATTGCACCCGAAGAGCGACACGGTAGTTACATTTATTTCATTCTGGCATTGGGCATATCATAGTTCCGCAGGTACTCATAAAGGTCTTTCTTGTCAGCGCCATAGCCAACAATTTGCTGCATTTCCTCAAGAGATCTGAACATGATATTGAGTCGACGTTGATCCGCGGCCACAATTTTTTGAGTGAGTTCGTTGATATCTCCCGATTTGAATTTTTTTTGTGAAGCTTCTCGAAAAAGAAGAGACTTCATTTGACCAATCTCTTTCCTGATTTCTCGTGCCTCGGCATATGTTTTTAGATAGAGCTTATTTAGCTTTTGTCGTTGATCCGTTGTTAATCCCGGTGCGTTTGCAAAGGTGTCAGCTGCTCTTTGTGCTATTTCCTCTGGCGTATCGGCGCGGGGCTCAGCGCTGATTCGTTGGTCTAAACTTGCATTCTGGTTTTGTGTGCTGGCGCAGGCCGTGAAAGATAATACGGTTGCTAGTGAAAGAAAAATTGTGGCCTTGTTGAGCATCGAAACCTCCCTGTGACAGAGGTATAGGCAATTGCTGTGCCACCAAGGAAGAAGCTTAATTTTTATTAGATCCTTTTTTTGAGACAATTTGTCGCAAGATCTTGGTCAAGATGTCGCAACGATTTGTGATGTTTAACAATGTATCTCTTCGTCATATTAGTTTGAAAACCAATAACACAAAATTTTAGTGGCATAGTCTTTGCGATGAGTGAGAGAGCATTCCGTTATTAACGAAAGGATTTTAAATGACAGTCTCTGATCTCTGTAAAAAACCCGTGGTGGCGATTTCTTCAGAAGCAAATTTGCAGCAAGCTGCTCTTCTTATGCAGGCAAAATCTGTGGGGTGCCTTGTCGTGATCGATGCCGAAGAGGTTCCCGTAGGACTTATTACGGATCGGGATATAGTGACCAGAGCTGTGGTCAGAGGAGTGGCTTCTGACAGTCAGTATGTCGGAAGTGTTATGACTAAGAATTTGGTTGAGGTATCAAAAGATGCAGAGATTGATGAGGCCCTAGAGATCATGCGCAAATCCCATGTGAGACGCCTCGTGGTCGTAGAAGAAAATTCCCGCCGTTTGCTTGGAATTTTATCTGCGGATGATTTATTGCTGACGTGTCTAGGGCAAATCGACCGTTTAGGAGATATTTACTTTCTCCAGGATAAAGCGGGCAAGACGCATTTCCGCTCTGACTATACAGGAATGTGACTGCTGGAGAGCGGGCTTTCGGAATCCTAAAGTCCCGCTTCAACCAACTCACGAGTTCGCGGAGTTATCCTAAATAGCACTTGTCCGTGGGAAAAAACCGAGGCGACTTATCCAGGAGTCGCGACATACAGTGGCCCTCTGTTTTAAAGGCCAAAATATCTGCGGAGGAAGTATCTCCTTGTGAAGGAAGAAGTGCAACCAGAGAGAGAAGACTGAAGCCAACAATGGCGAGAGCGATTTTTTTCATTTCAAAGTCCTTACCCGTTACTAACAGCTAAGATGAGTATGACGCTCTTTTGGAAAATATGGAATATTCTGATTAAAGGATCGACAAAAAATCGAAGATTCGTATCAGTTTAAGACATCCTATTCCGTTTTTCGTGGAGGACGGAGGTCCTCCACCTTCACTGGATTACTGCGTTGAGCGCGAACGGGCTTGGTTTTTGAGTCTGACTCGAAGTCATCAGAAAAGTTTCGCAGAGGAATTTGTTCGAGCTCTTTGATGAAATTATAGATTTTGTTGAGATGATTTTTCAGCGGGATGAAAATGCGCATCTGTCTTGCCTCTTTTGTGAATGGAAACTGTCACCTTTCAGTGTATTTGCAAGCAGGGCTCTTCGAGATAAATTGTTACGGACGTGCTTCGTTTCTAGCCAATGGTTTATAGGCATCCGGACTTAAGTTGATTTTATAACCAATTTCCCATTAAAATCTTAGGCACTTATGTCTGATATACAAAAAACTCCCTATGAGCTTCTGGGTGGCGAGGTTGTCTTGCGCCAAATAACAAAACGTTTTTATGAAATCATGGATACGATGCCTGAGGCTCAAGGCATTCGCAAAATGCATCCTGAAAATCTGCGTGGTTCTGAGGAAAAGCTCTTTATGCATCTTTCCGGCTGGCTTGGTGGTCCGCCACTTTTTGAAGAGCGTTATGGACATCCACGTCTTCGTATGCGCCATTTTCCTTTTCAAATCGGAAAGTCCGAGAGGGATCAGTGGATGCTATGTATGGTGAAAGCCTTTGAAGACGTGGGCGTGCAAGAACCTTTGCGGAGTGAATTGCTACATTCACTCTTGCGTGTCGCTGACCACATGAGAAATCAAGAAGAGACATAGTCCGAAGAGTCGTATTAAACTTTGGTGGTTTCTTCTTTTGAAAGGAAAAGTCCTGAGAGTACCCGCAAGATTCTGGGCAAATTCAAATTCTCTTCAAAAATGCAGTGAGAGGTAAGGAACAAAGTACGTCCGTCCTGTGAACGCTGAATTCCGCGCATCGTGCGCGGAATTAAAAAAACAGATGGGATCAACCTATAAAACCGAGCAGGAAGCTCGGTTTTCAGCTTTCCAAGGATGGAGGACGAGCGCATAATTGTCTCAGCTGGATAAACACAGAATCCACACTCTGAGGGGCCAGTTTATAAAAGCAAAGGGCTTAAACGATTTTTGACTTCGTCAAGAATGCGCCCATAGTCGCCAAGGTCTTTCACAACAAGATTCGCATGTTGCTTTGATGGCTCCACAAACTCATTGTGCATGGGGCGAACTTGCAGTTCAAACTGCTTGCGCACTCCTTCTGCGGTGCGACCACGTTCTTTCACGTCACGAAGTAGGCGGCGCTCAAAGCGCAGGTGTTCCGGAGTATCAAAGAAAATGGTTTCATCAAGCTGTGCGCGGACTTCGTCGGAATGTAGGATAAGAATCCCATCCACTAGAATAATTTTTGTCGGTTGGCCTAACAAGGTTTCCTTAAGACGGGTGTGAGTCTTAAAATCATAAATGGGAATGGCCAGAGGGATGCCAGCCTTGAGGAGTTTTAATCCCTGAGCTAACAGGGGGAAATCCAAACTACTGGGATGGTCAAAGTTGACCGAGCCACCGTCGCCGTCAAATTTGGCGGACTGATCGATGTAATAGTTGTCTTGATACACGATGGAGCAATTTTCTTCACCGAGGATGCGTTGTAAATCTTTGGCGAAGTGTGTTTTGCCAGAGCCGCTGCCACCAGCGACTCCAATAATGTGTGGTCCGTGCATAGGCAAAACTCCTATCTGGTTTGGAATAAGCGATCGCCAGCATCACCGAGGCCAGGGACCAAATAACCCATTTCGTTGATCTCATTCTCAACATTTATCGTGTAGATTTCAACATCAGGATGAAAATGATGAACTTTTTTAAGACCCTTTTCGCTAGCTAAAATGCAAATAACCTTAATGCGACCGACATTATAGTTTTTGAGACGGTCGATGGCCGCTATAATCGTATCCGCAGTAGCAATCAATGGGTCACACAGCAGAATATCTTTGCCTTGGATGTCCTGGGGCATCTTAAAGTAATACTCCACCGTGTTGTGTATGAATTTGTCTCGGTATATCCCAATAAATCCGGTGCTCGCAAAAGGCAGCATGGAAAGGGCTGCTTCCAGCATTCCGTTACCTGCACGGAGGATAGATACAATCACGGGTGGATTCGAAATACGTTCCGCGATGGTTTTCGTGATCGGTGTTTCGATCTCTACGGTCTGCAATTCAGTCCAATCTTTCATCGCCTCGTAAACTAAAATTTTAGATACTTCTTTGATGAGTTCGCGGAATTCGTGGCTGTAAGTATTGCGATCACGAAGATAGCCAAGCTTATGTTTAAGAAGGGGATGATTAACGATAGTAACGTTGTTCATATATATCTGCTCCAAATTGTTTAAAACACTGTGCCGTCTGAGTCGATTTTTAAAGGTGGGGAGCAGTCGGCTCTTAAGCTCCTTGCGGCTCTTCTGCCAGCCCACCAAGTGCCACCTTCTAGAACTTTGGCAAGAGGAAATTCCGTTGGGGATTTGTTCAATTTTTTTTGAACAAGGTTTCCAATTTTATCAAGCAGACTGACCGTGAGTCCTCTCCATTCTATAATGACCTCTGAGTCGGGGCTGTGACGGAGTTCTTTGAGTGTTGGGTTTTTTAAACTGATAAGGCCTTTATCCAAAAGCAGTCCGCCATTGCGATACTCAGCAAGCCCTGTGAGATCCTCCACCTCGCTGATTTCAAAGCCGGCCTCTATGAGGGGCTCTAACAAGGAATAAGTCATCCACTGAGAAAGTTTATGGAAGCAAGCAAGGCCCGTCGGAATTTTTTTGTAGATCCAGGTGTCTCCTAAATTAGTGTCGCCGACTTTAATTCTTCCAGGCCAGATATCACCTAAGCTATCAAGGACGGCGCGCAGTACCTGTGGTCCTGTGACTGTCATACCGTAGCGTTTTAGCAAATAGTCCACCAAGCTGCCCGGTCGCCCTTGGGGGAAGAAATCTGGTTTTGCTTCAACTGTTTTACCCAGGTTGTGCATAAGGCTCAGTCGTCCTTCGAGGCCCACTAAGGGATTTTTCTCGCTGACTTGGAAGGAGTCTGCCAAGTCGTGAAGATTGAGCGCTTGCAGTCCACGGGCTGTAGCGCGCAAGGGATTGTCTAAATCATCTGACAAAAGACCGCTCATAAAAAGATGAAAACTTGCAACTCCGAGTCCCTCGGAGCGATTCATTACTTTTCCAGAGGAAGGCTCCTTGAAAGTCCACACGTTTCCAGCTCCCGCGTCGAGCAGCACCGAGGTGATGACAAGATCCAGCTTCGTGCGCACAACTTCGAGGGGTTCGAGACCCTGAAGTTTTTCGTCTAAAAGTGCAACGCGATCTACTTGTGCCACGCGGAAATGTCCCCAACGTGAATGGAAGGGAATTTCGTGGGAAGGATAGTTTTCATTGATCACATCTATGACATAGTCGACAACTTCGTTCATTTTTTCCGGATGATAGTTGAAGTTTGTTTCGCCTTTTATCGTTAACGCTAAAATGTCATTGGCACCCTGGCGGACCGCGGTTGGAGATAAAAGATAATTCAGATCTGCGGTTTGTGTGTTTGGTGAATTCATTCGATGGGTCTCCCTTGTACCATTGCCAGCTCTTCGCGGTTTTTAACTTCTCCTGGTGTGAAATAGCCGGCAGCCTTTTTGGCTTCGATTTCGACTTGTGCATCTGCTGGAATCAGGTCTGCCGGGATTGAGATACGATTGATCACTTCAATGCCGGATTTAACGATAGCATCGTATTTCATGTTGCTCATGGAATGCAGATTGTGGATTTTCGTAATGCCAAAGAACTGCAAGATATCTGGCATCAGTTCTTGAAAGCGCGCATCTTCGACACCCGCCACGCATTCAGTGCGGTGGAAGTAAGTCGCCGCCGAGTCACCACCGACTTGACGTTTGCGTGCATTGTAAACCAAGAACTTCGTCACTTCACCAAGGGCGCGGCCTTCTTTACGATAGTACGAAATGATACCGACACCACCACGTTGGGCTGTGCGGGCTGCGTCTTCAATTCCATAGATCAAATAAGGTCGGCAGGTGCAAATATCAGAGCCAAATACATCGGAACCATTGCACTCATCATGCACGCGGCAAGTTAGTTCAACGTCTTTGTTCGCCAGATCCTGAGGATTACCGAAAATATAAACCGTTGTGCTACCAATAGGGGGTAACATCACTTTCAGGTCAGGTCGGGTCACCAACTCTGGGAACATGCCCCCAGTTTCCTGGAAAAGAATTTTGCGCAACTCACCTTCGTCAACGTTCAAGCGCTTCGCGATTCCTGGCAAATACCAAACGGGTTCAAAGGCCACTTTGGTCACTTTGATGTCTTTGTTTTCCAGAACAATTTTTCCGTCAATTTTCAGGCGGCCGGCATCGATAGCTTGATGAATTTCTGGAATTTGTAAGCGGGCTTGAGTGACGGCAATTGTGGGGCGCACGTCATAGCCAGTGTCAAAATAACTTTTAAAATGAATGTTAACGTCAAAACCCCAGGGGTCAATCGACACCATTTTGTCGGGATCAAACCACGAAGCATAAGGTCCAATTTGCACAGGGCTTTCTGTGTTGTGCAAATCGGGACGATGAGTGGTTGAATATCGGCCTTGGGCAATTGAAAGAGCTCGATACACAGTATAGGAACCACTGTGGGTGCCAATCGCATTGCGATTATGAGGCTCGGTCAAAGAGGCGACAACAGGGCCGCGGGTTTTTGGATCACGGGCACCCCAGTTTATCAGGGGACTGTTTTTGTAAACTTGACTTGAATGCGACGTGAGGACGACATGAGAAGAACGTTTTAGATCTTGCATAATGAGGCCTTTCTTTATGACATCCAGTTGGTGTCAAATTGTTGTTCCCATTTTGTTGTTACTTTTTTAAGGTCTGACCAGAAATCTAAGGAACTTCCGCCGGTGATATCACCGTGTCCAAATTTCGATGCATTTATACCGCCAAAAGAAAATGGTTCACGGGGAACGGGCACACCGATATTGACCCCAACCATGCCGGCGCGAGCTTTGCGGATCACTTTTTCTGCTAAAGCTCCTTGAGACGTGAAAACGGAACAGGCATTTCCATAAGACACTGAGTTTTCAATATCCATCGCTTGAGAAATGTCTTTGCAGCGAATGATACTTAATATGGGACCAAAAAGTTCTTCGGTTGCTAGCTCACTGTCGGGTTGCACGTTGTCGATGATTGTTGGGCCCATCCAGTTACCTTGCTCCATGCCGAGGGGAGGTTTGGCATAGCGTCCATCTAAAAGGATTGTGGCCCCTTTGCCTTCAGCGCGAGCGATAACTTCATGGAGATACTTAACTTGGGTGTCAGAAATCAGAGCGCCCATATCAGGTCCCAGTTTCAAAGAACGGGCACGCGCGATAACTTTTTCAATGTGAGGATCCACATTGCCAACAGCTAGCAGAACCGCTGCAGCCATGCATCGTTGACCAGCACATCCTGTGAAGGAATCGCTAATTCCCACGCCCGCTATGTCGGGGTTGGCATCAGGCAACAAGACAATGTGATTTTTTGCTCCGCCTAAGGCCAAGACCCTTTTTCCAAGATAAGTCCCGCGTTGATAGACAGCTCTTGCGACGGGAGTTGAACCGACAAAGCCAATGGCTTTGACTTTCGGATGATCGATGATTGCTTCGACGACTTCTCGCCCACCATGTAAGACTTGTAAAATTCCATCAGGAAGTCCCGCCTCGAGTAATGCTGAAGCAATTTTCATCGATGTCAGTGGGGCTTTGTCGGAAGGTTTCCAGATATAGGCATTTCCTAATGTCAGAGCAATAGGAATCGACCACATCGGCACCATGGCGGGAAAGTTAAAGGGTGTAATACCAGCAACAACGCCAAGGGGTTCCCTGCGGTATTCACAGGTCACGCCTCGAGAAACTTCCATTTTGCCACCGAGATCCATGTTTTGAAGGGAGAGGGCATATTCTAGGACCTCAATACCTTTCATCAGGCCCGCGCGTCCTTCGGTGAAGGTTTTTCCCGACTCAGAGCTTTTAAGATGGGCAATTTCATCAAGATCACGCAAAAGAATTTCGCGGAAATTAAACATGATTTTTGCGCGCTCTTTCAACGGAGTTAGCGCCCATTCTTTCTGAGACTCTTGAGCGTGTTCGACGGCGCCGGCGATATCTTCAGAAGTGGATTCAGAAAATTCACCAATGATGGCGTTGGTATATGGGCTGAAAACATGACGGGTAGGGCCGCTGGCTTTTTTAAACTTTCCATCGACGAAGTTCAAACAGGGGATGGGACTAATAGGAATCGAAACACTCATGAAAAAGCACCTCTTCAAAAAAAATAGAAGGGGGAACTCTAGAAGCGGGTCGGGTGTTTTGCCAAATTAAATTGTGGAACCCTTCGTACTCGTAATCTCAATGATGAAAAGCATTAAAACTGTCCCCTCAGAGATGGACGCACTTTCATTCTTATCTCTCACTGCCTTTTGCAGCGAAATTGACGGCTGCTTTCGTTTTAGAAATGCTGACCGTTTTCGAAATAGTTTGTTTGCAGCAGAGGTTGAAAGACCACAGCGACATCGGTGGCAATCAGCTCTTTAATATTTTCAGTAATCAAGGTCGCAACTCGTTGCTGAACCTCGGGCGTTCGCTCGAACCAGAGAACTTCCACAAAGGGGTATCCATCACTCACCTGACCTTGAGTAAAAAACTGAGTTTGTACCAGTTCAAAAGTAAAGTTGTCTTCGCTGGTCTGAATGATAGAAGCAAGATCTGTCAAAAGAGTTTTGCTAAGAGTGGCAACCTGCTCTGAATTGAGGGCTCTGAAGCGGATGTGAGGCATGTGAGTGTATCTCCGGTAAGAGACAAATATATTCTAAAAATGATTTTTTCTGAAACACAAAAGTGCGGCGCTTTCACATAAAGTCGAGAATCCTTCAGCCCCATGAGCAAATTCCGACAAGATTCGCTGTGCGAAAGATGGGAGGTCCACGATGACAGTGTGGAAGGGGCATAGCTACCGATACAAAACTCTGGTGCTTTTGGGGCTATCAATTATTCCGTTGTGGGCGATAGTCATGTTTTATGTCATCCCCCTGGTTCGCGAAAATATGTACTCCGATCGTCAGGCGATGCTGAAAAGTACTGTCGATCTCGCATCGAAAACGGTTGAGGTTTATTATCAGCGCTACGAGAACAAAGAAATTTCCGAAGGGGAAGCCCAACGGCAAGCCTTAGCGGCATTGAGTCACATGCGCTATGCGGGGAACGAATATTTCTGGGTGAATGATCTTAAGCCTACCATGTTAATGCATCCGATTAAACCTGACTTGAACGGGCAAGATCTTACGGCGATGAAAGATCCCAATGGATTTCATCTTTTTGTTGAGTTCGTGAACATGGCAAAAACTCCGGCGGCTGAGGGATTCGTGAACTATTTGTGGCCTAAACCCGGATCTTCGCAACCGGAACCGAAGATCAGTTTTGTCCGCCAGTTCAAGCCATGGAAATGGGTTATCGGAAGTGGTCTTTACACCGATGACGTTGAAAAAGCGGTCACCCAGTTTAAAGTCAAAGCGATGATTGGTTTTTCAGTCGCATTTATTTTAGCGTTTGCATTGTTTTTTATTTTTGCGGGAAAACTTATGAATCTGCTGGCGCGAACTGTGAGCGATGCGAGTGATGCCAGCAAGCAAGTCCTTGAAGCGTCCCATATGTTATCTGCAGCCGGACAAAGTGTTGCACAGGGAGCCGTCGAATCAGCAGAAAAAATTGAAGAAACCGTTCACTCGGTGAAAAGTCTGAGCGATGTTGTTCAAGCGAATCAAGAGAGAGCCAGTCAAGCGGCTTCCCTTGCGCAAAGTTCGGAATATGGCGCTACCGAGGGCGCGGAAGAGGTGAAACGCTTGATCGAGTCGATCTCCGTCATGTCAAAAATTTCTCGAGAGATTACCTCTGCTATGGATATTATTGACGATATTGCTTTTCAGACAAATCTTTTAGCATTGAATGCTGCGGTCGAAGCCGCAAGAGCCGGAGAGCAAGGTAAGGGATTTGCCGTCGTCGCTGACGCCGTCAGAAATTTGGCTTTGAAATCTGCGGAGGCTGCCAAAGAAGTTAAAGGCGTCATCACAAGCTCTGTGAGTCAGACACGGGTCTCTTTAGAGTTGGCAGAAAAAAGCGATCAAGTTTTAGGTCAGATCGTATCTTCCGTAAGAAAAGTCAGTGCGTTGAATCAAGAAATCGCCTCAACGACAGGGGAGCAGACTCAAGGTATTCAAGCAATTTATCAAGCGATGGGATCCTTAGAAAAGCAAACTCAAGCTTTCAGTGCGGCTGCGGAAGAAACTGCGGCGACATCGGAAGAAATGGCAGCTCAAGCAAATACCCTTGAACACATGGTGCAAAATATGGCGGAAGAAGTGGTAGGCCAAAAGAAGGTGGCTTAGGTCAGTCTGTGGCTAACCGGTTTGGTCAGCCACAGCGTTTTGGGGAGGGAAACCCAAATTAAGAGCGGATATCAAGGACAGTTTAACTAAGTTGGCGCTAGTATGTGCGTGGGTAGCAGTAGTTGTTGTAGTAACCGTAGTTAGGGCCGTAAGCAGAACAAGAACCTTGTGGTAAGCAACCCATTTGTGTTCCTACGTATCCAGCTTGGCATGTAGACCCAGTGGCAGTTGTTGTTGTTACTGCTGGGTAGCAACTACCATTATAAAAACCATAATTAGCACCATAAGCTGTGCAAGTGCCTTGTGGTAAGCAACCTAGTTGGGTGTTGACGTAACCAGCTGTGCAAGAGCTTGTTGTGGTAGTGATCTGTGCATAACACTGACCATTTGAATAACCGTAATTAGCAGTTCCACAAATAGCTGTATTTTGTGGCAAGCAACCAAGCTGAGTATAAGTGTATCCAGCACTGCAAGTCGTAGCTGTATTTGCGGAAGAGTCATTGGATTTAGAGCAGTTCGCTAAAAAGAGCGTCATGCCTGCGAGTAAGATCGTAAGTAGCATATTCGTTTTCATAATTCCCTCGTTCGTTAAAATAAGCGTCTCATAAGCCTATATCTCAACATTCGTGCCAGGTTGGCATGGGTGAGGCCCCCTTTAAATCGCCCTAGAGCGTTTTTAGTTGAGACGTCGAACAAAAAGGGACGAAAAAAGTTAGACAGGCAGGTTCGAAAGTAACCTTTTAGGTAAATTTCTATGAAAAAGAGCTTAGGGAGGTGAACAACTCCATAATTTCTCAACATTTCTTGGTTACCTTTTCTTTATAGAGGTGACGTTGTCTTAGTTTTGAAGGGAGACATTATGTCGAAAGCAGTTCATAGCGAGAGTCTAGTGGAGCAGAATCAAGGAACTCATTTAAATGGCTCGCAAACTTCATCCGTAAGTGAAGAAATGCAGCTCCATATATTGTTACATAAGGTGGCGTCAGATTTTTCAGCCTCCTTAGAGAGCTTCTTTGTGTTCTGGGGGATAACGACGACTCGCTTTGTGGTTTTAAATCTCCTTTACAATAGGCCGAATGGCATGACTCCTACCGAGACCGCAAAGGCTGTGGGGGTAACTAATGCCACGATATCGGCCATCATCTCCGGACTAAAGCAAGCTGGGCTGATTCAGAACATTCAAAACGTCGGTGACAGTAGGTCTTATCGCATGCAGCTTTCGCCAACAGGTCTCGAATTGATGCACAAAATTTACCCTGCTTATAGCGAAAACATCGCCAGAATGTGGTCTCATTTTGATAATGCTGAGAAAAAGAACTTAGGTCATCTAATGACCCGGATGAGCCAAGTTATGGGCGTGATCGGGAAGAAGTTTTAACTCGGGTTGGAAGTGAAAAAAGCCGATAGTTTCTGGTATGAAACGCATCGGTGCAGTTCTGGTAGTTATAGGTTTCGGATTAGGTCTTTTCTGGTGGGGACGGAGTTCCCACACGGCGAGTTCCGTGATGTCCACATCTGAAGAACCGAGTGCCTCGTCAGAGCAATCTGTGGTATCTGCTGGATCTGTTGAGCCTGTCAAAAAAACTACAACCGAAAGCTCTGCTCCAAAAAATCCCCAAAGAGCTGCCGCGACCACAGGCTCAGAAGACCGAATGAAGTCGCGTCAGGTTTCTCGGGACAAGGAGACTTCTGTCCTAGGTCCCAACGGGAACCCAAATCCTGAGCGCTTGTTGAAAACGAATCTAGTGACAGACACAAAGTGGAAAGTTTGGTCCGGAGTTAAAGCTATTCCTTCCAGAAGTTTTCAAGGCGATAAGTCTGAAGTTCTTGCCGTGATGGGTGGTTATTCTGTTGTGGCCGATGAATCAATGAATGGTGACGATCGCAATTTTTCTGCCTCAAAGCCCATGGTTCTTTATGATGAACGCATGAGTCGTCCTGGAATTGTCACGGGCGAACTGAAAGTGTCCTTGGCGGAAGGGGTTGATCCTGAAGTCATCGCCAACGAATATCGACTGGCTGTCACGAGTGGCATGAAAAACATCCGTCTTTTTTTTATGCGCTCCAAAGATCAAATCTATGACTTAGGTGGGTTGCTCAGCAGTCTTAAAAATGATGCTCGGATTAGTAAAGTGGAACTTTCCGTAGTGAGTCGCAGTTATGAAAAGTTTTAATAAAGTCCTCATTCTGTCTGCATTGCTTGGTGCCGGAACAGTTATTTCGGTTTTGTTCACCAATTGCTCAGGTATGGGATTTGATATCGTAGAGCAAAGTTGCAGTACGGACGGAGGGGATCCCTTCATACCCTATGCATGGCATTTGGGGAATTGTGGGCAAAAGGTTTTTTCCTCCACCGCCGCGAAAGCGGGAATCGATCTGAACTTGCGCCAAACTTGGAGTCAGGGAATTTACGGCTCCGGCATCCTGGTGCGTATCTCTGATGATGGCTTGCAAGATACTCATGAGGACTTAAAAGATAATTTTAATTATTCTAACTTATCTCGTGATTACACGACGAGCTCTCCGTGGGTGGTTGCATCTGCGACCGTGTATCCTGGTGATATTCATGGGACCTCCGTGGCCGGTGTTATCGGCGCCGTCGGGTGGAATGGAATTGGATCCCGTGGGGTGGCGCCAAAAGTTTCATTAACGGTGGCAAATTTTTTAAATAGCAATAAGGCCTACGGTGTTGCCGAGTATTATGATCAGGCGAGCGGAACATTTGATATCATCAACCAAAGTTGGGGTGCGACACAAAATGCCCTTGTTGAAGCGGATTCAACTTATGAATCTGTTTTGAAAGCCACCGTGACCACCAATCGAGATGGTAAAGGTGCCGTTATCGTCAAAGCTGCCGGAAACGATTTTCTGGTAAAGTGTCATAATTCAGATGCAACTTGCATTGGGAACTCCAATTTTGATGGAGACAATACCAATCCCTATACTATTTTAGTGGCCGCACTGAATGCGATGGGCGATGCCGCGAGCTATTCATCGGCAGGAGCTAATATTTGGATTTCAGGCTTCGGTGGCGAAAACGGATCCTCTTCCCCAGGGATTGTTACCACGGACCGTCTGGGGTGTTCTGCGGGTTATGCGATCATCACCGCTAAGTCGACACTGAGTTTTGAAAAAGGTGGCCAAGGCAATTCGAGTTGCAATTACACCGTCACATTTGATGGGACCTCTGCCGCGACTCCGACAGTCACCGGAGCGGTGGCACTTCTTTTAGATTCAAATCCGAGCCTGACTTGGCGTGATGTGAAATACATACTCGCGAAAACAGCTGTACCGATGGATTACGTGACCACGGGAGGAATCGATCATCCACTTTCGGTTTCTTTACCGAGTGGCTACAAATGGGAACAGCCGTGGGTTGTGAATAAAGCAGGGTTCGCATTTCACAACTGGTATGGCTTCGGAAAGATTGATGTGGATGGTGCTGTTGCAATGGCGAAAAATTACAGCAGCAGTTTGGGGACTTACACCGAAACAAATTGGGAAAACAGTTCTGGAGCAATCAATGTCAGCATTCCTGATAATAGTGCCAGCGGAGGCGTTAGTTCTTTGACGGTGGCCTCTGGCAGTAATGTAAAAATC
Source organism: Bacillota bacterium (assembly GCA_050257115.1). Classification (GTDB taxonomy): domain Bacteria; phylum Bdellovibrionota; class Bdellovibrionia; order Bdellovibrionales; family Bdellovibrionaceae; genus Bdellovibrio. The sequence continues at coordinate 16,204 of JBLMWG010000163.1, forward strand.
GAAGCCGTGCGTTTGAAACTCTCTGTGACTCATTCAGATATTTCAGAGCTGGCCGTTGAGCTGACCTCACCATCAGGGACGAAAAGTATTTTGGTGAATATGAGAAACTCCCTGACGGGAATTGCGAATTTTGCAAATGATGTTTTTTTAAGTAATGCCTTTTACCAAGAAAACTCTCAGGGAACATGGACATTGAAAGTGATTGACGGGAAAAGTGGCAACTCAGGAACAATCACAGGCTGGTCCTTAGATTTCACCGGCGGCCGTTAAGGCAAGTTACAAGATGATCTCAGCAAATTTGAAGCAGCTCAGTAGACATCTGGGGACTTGGAGTTAGACTTTTGGAAGTCGAAACGAGACCTTTCCGCCAAGGACTTTATTTTTTGTCTCAAGATTAGATGCTTTGAGTTCTCCGGAATGGATTTGTAGAATCTCACGCATGATAACTGAACCGATACCGACTGAGATTCGTTTACCATTCGAACTATCCGACAGAATACGACTGGCTTTTTTGTAACCGAATTCTTTCAAAGAAGATTCAGAAAAGCCGGGGCCGTCGTCAATGATATTGAGATCAATAAATTCGCCATCATTTTGAAGCTCAATTTGCACTTTGCTTTTGGCAAAGGAAGATGAATTTTCGAAAACGTTACGCAACAGACGATCGATAAGTTTTGAAGAGCCCATGATAGTTTGGTTCTTGAGATCATCAGGCGCGATAATTTGATAACTCAAGTTGGGGAATCGATTCTTAAACACAGTGATTTGATTCTGTATTCGCTCCAATAAGTTGATTTCCTCTGTGCCGGCGGAATATTTAGGCTCTGTGATCTGCGCGAGAAACAGGAGGTCTTCGACGAGCTTTCCAAAGTATTCGACTTCATAGAAGCACAGAGCGATAACTTCTTGGCGCTTATCTTCACTCAGTTTGTGATTGGATATTTGTAAGGTCTCTAAAAAAGTTTTCAGTGATGCCAGTGGTGTGCGCAGATCATGGGCTAAGTCTTGCAACAATTGGCGTCGGGCTTGGTCTGCTTTTCTTAGGCTTTCAACCATGCTTTCGATGTCGTCGGCCATGTGATTAAATGCCGTGACCAAGGGGCCTAATTCCTCGAATTTTTTGATCGACATACGCGCCGACAAATTGCCGTGTCGAAGGTCATTCAAGACCGACAGAGCTTCATTGGCTCTTTCACGATAGCGCGAGAATTGATAAATCATAGCAATTCCCACAGAGACCAGAGTGAAAATTACCAGAAAGCCAATCGTGATCAACATTAAGTTGCGGCGTGGACCTGGTGGCGGTTTCATTCCACGAGGTGGGGCATCAGGTCCCCCATGAGGTGGAGGCAATAAAAAACCTGGAGGTGGAGAGAACATATGCACAAAATAGACACCGGAAAAGCGTGTTTTTGAGATATCTATTTTGAGTGGCTCGGATTTGTTGTCACCAAAGCGTACGTTTTTATCGGCAGCCAGGGATGCGACTTCTTCTTGAGTCAAGGGGCGCGGTAAGACCATTTTGCCGGTGTCTAAACTTAGACCAGAACGATCCACCAGTTCAAACTTTATGAACGTGTTGCGATCCGAGTTGGCGTCTTGCATTTTTTTGAACGCGATCAGCGGATCGTTGTCCAGCTGATTATAGATATTTCTGAAAAGAGTGTTTGGAGGGCGCACAATATGAACTTGTGTTGTTGGGCGCTCCAAGTAGTCGACGAGCCAAGCGGAGCCAAACGCCATAAAGATAAAGACAATGACGATTGAAACAAAGACGAAATAGTTGCGTCTGAAGACGACGGATCCCGTAATCATAGAACCTTCTCGAGGCGATATCCTTGCCCATATACGGAGCCAATCTTAACTCCGGTAATGCCATTCTTTTGAAGCTTGGAGCGAATATGACTGATGTGAGAATCCACGGTACGATCAAAGATTTCCTCACCAGAGGAGAGGCTTGTGATCAGTGTATCCCGGGAGACAATCGTTTCTGGGTTTTCAAAAAAGACTTTCAAAATCTCAAACTCTCGACGATTCAGCGGGATCGTTGTATTTTCTGCTTTTAGCACTTGTTGATTGACGATCAAAGTCACTCCAGAAAATCGCAAAAGATCGAGTGACGGCTTTACGTCAGAAATTTGATTTTTAATACGGGCCAGAAATTCGCGCTGCCCAAAGGGCTTACGAATATAGTCGTTGGCGCCATGTTCAAATCCTTTGACCACACTTTCTTCATCAGTTCGGGCCGTCAGAAACATAATCGGTGTTGCAATGCCTTCTTGGCGAAGCCAAGTGCAAAACTCATAGCCGCTACCGTCGGGAAGGTTCACATCTAGCATAAATAAATCAACACCAGAATTTGTGCGGAATAGTTCTCTGCCAGAAGCCAAGCTTTGTGCCCAAAGCACAGTGTACTGCTCCATTTCTAGTTGGAGTTGGATTGCTTTTCCCAGAATCGGATCGTCTTCAAGTAAGAAAATTTGTGCCATGGTGTTGAGCCTATCAAATAGGGGGTGTCTTGATGATTGTGAGATGAAATTATGGAATCATCGTGGAGTTCAGGCCTTTTGTCTTAGTATGGGACATAAAATGGGAATTTGGCACCAAAAAAAAGCCCCCATTTAAAATGGAGGCTTCATAAGGCTTTAATTGATCCGAGGAGATGGGACGAGACTATTTTTTCTTTTTCTGCTTCATCCAGTCCATAAGACACTGCATAGCCGGGGCACGTTGCTCAGGTTTCAAAATATCATAGAATACTTTGAGGCCTAGGTCGTTATGAGCCATCACCAGGGCATCCATTTTTTCTTTTACCATCGCTTGGGCATCCACACCTTCATCACGTGTTGAAGTTGCACTGGAGAATGTTTTTATGGAGTCCATCATCGCATTTTTTACTTCAGCGCCCAGAGTATTTTGTTGCTTTTTAAAGTCGAAGCACGCGTCTTTAATTTGCATTTTTTGGGTGTCATCAAGTTTGATGTCGTTGCAGGAAGCCGGCATGTCAGCTTGTGGGTTCATCACGACGTTGCCGAACTGCAGAGCGAAGTTACTGTTTTCAATAAGGTTTGACGGCTGAAGATTCGCAGCGAATGAAAGAGCTGGAGCACAGAGTGCTGTGGCCGTTAATAGGAATAAAGATTTTTGTTTCATAGAATTCTCCTTTTGTGTCAGGAGATTTCAGACGATCAAATTAAAAAAATGAAGATTATTTGCTGGGATTTGTTGAAATGAATATTGGAGACCAATAAGTCATTGTATGAGCCCCGATCTAATGAGACAGAGAAAGTTTCGGATTTCCGGGGAAATCTCCAACTTATGTGTTAGATCAGGTTGGACTTGGGCCAGAAATTTGTGGCATTTATTGCAGTTCAGTAAGGAACTAAGCACAATGAAATAAATTATCGAGGAGTGATGCGTGTTGCAGCCAGCTGACAATGAAATCAGAGAGAGAATTGCAAAAATTATGGAGAGCATTGTGCGAGAAATGACTTCTTGTACAACGGATCTTGAAGTGACATTCACATGCGGAGAAAAAACCACGATATATAAAGTGCTATTGCCACAAGAATTTCGCGGCAAGCTTATCGGGGCCCAAGGAAAAAATATTCAGTCACTCAGAAACTTGCTAGGTGCGATGGCTGGAAATCACGGATTTCGCGCAATTATTGAACTCGTGGTATAAAATATTTTTTCAGAACATTCAAAAGCCTCTTCTATCGAAGAGGCTTTTTTCTTTGTTCACCGAGATTATGCAGAACGATGGCTGCGAATCATCCAAGCAGATTTCTCATGAAATTTGATCAAATCCTCATACAACGTTACAGCACTGATTTCCTCCTCTGCTTCTGCCTGTTCCAAGCGGGCTTTATAAAGTTGGGCAAGGCTCGTATGATCTGCGGCAAGCATATCAATCATTTTACTCGTACTGATTTTGGTTTCTGAGCATTCGTTAATCGAGGTCAGTTTTTTGAAGTCACTAAAGCTACCCGGAGCCGGTGAGTTCAGAGAGCGCAAAAGTTCTGCGGATTCATCCACAAACTCAGCAATTTTATTGTATTGTTCTTCAAAAAGTTTGTGGAGCGAGAAAAATAAAGGACCTTCGACATTCCAATGAAAATTCTGTGTTTTTACCTGCAATGAGTATTCATCGGCCAGGGTTCTCTTCATATCTTCAATGGTATTTGTTTGTTCACTCGCGCTACTTTGAATGGTGGAAATGGAAGGAGCAGCGTTTTCTTTGGTCGCGTATTTCATATAGCCTCCTAATAGGAAGTAGGAATTCCTCATGGATTTAGGATAAGGCTGATTTTTAGAAATGAACAATACTCCTTTCCTATAGCAGCTATAGATAATAGCTATGTATTTCAGGCCACAGTTCAGATTGTGTAATATAACACGAGATCACGGCCCGGCTAAAACTTCCGTTGTCTCCGATGACTCAGATGTATTCAAGTTGTGTTAAAGTCATAAGAAAGGAGTGCCGTTGGCATCCATTCTAGAAGGAGATAGGAGGCCATTTATGGAGCGATATCAGGATTCTTTATTGAAGAAATCTCTTCCTCTTTCTGAGAGGGTTGTAGAGGCGTACTACCGCTTTCCTCGGCACGTCTTTATTCCTGAGTATCCAATCGAGGAGGCTTATGAGGACCGTGCTCTCCTGATTTATCAACAAGCCCCTTATGTTTCGACTATTTCACAACCGAGTTTTGTTTTGCGCATTTTAGATATGTTGAAAATCGAACCGGGAAGCCATGTCTTTGAGCTTGGAACAGGGTCGGGTTGGAGCACGGCTTTGCTTTCTTACTTGGTTGGCGAAGAGGGAACCGTAACTAGTACAGAAATTATTCGCCCCCTTGCGGAGCGTGCCCGTGAGTTGTTTGAACAAATGAAAGTTTCCAATGTAAAAATATTCGCTGGCGATGGGTTTGAAGCGTGCGAAGTGGGCGGCCCGTATGATCGTATTATCTTTACTGCGAGCTCCTCAGAAATCCCCGAAAAGATATTTAGATCTTTGAAAGAGGGGGGGCTTATGGTCTACGTCCAAAATAGGGAAGGCGGCAGTGATCTTTTACTTTTAATAAAAAAGGAAGATGGGAATCCCCATGTGTTGAGAACTATCCCTTGTCACTTTTTTCCAGCGATCAGAAACAAAGAATCCCGTTTGCAAGACGGGACTCTTTGAGGGGTCAGCAGGGTTTTTTGAAAAGAATATTAAAGCTTTGGTTTTGTCTCCGGAGGAGTCTCTTTTTTGGGTTTGAGCTCCATGACTCGTTCAACCTTTTCTTTAACAATTTCTTCAGGTTCTTCTTCGGGCTCATCGTACAAGTGATAGTGCGAAGCAATTTCTGCAAACTTTTCGCTCGCTTCTTCGATTCGCATTCCAACTTTTTTTTCTATCAAATCCACTATAGAACGAGAGTCCCCTCGGGTTTTTTCTAGATCATTTTCAGTAAGCTCATGCCATTTTTCCATGAGCTCCTGTTTGAGATCTCTCCAACCATGACCTGGGATATGGGCCGCCATAGTTTCTCCTATTCGATTTTTGGTTCGATGACCAAGTCAATACGTCTGTTTTGCGCGCGTCCGGTCGCAGTTGTATTGTTGGAGATCGGTTTTTCATCGCCCATGCCGACTGCATTCACTTTTTCAGAGGCGGCGCCGTTGGCAATAAGTTGATCTTGTACTGCTTTGGCCCTCATTTCAGAAATGCGCATATTTGTATTGGCACTGCCTGTGGAGTCGGTATGACCCTCGACAGAAATATTCGAAGTCGGGATGTCACTTAATGCGGTTTCCACACGTTTTAAGAACTCTTTGTTTTTTGCTCCCAAAGTTGCTTGGCCAGATGGGAACGTTAGAGCTTTCAGGCGCACCATAACTTTTCCATTTTCTGTGAAGACTTCCGCTTCATTGGGCTTAAATTGACTTCTGATTTTTGAAGCGGTGTCGAGCAACGCTTGAGTTTTTTGTAGTTCAGCGGCTTGTTTTTGCGCCTCAGAGAGTTCACCCTCTGTTTTTTGCAAAGCACGTTCTTTATAGGCCGTTTCTGATTTTAGGCCAGAGATGGTTCTTTGTTGGTGCTCAGACTGCAAAACTAAATCTTCGGTATTGCCGGCATTCACTTTCGCCAGGACTTCAGTCAAATGATAAGACTCACGGTTGGCGATCTGCGCGGATCTTGAGATGAGGTCTGTATTACGGGGATCTTTAGCGATAATTTTTTCAGTTTCATTGTATCGCATTTTTGCTACGCCATATGTTTTTGGCGCTTTAATATCAGCACCTTTTTTTTTGGCATCTGAAATGTTGGCATCTGCTTTTCCAAGGTAGGTGGCACTGACGGCGTCTCGTTCCAATTGGCGGTATTTAGCCACGATGTCGGTACCTTTCTTATCAGCAGACTTGAGGCTGCCATTTTCAATATCCTTCGTGATGTGCTCAAGCTCTTTTCCCGCTTTATCCCATTCTTTAGGGAAAAGAGTGTTAGCCTGAGCTTTCATGGCGCCGGCTCTGGCATCCCTGATGTCACCTATTGATTCGATTGCGATCTCGGCTTTGGATTTACCTTCAGCGAGCCACGCGCGAGAGTACGCGACTTGTTCCAAAATTTTATCCGTGGATTTATTTTCGGCTTTGTATTCTTTCGCTTTAGCTAAGGCGTTCTCAGCACTTTTGAAGTTTTTTGGAGACAGAACATCTAGCTGCTGCTGACGAGCCTCATTCACCATATCTTCTGTGCGGGAGATTTCATACGCGGGGTCTGCTGATGACGAGATATTTTGAACATTCGGCGGTGTGCTGGCACAGCCAATAAATCCGATAGCAACAGCCGCTGTCAGAAAGTACTTCAATTGATTTGCAAACATAGGATCCTCCTTGGATGTCTTGAAATGACTGACGGATTAAGGATAATCCTTCTAACAGGATGGACCAAGGAAACTTCATTTACTTTGATAAATGGCTGTGTTGTCACACTGACAAGTGACAGAAGTGTCGGGATTGTTACGACGGTTTAATTCTAATTAAACCGTGCGATCTTTCAGTTTTTCTTTGGATAGAATTCGAATAGAGCGACCGTCTTTTTGATCGATAAGACCATCTTTTTCAAAAGCGGCCAGTGTACGGATCACGGTCTCAGGAGTTGTTCCGGCCCATTGTGCAATTTCTTTGCGAGTCCATTGTTGATGCGCGAAGTTCTCTTGAAGAAATAGCAACGCTTCTGCAATTCGTTCAGGAGCACCTTTGTCCATTTGGCCCAGCCATTTTTCTTCTGCAAAACGAAGATCTTTGGAGAGATGCTCAAGTAAACGCAACATGGTGTCCGGATGGTTTTTAAAGACATTCATCAAGTCTGGTTTTGGCAAAAAGCAAAGTTCGCAGTCTTCAACGGCGATTGCAGAAGCATGATATGGTTCGCCCGCAAACAAAGAGCGATATCCCAAAACGCCACCGGCCCCGATAAGTCTTAAGGTGTGGGCCGCTCCTGCGGGAGAGGACACCTCTAATTTTACAAGTCCGGTGCTGATCGTAAAGAGGCCAAGGGGGGCATTGCCGGCATAAAAAATAACTTGTCCCGCTTTATAACGAACCGTGGTTTTTGCCTTTTCGATAAGTGGCAACGTTTCGTGTATTCCACAAATAGGATTGTCTTCACGGACCCCGCAGGTCGCACAGGTATGGTGAGAGTTTTTTTGAAGGCCGTCTTTTTTGTCTGACATGATTGTAGAATACCAGATATCTACCCTGGTTGTATAGACAATTCGTGATCTAGAATCAGACTGTCCTCAGGATGTTTATAGAACTCTGTATTAAGGCGGTGAGCCGCTTCTAGCGCCAGGATAGAAAACTTCCAGGGGGAAAGGACAGCTTCGTAACGCCGTTTAAATTCCAACTCCTTGGCATGAAGCAATGCGGCTTTAAATCCGCCCGGGGCTTGACGCTTGTAAAAGCCCAGAAGCAGGGCTTTGAGGGTTTTTAAAAGATGGAGTGGGACGGAGTTCATATCTGACATCAAATAATAGAACTCTTCTTTGAATTTTTCGTCCTGATCCAGCATTTCTTGAATAAAGTCGAGCTTGATAACAATCAGAAGCTTTTTGCAAAACTCAATTTGGGCCTGAGCTTTCCGACGGTCATAAAAAAAGTGGTCGGCGTGGATGAGATCATGAATTAAAAATCCCAACACATCGCGACCTTCTCCAACGAAATCCGTAATTTCTTTGGGGTGGATCAACATGCTGACACAGCGCCGCCCCTGCGCTTGCAGAGATAACACGTCATGAGCGGTTGGGATGGACGTCAAAAGTTGCAACGGATAAAGGCCTTGATTCCACGAGGTGAGAGATCTTTGGACTGAAAACGGCACAGAGCGCCAACTGCGTGAACAAAAAAGTGGCAAGAAACTCTCACTGCTTTCAAGGTGGAGCAAGCTTTTTGCTGAGGCCAGATTTTCCGGCAAAGTGCTACGCAACAAGGCGACGACTTGTGCGCTCGGAATGCCATTTTTAGCTTCTGGCAGAGGGAGGTTGTGAGGTCCCCCGAGAAAATCTTGCGGTCGGCGCAAAAAAGTAAAAATCAAGATGTAGGCAGCGGCCATCTCCATATCAGTGAGTTGTTTGTTTCGCCAAAGATCAATAAAAGGTGCCAAGGATGTACTTCCTTGAAGACCGTGAGTTTGAAGAAATGATTCGTCTAAAAGACGATGGCGGAAGCGACCTGTTCGTAACATAATGCCAAATAGGTGTAACCTAGTTGACGTAATCCTGACAATCATATCGTTGCATTAGTATCTTTGTCCCCATTTAATATAAACAAGGTCAAAACAACAAATGGACTTGGAGATATCATGGGAAGACTTCTTCTGGTAGGGGCCCTGGTTGCGTGTGGATGGAATTGCTATGCAACGAATGCAGATGTCGCCGCAAATACTCCTCATTTTGAGGAGTATTACACCGTTGGCGAGCAAGCTTCGAGCAATTTCCAATCAGCTTCGATGAATCCAATTAATGCTGCCGCAGCTTTTTTTGACCAGGCAGTTCATGTTACTCAGGAACTAAGATCTCAAGTCGTCTCCCTTCTGAAATTTGATCATCATGCGGAAGAGTACGGAAGTGTCGGGGAGCCCTACAATCGCAAGAATCACTTTGGTGGATGGTTGCGCGATAGAACCGATGGGACGTGTTTGAATACTCGCGGAAAAGTCCTGGTTCGTGATTCAAAATCTCCTGCGGAAATCAACAATTGCGTCGTCTCTCGCGGAGAGTGGGAAGAGCCTTATTCAGGACACGTGGAAACCAGCGCTCAAAAAATTCAAATTGATCACTTTGTTACTTTGAAAAATGCTTATATCAGTGGTGCTTGGCGTCGGCACTTTGCTAA
>JBLMWG010000164.1:0-9057 GCA_050257115.1 Bacillota bacterium
GTAAACAACATGCACTCCGGCATTTTCAAGTTCATTTGCCCAATAGATATTCCGTTCTTCATCAAAGCGTGCTTTCAATTCGACTAAACACACAACTTGCTTGCCTTGTTCGGCGGCACGAATCAGGGCTTTAATAAACGGGCTATTATCGCCAGTGCGATACAATGTCATTTTTATTGCAAGAACCTTCGGATCATCGCACGCAACGCGAATGAACTTTTCAACTGATGCCGAAAAACTTTCAAATGGATTATGGACCAACTGATCCGCAGCTTTAATGGCATTGAAAATCCCCACACCTTCTTCCGCAAAAGCCGGTGTCACAACCGGTGTGTAAGGCTCAAACTTATGTTTAGGTAGATTCACGTCGGCAATCATTCCCAAGTCGGTGTAATCAAGCTCACCAGGAAGTTCGTAGATGTCATCCTCGGTCAACTCAAGTTCTTCCATTAAAAACTTCAGCATCCAAGGATCTGGATTGGGGCCATGCTCCAGACGAACTACTTCGGCAAAGCGACGCTGACGCAACTCCTCTTCGATAGCTTCGAGCAAATCTTCCGCATCTTCCTGATCCTGGTCCGAGTCAGCATTTCGAGTCAGGCGAAATGCCATGCAACCTAAAACCTGCATTGATGGAAAAAGATCGGCCAGATTTTCTTTAATCACTTCCTGAAGACTGATAAAGCGATTCACACCAAGATCTGCATCCACACGAATCCATTGCGCCAAAACCTTAGGAACTTTGACTCGAGCGAAAAGTTTTTCATCGCTGCTAGGGTGCTTCAATGTGACGCCTAAAGAAATCGAAAGGTTGGAAATAAATGGAAACGGATGTCCAGGATCCACTGAAAGTGGTGTTAAAACAGGAAAGACATTTTTATTATAATACTTTTTTACGAAGTCTTTTTCCTTCGTCGAAAGATCTTTCCACGACAAAAGAAACACGCCTTCTTTTTCTAAGGCTGGCTTCAAAGATTTCGTAAAGCATCTTGCCTGATCCTGAATCATTGGTAAAACAACTTGACGAATTTCCTGTAACTGCGCCAACGGTGTTTTTCCGTCAGAAGATTTTGGCGAAACACCATAAGCCACGTGACGTTTCAAACCGCCGACACGTTTCATAAAAAACTCATCTAGGTTCGATCCAGAAATACTTAAAAATTTGACTCGCTCTAAAAGAGGGTTGTGACTATCTTCTGCCTCGCTCAGAACGCGACGATTAAAGTTAAGCCAGCCGATTTCACGGCTTGAAAACAAACTTTCAGATGACAAAGGATGTTCGAGAACCTTTACCTTGCGAGTGGTCTTTTTCTTGGATGTTCTTTTCGGCGATGTTGCCTTGGGTGTGTTCAAGAATCCTCCTTGACTCCTCATTTGTATATTCCACAATAAAGTGATTTTTTTGGCAACGCCTTCCCGGGAAAAACGACATGCAAAATACTCCGAAAGAATGGCAGGTTATTAAAAACATCAGTTCTCGCGTCCAGCGTCATAATCCCCACACTGTGGTTCCATTGGGTGATGACGCTTTTGTTTTTAAAAACTTTCCAGGATTATCAGTGATCGCTCAGGATATGATGGTCGAGGACGTTCACTTCCGCTTAGACTATTCGAGCGCCTTTGATCTAGGACACAAAGCCTTAGCCATCAATTTAAGTGATCTTGCTGCGATGGGAGCAAAACCCCATTTCGCGCAAGTATCGTTAGCTCTTCCAAAAGAACTAACAAATTCTTGGCTTGACGAATTTTATCAAGGCATGACGACATTGGGCGATCGCTTTAACGCGGAAATCGTGGGAGGAGACTTGTGTGCCTCCCCGCGCGGAGTGGTTATTGATGTCAGCGTTTATGGGTCTTGCGAAGTTCCCCTGACTCGCCAACATGTCAAACCGGGAGACATCTTGTTATGCAGCGGTCCTTTGGGATTATCGATGACAGGCTTAAACGCCTTAGGTGAAGACCGCAAGGCAGATTTCCCAGAAGCCGTCGCCCGTCACTTGCGCCCAGAGCCACGTTTAGACTTGGTCGATGATTTACAAAAACATGCGAAGCACATTCACGGTCTCATGGATTGCAGTGATGGACTCGTCAATGACTCACTGATTTTAAGTCGTCAGACCATGGGCATTCACTTTTTTCCTGATAGCTTCCCTCTCCACGAGGAAACCCAACGCATGGCGACTCTTCGTAAAGCTTACGAATATGCTCTTTGGGGGGGCGAAGACTATGAGCTACTCATGGCCGTATCTCCGGAACACCGACATTTTTTCCCAAATTGGATCGAAGTCGGACAGTTCACACAAAGCCCTGGCGTTTATTTAGTTCATGGCGATGGCAAAGAGGAAATCACAAGCTTCAAAGGCTGGCGGCATTTCTAAGACCTACTTTGGTCTAGGTTCTATTCGTAAAGTCGACTTGGTTTTATTCCGATAAAGACCCTATGAAAATCGACTACGGCCCTTTGCAAGCACTTCTGACTGATTCAACGATTACGGAGATCATGGTGAACTCACCCGACTCCATTTTCGTAGAGCACCGTGGTCTTTTAGTGGAAACTGGTCAGCGCTTTATTGATGAGCGCGCTCTATGGGATTTGATTTTCGCCATTTTACATTATGAAGGAAAAGATCAAACTCAAGGGCTAGCTTTCGACGGAACTCTTCCTAATGGCAGTCGCTATAACATCACGCTACCACCGATGTCCGTCAAATATCCATCACTCACTATTCGCAAATTCCATGACAAGCGCATGAACCTCACTGACTTAGTGGCGAATAAGTCTTTGTCAGACAAAGCAGCGTATTTTCTAGCTCAAGCCGTTAAAGCAAGAATGAATATCCTTGTTTCGGGAGGCACTGGATCGGGAAAGACCTCCTTCCTGCAAGCTTTGGCTTTTGAAATTGGATCTGAAGAGCGGATCGTAACTATTGAAGATGTCAGCGAACTGAAGATACCACAAAAAAACTGGGTGCAGTTGCTATCCGTTAAAAACAATCCTCATCCTGTCACCGCTCGCGACTGCTTGGTGAATTCATTGCGCATGCGCCCCGATCGCATCATCGTCGGAGAGTGCCGCAAAGAAGAAACTTTTGAGATGTTGCAGGCAATGAACACGGGACATGAAGGTTCTATGACAACCCTTCATGCAAACTCTCCAAGTGAGTGCCTGACTCGTTTAGAAAATCTATTGCACATGGCAAAATTTGATGTACCTCTGAAGGCTTTACGCCAACAAATTTCTTCGGCGGTTCACTTTGTCGTGCAAGTCAAACGCCTGTCCAATGGGCAACGTATTGTTTCAGAAGTCATGGAGGTCTCCGGAATGGAGGGTGAAGTTATCACTCGTGCTCCGGTATTTTCTTTGGATACAAAACAAGAACTCATCCCTGCGGGCTATGTTCCTCGTCATGGAAAAACAATGCAAGCTCGGGGGGTGACGTTCCCGGAAGGATTCTTTGATCCGGCCCGTCCATTCCGCAAGGTCAGCTGACTCTTCTCCGTCTCATTATGAAGCAATTTTTTAATTAAGGATTGCTTGCCACTATTCCGAAAAGATATCCATGACAGCTCTGGCAAGATATCACGGCAGATCTCCAAGATACATTCTCGACACCGAAGATGAGAGCCTCGTGCGCGTGGCCGGCCCCAAACAAACTCCTTGGGAAGAAGGCACTTCCATCAAAAATGTCTCTTTAACAGGTTTGGCATTCACAGCCCCTGATGATCTCTGCCCGCTTTTAGGTGAAGTGATCAAAATTCAATTCACGCCTCCAGGCTCACGCCAGATGGCTTGTTATGGAATCGTAACTCGTCTTGAAAATATTCCGGAATCAAAAACCTTGGTCGGAGTGCATTTCTATAAAATGGAAATGGCGCAAAGAATTGTTTTGGCGCAGGGTCTTGCGCGCAAGTTTAAGGAAACTCAAGATCGTGGACAGATTGATGATCTTCTCAATAGCCCGGCAAATTCTATGAGTCTAACAAATCTGCCGCAATTAACCATGATGGCTTTCTTAGGGTTGCTTTGGTGTGGAACCGTGTGGAGTTTATTCCACTTTCAGTACCATGGTCTTTACGCTCTCTTCGTTAAGTAACCGCACCCTTACTTTCCAGGCGATCCTTCAATCTCTTTGCAGCAAAGTCGATAAATTTTTTAACTTTTGGTGCGACCTCTTTTTGCTCGGGCGTAACTAGGCTCACGGCACCTTCCGAACCACGCAGACCTTTGTGAATGTGAACCAAGCTTCCTGTCCTCAAATACTCCCCACACAGAAATTCCGGCACAAGGGCAATACCACGTCCTAAAATTGCCATTCTAACGATCATTGCCGGATTGTTGGCAGCTAGAACGGTGTTCACCTTGAAGGTCATTTTTTTACTATCGGAAACTCGCCACAGCTCTAACTTATTAGGACTATTCAACGACAAAAATGGTATCGTTTCAATATTTTCGATATTGTCTGCTTGACGATAACGCTCCATAAATCCAGGGCTGGCCACTAGAATACTTCTCATGGTTGTGATCTTCTTTACCCTTAAAGAACTGTCTTTCAAATTCCCAATACGTAAGGCGACATCGACGGATTCCTTCACAAGATCCACATAGGCTTGGGACAGGAACAACTCAAATCGAATCCGTGGATACAACTTAGTAAACTCATTCAATACCTCGGGTAAAATCGTCACACCCATATCATCCGAAGCAGTAATTTTAATTAACCCCGATATATCTGCAGTGTTTTCACTCATCTCCGCCGAAAGACTTTCCAGACCTTCGACCAGACCACGGCATCTCTCGAAGTAAGCGCGCCCCGCATCGGTCAGTTGAAACTGTCTCGTTGTGCGATAAATAAGCTGAATTCCCAGATCTCGCTCTAAGGCCGCCAGGCGTCGACTGATTCGGGACTTCGGTTGGCGTAAAAGCTCTGCCGCTTTGGTAAAACTGCCCGCTTGAACAAGACGCACGAAGGTTCTGACTTGGTTGAGATCTAATTGTTCCATATGTGCAACAGTGTATCGCCCTTCTGTCACCTACCGCAACAGTTTAAACGATCCGATACTATGAAAGTCGAAGTTAACACTAAAAGGAGAGATAACTATGACAAAACTAATGACCACTGCCTTCGTAACCCTAATGAGTGTATCTGCCTTTGCGGGAAAAACCATCCCTGCAGGTACCTATGCTGTTGACACAGCCCATTCAAAAATTGGCTTTGAAATTCCCCACTTGGTGATTGCCACCGTAGACGGTCGCTTCACAAAGTTTGATGGTTCAATCACTATTGACCCAAAACTTGAAAAATCTAAAGCGAACTTAAATGTTGAAATCGCAAGTATCGATACCGACAACAAGGACCGTGACGATCACTTGAAAAGCCCAGACTTTTTTGACGTAGCAAAAAATCCGAAAATGACGTTTGTCACAAAAAAGGTCATTGGAACAGCTGACAATTTGAAACTTGTTGGTGATTTAACTCTGAAAGGTAAAACTAAGGAAGTTACTTTAGACGTCAAATACCTTGGCGATGTGAATGATCCATTTGGTAACCACAAAATCGCATTCACAGTGACTGGCAAAATCAACCGTCAAGACTTCGGTTTGACTTGGAGCAAAGCAGTTGAAGCGGGTCCGGTTGTAGGTGATGAAGTCACTTTGACCATTCGTGTAGAAGCAAACAAACCACTTAAAAAAGGGTAATTTTATGACTCGCATGCCTGTGTTATTCGCAGCTCATGGGTCTCCGATGAACGCGCTGGATAAAAATCCTTTCACGGAGACTCTGGCAAAACTCGGAACTCAACTGCCTACACCACAGGCGATTCTTGTGGTTTCCGCTCACTGGGAAACCGCTGGAACGCAGGTGCTGTACAACGCAACTCCTTCGACAATTCATGACTTCTATGGATTTCCGAAGGCGCTGTTTGAAGTGCAGTATCCGGCTCGAGGTCCCTTGAGTTTAGCTACTGCCACTCACAAACTTATTCCTGGGTCCAGCCTCAATGAAAAGTGGGGGTTGGATCACGGAACCTGGTCTGTGCTGGTACATATGTATCCACACGCAGAAATTCCGGTATTTCAACTGAGCCTTGATGTGAAAGCCTCACCGACTGAACACATGGAGATTGGCAAGAAACTCCGTAGCTTACGTGAACAAGGCATTTTGATCGTTGGCAGTGGTAACATTGTCCACAACTTGCGCGCGGTTCAGTGGCGTAATCCCAATGCAAAATATGATTGGGCGGTGGAGTTCGACGCAGGAATCAAAAAAGCTTTAGACGAACGCGATGAAAAAACCTTGGTACAGTACATGGAAAAATTTGGCTCTGCCGCTGAATTGTCGGTGCCAACACCAGAACACTATTGGCCTTTACTTTATGCCTTTGGTGCGTCAGATGACAAGGACACCCTCACCTATCCTTTCGAAGGATTTGAAATGGGCTCCTTATCCATGCGAACCGTCCTTTGGGCCTAGAGGTAGAGGTACGGACATACTTTTGGTAGCAATTGCGCGTCACATATGATGCGCAATTGCTACCAAAAGTATGTCCGTACGTATCGCCGAGTGTCACCCACCTCTTTCATAGACAAGCCTTCACATGTTGACTACGAATATTTGTAGAGGGGGAACTATGAAGAGTATTATTTTTTCATTACTATTGGTGGGATCTTTAGCTGCACAAGCAACGCCAACATTCAACGACGACATTTCACCGGCAATGAAACAGCAAATCCTACAGGATTTAGATTTTGTGAAGGCCATTGAGGGAAATGGCAGTTCTGACTTTTATAAACAGATTTTTTCCAGAAACAATTTGAATGGCTCAGAACTTATGGCGTTCTTTGATCAACGCATTTCCAACTTCGGCAGAAACAGCTGTGGTGGCGGCCCTGCAGTCGCAGCTTGCGTGATTCCATGGATGAACTCCAGCACCATGTGGATCACTCCGAACTACGAAAAAAATAATATGCCACAAATTTATCGCGTCAGCATTATCTTCCATGAATCCCGCCACACTGAAGTGAATCATGGAGGCTGGAGCCATGCAACCTGCCCGATTCCGTACCTTGATGACAACGGAAAAGATATCGTCGGCATCATCTCCGGAACTAAAATGGAAGGGTTGGCAGCGTGCGATACAACTCCGATTGGAGCCTATGGCATGCAGGCTGTGCTGCTGAAAAACATCGAGAAAAACTGCACTAGCTGCAACGAAAAAATCAAAATGGATGCAAAGCTTTTCGGCGATGATGGAATCTACCGCATCAGCAACTTGCAAGCTCGCCAGCAGCTTAGAGACGACAACTAAAATCTGGATAACTCGATAAAAGATAACTTCATAAAGGAACCGCAAGGTTCCTTTATTTTTTGCGTGGCATTATCCTCCTCTTTATTCGACAATGCTTCAATTGTTGACTAGGAATTTGTATTGGAGGGAACACATGAAGAGTCTTATTTTTTCATTCTTATTTATTGGCACAATAGCCGCTCAAGCCGCGCCCACTTTTGATAGAGATATCTCACCGACACTCAAGCAACAAATTCTACAAGATTTAAATTTCGTCAATTCGATCACTGGAAACAACAGCTCTGGGCTTTATAAGCAAATCTATGCGAAGGGCAATATCAACGGTGCGGACCTTTTAAAGTTTTTCAATCAACGTATTAAAAACTTTGGTTTAGACTCTTGCGGTGGCGGCACGGGAGTCATGGCTTGTGTAAATCCTTGGCTCAATTCAAGTACTATGTGGATCACTCCAGAATATATAAAAGGCAATATGCCACAGATAGCACGTATCAGTACTATTTTCCATGAGTCTCGACATACGGAAGACAATAACGGGAATTGGAGTCATGATAACTGCCCTATTCCATTCCTAGATGACAATGGCCATGATCTTTTAGGTATCGTTTCCGGCGTTAAATTGGAAGGTCTTCCAGCCTGTGATACAACTCTTTACGGAGCTTACGGAGTCGAAGCCATTCTTTTGAAAAATGTCGAAAAAAACTGCTCAAACTGCAGTGACAAGATGAGGATGGACGCAAAGCTCTTTGGCGATGACACTATTTACCGCGTAAGCAATATCACTGCCCGCCAGCAACTCAGAAACGATAACTAATCTATGAAACTCCCACGTTCGATCGCTAATTCAATTGTCATCGCGGGGGCCGTGCTTTTCGGCTGGTGGATTTTTCAGAAGTCCCCAGCCCCATCGGTCAAAAGCACTTCAACCACCGAAGCTGTAACGCCGGAGCCATCCACATCCCCAGGCGCACAGGAACTGAATGCTCCACAAGCCCTCTCTGCATCTCCAACTACGACGACTGCGGAACTAGGCCCTGCAACCAAAGCTCAAGTTCAAATCCTTCATGAGATTCTGGCATCAAAAAATGACAATGACCCCCGCATGGACCGTGACCTCAAGATACTGACGACAGAAGCCAAACAGGCTTTCCGCCAGGAATACAAAACCTTACCGACAGAAAGACGAAATGATCGAGGGACCGTAGTTTTTCTGATTGGTCGTAATATAGATTCCAAAGAGGATCTGAATTTCTTAGGCGAGGTTCTTAACGAGCCGCCTTGTAAAAGCATCAGTGATTGCAGCAGAACAGAACTTGGCGGTTCAAATCGCGATCATGACGACCATCAAACGGGAATGGCGGTCACACTGGCTTATCCTCAACTTGTGACCATCCACAGTTTGAAAAACTATCTCAAGAAGAATCCTGATAGCGCCTTGGCAAATCAAGCCAAGGATCTCTTAGCACAAGCCGCTCACTCAACAATCCCAGAAGTTGTGAAGGCTGCCGAAGGAACCCCCAATTAGACTCAACAGCACCGTCCTTCGGCGGTGTGCTTTTTGCTTCATCGTTACCCCAAAAAGATAACATTTTTTTCGTTTCCACATTGCTTTTAAAGGTCTGAAATCACAGCATTTTCCTACGGCAACCTAAGCAGTCCTCGTGGGGCCAAACGGTGGTTGACATGACCTCTCCATCAGTCTATTGATTGATGGCGTCACTAATGTTTCAGGAGTTCTTGTAATGCAATCTC
>JBLMWG010000165.1:0-2846 GCA_050257115.1 Bacillota bacterium
ATGCCACTTAACAGCGATCCTTTGCGGAAACTTAATTTGTAAAAAAACTTCATTCCTCGAACAGTATTAAGACGACTATCCACAACTTAAGAGAAAGGACTCTCTCCATGCGTCTTCTTGCTTCCACTCTCGTATTCATTTTAGTGGCTTCTGCCGCTCACGCTGAAAAATTCATGATCGATCCTTCTCACACAGGAATTCAATTTCAAGTACCTCATTTAGTTGTTTCCAAAGTGAAGGGACGTTTTGATAAGTTCGAAGGTGGTTTTGACTTCGATGAGAAAACCATGAAGCTTGATAATGTCATGGTTACCATTCATACAGACTCGGTGAACACCAACCAAGCGGATCGCGATAAGGACTTACGCAGCCCGAACTTTTTGGAAGTGACCAAATATCCAAAAATTGAATTCAAAAGCACAAAAACTATCTATGAAAAAGACAAGCCCAAAAAAATAGAAGGCAATCTTACTATCCACGGGGTCACAAAAAAAGTGATTCTAGATGTTGATTACAAAGGTGCGGTGACAGACCCCGGGGAAAATCGCCGAGTGGCTTTTGAGGCGGAAACACAAGGAAATCGCAAAGACTTCGTACTTAAATGGAATCAGGCCCTCGAGGCTGGGGGATTTGTCGTAGGAGACGACGTTAAAATTTCGATTGATGGTGAAGCGATCGCGGCAACAAAAAAGTAGGACATCTGAATGAAGTATCAATCCTCCGCATACAAAGTGGGAACTGGCCTTCGCTCTTCCCACTATTCCTATTTAGAACAAAGACCAGCCACCGAAGCCTCATGGTTTGAAGCCACTTCTGAAGAGTATCTCGATACTCGCGGTCGTCCATTTGAAATCCTGAAAATGGTTCGTCACGATTATCCCGTGGCCTTCCACGGACTTGGTCTGAACCTCGGATGTATTGATGGTGTTCGTTTAGATTACCTGCGAAAGCTTCATGATCTTGCGGAGCAGGTCGAACCTTTCATTATCTCAGACCACATCGGCTGGACAGGATATCGGAATCATAACATGCATGATCTCCTCCCCCTGCCCCTCACTCAGGGAAGCCTGCAAATCCTGAGCGAGAACATAGACCTTGCACAAAGCTATCTGAAAACAACTCTCTTAGTGGAAAATATTTCGACTTATCTGAACTATCGCCACAATGAAATGACAGAGTGGGAGTTTATGAAGGAGCTTTCTCGCCAAACCGGTTGCGGCATCCTTTTGGATTTAAGCAGCGTTTATGTGAATTCTCAGAACTACGGATTTAATCCCAAAATATTTTTAGACCATCTGCCCATGGAGCACGTCAGACAAATTCACCTTGGCGGTCCCACAAATCACGGGGATTTTTTGGTCAACACACGCGCCAACGAAGTCTCTCCTCCCGTTTGGGACTTACTCAAATATGTGGCAGCAAAGGTCCGCCACTTACCCATCGCCATCGAACGAGATGGGAACATCCCCGCATTCAATGATCTAGAAATGGAAATTATCAAAGCTTCATTTATTTTGGAGAACTCCTATGACAATGAACGACGTGCCGAATCTGTTTAATACGAGCTCCTCCCCTAACGACATCGAATCAACTCTTCGGTCCCAGCTTCAGCCCGCAGGGCGATTGTCTGTCGAGCAAGCATTTGAATTCTATCATCAGGGCTATATCAGTCGCCTGACCGAGGTCCTGAGTGAAACATTTGAATCCGTTCGCCGTGTTATTGGTGTTGAGCATTTTAACAATCTCTGTGCTCAATACATCGAAAGCCATCCATCGACATCTTACAATCTCAACAAGTATGGCCATCGTTTTCCTCAATTCCTGGTAACAACCGCGCTCGGCAAAGAATGGCCCTTCATTGAAGACCTTGCCCATTTTGAATGGATCTTTAAGGAGCTGGCCAACGCTCCAACCCCAGATCCCCTGCCAACGGAGCGAATACAAGAATTCCTTGGTAACGATGATTTTAAAGTCACCTTTGTAGAAGCCATGAGAATCTTTCAGAGCCACTATTCTTTGCAAGGAATTTGGAGAGCCCGACACGAAGCTCTTTTCACGCTGAAAAATTTCAAATGGAACCAGCCCGAAAGTCTTTTACTCTTTAAAAAAGAGGACGGCACCCATGTAATCTCCTTGGATCCGATCGAAGCGGAAATTCTGCTGGAGCTGCAAGAAGGGCGAAGTATTTCCCAGGCCCTAGCCGACTTCGCAAATCTGATGTCACCACAAAAGACCACGAAGCTTCTTCATTTGATGATGAAAGCAGGAATTATCGACGACATTTCGTAAATGGTACGGACATACTTTTGGTAGCAACTATGCGTCACTTGTGACGCATAGTTGCTACCAAAAGTATGTCCGTACCATTTGAATTAAATCCGAGCGCTGCTATTCATTAGGTTGTTGGCGCGAGAAAGCTCTTGAGGAGTTCCTGTCATTCTTACAGTCATTCCCGCCATTCCCCGTGTTGTTTCCGCGCAATAGCGACAGGCTTCTGCACAACGAGACATAATGGGCTCATCCTGGTATTTCTCACAGAGACTGGCACAGGTCGTGGACAACTCAAATGCAAGCCCACAACTTTGATTAGAAAACTCTAAATCCAAAAGCATCATTTTGGAGGAAAGTTCGCAGACATCGGCGCACATCTGCAAAGTGGCGATATGTCTCCCCTGCGCCCCTGATACTTTTTGATTTAAAAGAAAGTGCAGAGCGTCCCAACACGCTTTTGAACAGCTCATACAAGCCTTGATACATTTTGCAGTCTCACTGTCTTGCATTTGAATAGGTGCCATAAGTTCCTCCTCGACGAGATGACGGATAAATTCATCATCTTCTAGTCTATC
>JBLMWG010000166.1:0-13480 GCA_050257115.1 Bacillota bacterium
GTGACCAAGAGGTGTTTCTTTGTTTCTGGACCCCAGTGGTATTTGAATTTGTTGGCACCTTTTCCAATCACGCGGTGGCAAGGGATCCAATAAGAAATTGGATTTTGTCCGATTGCTGTAGAGACCGCGCGTACTGCAGAAGGTTTTTTAATTTTTTTTGCGATATCAGAATAAGTGACGGTGGATCCGTAAGGAATGTTCAGAAGCTCCAACCAAACTTTTACTTGGAACTCGGTTCCTTGAAGTTTGATTTTGTGTTTCTTCTTCCAGAAATTTCCTTTAGTCCATTTTGCAGGAGTGAATTTTCCGACTTTGAAGTTGTAATGAGTTTCAAAGAATTTTGCGAGATCGCCTTCCACCAACTTTTTGCCAGCACCGTAGTTGCCAAGGAAGATCAATTCTTTGCCTTCAAAAGCTGCCAACCAGTCACCACAATCAGAAGGAACCGTATAAATAAAAAACTCTAAATCTGCTGCCATGTTACACCTCATTTGCAGAGGCAGGCATAGCGCAGATTTCAGGACCTGTCACTGATTAGCTGGGATTGTGATCAGGTGGAGTTAATTCTTCATTGTAAAGGGGGTCGACGTAGCGAATCCTGTGGCCGCCATTAAGGAGCATGAGTTCCGAGACGGTTTCTTTTTCTCTTTCGTTACGGGTACGAACACTTAATAGAAGATGCCCTTCGCGCAACTCTTGGTCCGCTTCTTCTACCAAATTCCACTCACCAGTTCCGAGAAACTTTTGTACCCAGCGGCTCCATGCTTCCTTAAGGGTATGGCGGGTGCCATCAGCATCTACGGCATCGACCCCATAATCGCCCTCATAGACCTGAATATCGTTTTCGACCCAACCTTCGCGCATAATGGCTTCGGCAGCATTGCGAGCACTCTCAGCATCATTAAAAAAAGCAAGGGTGCGGTGGCTTGGATATCTCAAATAATCTGGATGAGGTAGTTGTTCAATTTCGATCATAAAATTATTCTCCTTATTCAAATACGCCGTCCATGGTTATGTTTTCTGCGTTTTCAGAGGTCATTCGTATTTCTTTGTAAAAGCTTTTCTGGCATTGGCCGCGTAAAAGAGCGTCAATAGCACCAATCATCGCCGTGTAGACACGTTCCACAGTGACAACATTTGTGGATGTGATGACTCCCGAGCGAGGGGCTATGGTTCGCAGGCGGCTAAGAAAATGATCACGAGAATCACAAGACATCAGGCCGATAATGCGTGTTTGTCCGCTGCCAGCCCCTAAGGCGGCGAGCATTTTTTTAAAGCCAGGACGATAAACTTCGTAATAGCCTTTGTAATTCACTTTGTTTTCACCAGGAATTAAAATCGGCGGAGCAAAATCAGGACCGCCTCCGTTTCGGGAATGACCAAAATAAAAACTGGCATCCGCATTTTGCAGAGATTGAGACCAAAAGTTTTCCATGTATTTCGTTCGCTCCGCTTGCGCGGAGCTTTGCAGGTTGTCGTTGAAGAATTCACTGTTGGAAGCAAAATTCATTAGGATGCGCGCGCGGACGGGGCGGCCTTGAACATTCACATTCTTTGTAAAAGTGAAGTTCCCTTCCTGGTTAAAGCCACAAAACTGTGTGTTTCCAGAGCATCGCGACGTCAAAAGGTACTTAATAGCTTCATAGGCCCCTAAGTCTAATGAAGGGCTAAAACCATAGTTGCGAGTTCCATCATGGACTTCCTTGCCGATCGTCCAATCGAAGTAGCCTATGGAAATGCGAATATCCAAAAGCGCATCATTAATCAAAGTTCCATAGCGTTGAAGGCAAGCTTCCTTTTGATTGGCGGGCAAGGAATTGATGTCATCGTTTGGGAAGTATTCTAGATGTTTGATGTAGGCCTTTCCCAGGTTCCGAAAATTCTTTTCGTAAATATAGGCACGGGCGTGACCTAACAGAGGAATCGATAACACGCAAAGAAAGGTGATAAGCTGGCGATGATTCATAAGAACGTCCTCCATGTATCTACTGACAATAGTAGGCCGCACGGAAAGGAAGTTCTAATTAAATGGAATTAATAAAGGGAACTTATTCTGCGGACAGAGGTGTAGCGACACGCTTTAGAAAAGCACTGACGGCAGGAGTGTAATCTGCGCGGAAGTCTCGCAGACCTGTCAAATGTTCCGCTTCAGGCAAAGATAACTTGGACCAGTCTAAATTGTTATGAGGCTCAAACACCTCGTCGATGTGTTTAGGTGGAATCAATTTATCTTTCCATCCACGAATCGACAAAATAGGGAAGTCCTGCGGGAATGTCGCAAGATCTGTTTTTAAATCCTTATGCAAATAAGGACTCCAACCAAGGCCTAATGCTGGCGTTAGCGGGATTTTCAAAGGATTCAACAGATATGGAAAATTATAGGAGCGCATAAGTTGCCATACAGAGGGCAAGAACCGTGCAGTCGGTCCACTGTCACAAATCAAGGCTGGGGTGTCAGCACATTGACGTCGAGCCATCGCCTCAATAGCCGCAGCAGAGGGATTTGAAAAAGCGTATATAATCTTTTGACCTGGAATTTCGTTTAGCAGTTTTTCTATTTGAGCGGCATAGGCATGCTTAAATCCGAACTTCAGATTTCCGCCAATAGGAATGTGCGAAAGAACAGTTTTTCCGTCACCTTGTAGCTGAAAAGCAAAAGCATCAAAGCCTAGGTCATTAACGAATTTAATGTGTCGAAGCAGCTCACGCTTGGAGCCTTCATAGAAGTGAACAAAGAAGATGAGCTCTTCAAATCTTTTGTTCTTAGATAAAAAGAACTCCCCTTGGAAGGGGAGTTCGGTTTTTGCTAATTCAGTATAGTCCATGTCGACCTACTCCGGCAGCGCCGGAGTCTGTATTGTGTGTGTGGCCCTTAGTGTTTGTGAACAGGGCTCTTTGAAGGCCAAAGATCTGTCCAGTGCGCTGTGCGCCCCTCTGCTTGATGAGCTTCGCCCAAAGCATTTTCAGAAACAATCACTTTCTCAAGAGCTGTTTCTGCCAACACTTTACCGCAAGCTTCAACAACAGCTTCTGCATCCATGTGGTGGTAAGCGTAGATCTCAGAAGGACGGCCGCACTTAGAGTGCTTACGTACTGCCAAAGATTCTTGGCGAACACCGATGATAGAACCAATGTTATCCAACAAACCAGCTTCACCGTCTGCAACTGAAACTACCGGAACGCGTTTCCCAGCAACAGTGATCAAGTCACCGGTGGACACTTCTTCCGCTTTTCTCAAGTACAAGTTTGAGTTCAGACCCAAACCTGATTTCAAGTATTCGTAGTCGGTTTCATGCCCTTGGATGCCTACCAACAGATCAGAAGACGTTACAACGATCACGTTCGCGTAGATGCCACGAGCAAGCAAGGCTTCAGAAGCTTTAATGCCTTCAGAAACCATCGCACCCATTGCGAACACGTTCACAACGTTGTCACCTGGTTCGTAACCAGCGTAACCACGGTAATCGATCAAGTAGTAAGCACCTTGAAGCACTTCTTCGCGGATAGTTGCCAAGATAGAAGCATCATCAAGTGCTGCTACTTCTTGTTCGTTCGCGCCACCAGCTACTGGGAATTCCGCGCGAGCTAGCAAGCCTTCAAGACCTGATTTGAAGCGTGCTTGTTTTTTCAAGTACGTCATCATGTCTTTTTGTTCTGCACCACGAGTCACAAGGCGAAGCAATGTCCCTGTACGGCCTGCATTGTCGTTTAAGACGTGACGTTTGATCGTGTCACACATGATCCAATCCAACTCGATACAGAAGTACGGTTCCCAAGTGATTTGGTTCGGGATTTGTATGTCAGACTTCCAACCGTGTTGCGCACCTTCTGGAGAAAGTGTCACACCTGATGGAGTCCCTACGCAGATAAACGAGCTCTTCCAGTAAAGGTTGTAGAAGTATTGATCCAACGCACGTTTGATGAAGAAGTCATAAACTGTCATCAATGGGATGATTGGAATACCCAAGAAGTCGCGCATTTTACCAAACGCGCCCACGCAAGACATCACGTTGCCTTCTGCGATTTCAAAGCGAAGGAAACGGTCTGATTCTTCTTCACCAGGAACCAAGTCAGGAAGTTTATGGTCTTTCACACCCAAGTCAGTTTCGTAGTCGATCACAACTGGAGCGCCGAAGATTTTACCATCCATCGCTGGATTCAAGTTCGTTGATGTTCCCACGTCTGGAGCCATAGAGATGAACAACTCACCTGGAAGTTTGAATGGCTTCTCGTGGTCAGTCAGTGCTTTTTGTTTTTCGGTAAGTTTTGACTCATCAAGTGGAGTGTTGGAGATACGAGTTAACTTCGCAGTCAACTGACCAAGCATCCACTGTGTATGAGGATAGCTTGTCATTTTCGTGTTGATGTCCAAAGCTTGAGGAATGTCGCCAAACTCAGTCAATTTCTTCAAGAAGAAATCTTGGTTCTTCGCCTTCAAAGCGTGTTGCGCTTTGATTTCAGAGTAAAGTTTTTCAGAGCGTGCTGCCAAGAATTTACCAGCGGCAGAGTTTGCATCCAAACGTTGGTACAATGTATCCCCCGTGATGCCTTGTTTTTCTTTAAGAGCGATCACTTCTTCTTCTTGTGGAAGAGACGAGTGATTGCCCGGTTGAGCTGCAGACTTCAAGCCCCAGCCTTTCAACGTGTGCGCGATGATGATTGTTGGTTTACGTTTAGAAAGTTTTGATTTTTCCATCGCATCAGCCAACGCCAACATGTCATGACCACCGAAGTCGCGGATAGCATCGAACAACTCTTCGTCAGAAACGTTGTCCAAGAATTTCTTCATGTTTGGATGTTCTTTAGCGATACCTTTTTTCAACGCTTTCATGTCTTGAACAAGAAGCAATGATTGAAGTTCGTAGTCTTCCAATTCTTTTTCTAGGAAGTTTTTGAAAAGCTCACCGTCTTTTTTAGCAAACAACGCCTGACGTTTAGAACCGTGACGAACCTGGATCACTTCCCAACCGTTGGCAGCCATTGTGCGCTCAACGCGGTCAGCATCTGTCCCGTTCATGATTTCTTTGTTCGTGATGCGATGACCATCAAGGGATTGACGGTTGTAGTCCAAGATCCAAGTCAATGAACCGATTTCACGTTCTGCAAAGTCGGGAACCGCTTCGTACATTGAACCTTCACGGAACTCAGAGTCACCGCAAACAGCCCAGAAGTGAGCGTCTCGAACTTCATAACCGTGTTCCCGAGCGTAACAGTAAGCAAGAGCCATGTAACCCGCTTCAACTGGTGGAATGCCCACTGTACCTGAAGGGAAGAAGTTGTGTTGATCTGGATCGTAAGCGGAGTGGTAAGATTGGAATACGAACTCGCTGCCATCGGAGAATTTGCGAAGACCGTTCATTGCCTGGTCTGCTTGCTCCTGAGTCAGTTTAGAAAGATCGCCTTTCAACAAAAGATCCAAAAGGTAGTTGTATGAGTGATCTACTGGGGAAGCGTGCGGTTTGTTGGCGATGTGGTCGAAACCAGATTTAACAAGCAAGTGCAAAGCGCCCATGATGTGCAAAGAGCTAGCGCATGCTGCCGGGTGACCACCGATTTTTGGGTCGCCTTTTTCTTTGTCGGAACGGTGATTTGCTTGCCAGATCATTTGAGTGGATAGGTAGTGTGCACGGCGTGCGATTACATCCAACAACTCAGGTTTTGCAGATTTCAAAACTTCTGGTTTTAGATTCTTAAATTGAGAGTCAGCCACGATGGTTCTCCTTAACGTTTTTCAATTCCCATTTACGGGTGGGAACCTAGCATTTCATAGGGGGCGAGTCCACTAAAAGAGCCTCTAAAAATGGGATCTTTGCTCTATAACTGACGCGGCGAATGGATAGCGCCAGAAGAAAATGACCTCGCTGGGCTTATGGAACACATAGGAGTTTGTTAAATAGGTTATCGGTTTTGTAAGTACCTGTTTTTATTTGTTAAGTTAAAAACAACACCACTTTTTAAATGGTGCTGTTTGGTTTCAAAAAATTGTGTCGTCCCAACTAGGATTCAAGAACAAAGTCCCAGCGGATTTTTACAGTGCCATCTCCCTCGATAATTCCTTTCGGAGGATTCGGGAACGGAGCTGCCGAACGGAAGGCTTCAACCGCCGCATCGTCAAGATCTCGGACCCCTGAATCGCTGACGACCTGAACTTTAACCAGTGTCCCTTTATCATTCAAAGTGATCATCAGTTTCGTAATACGATCTTGGCCTGTGGAAGCTGGAGATCTGCCTTCTTTAAACATTTTGCTCAACTTATCGCGGACTTTGCCTTCCCAATGTTGGGCCAGCTGTCTGCGAATGCGGTTGTAGTATGAGTAATACTTGAACTCGCGAGTGTTGAGCATTGTTTCAAGACCTTGATCGACGTCTTTGATGTAGTCGTTGGAACGACTGGCATCAGCGCCATCTTTCACGGCATCTTCACCATTACCTCGACCTTCGCCCTGGCCGGCTTTTTGCGCCATTTTACGATCTGCAACTTGTTGTCTTTCAAGCGCTTCATTGGCATCAAAGCTTTTAAAAAGATCTTTGGCGATTTTGTCGCGTTTTTCCTCAGTCACTTTAGCTTGCTTATTGCCGTCGCCTTTAGGGCCTGATTTTTGTGGTGCCGCTTTTTTAAAGTTTTGAAACTCACCGCGCTCTTTGGCGATGGTTTGTTTCGTGACGGTTTGGTTCTTAGCACTCAAAAAGCGCGAATTCACAGGCTCAGTTTCATTCAGAGACTGATCACTTTGCTCGACAACTTGATTTGCGGGAACCATCTGTTCAATTTTTTTCTGTAGAGCTTCCGCCGCTGCCATTTTTTTAAGGTCTTCTGGAGAGATTAAATCAATGCTGACATTGTCTGATTTTGGAGGAATAGGTTTTAAAGACTCCACCAAGTACAGGCCACCGATGACCAAAATATGGACCGCTAGAGAGAGCAACACATAATTTTTGAAAGACGGTGACTTCTTCATAGGACCTCACCCCTTTCTATCGGTATTATGACACCTGAAAATGAGTGTGGGGTGAGCCAGTTGGGAAGAATTCGACAGAGGTCCAGGGCCGGACTTTGACTGCGGAGCAATAATCGAGTGAAAATAAGGGACTTATGAAATTTGACTGTTGGTATCTCACAGATAAAGGCCTTCGACGCGACTCAAATCAAGATTCTTGCCTCGTCAATAAAGAGCTCGGCCTTTTTATTGTGGCGGATGGCATGGGTGGTCACTCGGGCGGGGAAGTCGCTTCCAGTATGGCTGTGGAGACTGTTGAGGAAATCATGCTTCAACCTCAGGCTTCCACCAAATCACCTCGTGAAATGATTCAACAGTCTTATGAAGAAGCTTCGCGCCGTATTTTTGATAAAGCGGCGAATGAGCGTCCTGAGCTTGCTGGTATGGGAACCACCATGGTTGTTGCTTACCTGCGCGGTAACTATCTGTATGTAGGAAATGTCGGAGATTCGCGTTGCTACATGTTTAAGCGTCCTCATCTGTGGCAAATTACCGAGGATCACTCGTTGATTAATGAACAACTGCGTGCCGGCGTGATGACTGAAGAGCAAGTGTTGCAGTTCGTCGGAAGAAATGTGATCACTCGCAGTGTCGGTTATGAGCGCGAAACCTATCCCGATATCATCGAAAGAGAAGTGTCGCCTGGCGAAATGTTTTTGATTTGTTCAGATGGATTGTCGAGTCTGGTCGACGATCAAAGAATTTCTGAGATCTTAAATCAAAATACACCTGACAAGATAGTGAAAGCTTGTGTAGAACAAGCACTGGCCAACGGTGGAGATGACAACGTTACAGTGATGCTGATTCATTTTCATGATTAATTGGCTGGATAATAAAGGGGACCGAGGAATTGGATAAAAAGAAAGTCACGCTATTTATAGTGAGCAATCAAACGGGCAAAACCCGTAAGCTTGTGCTCTCTGCAGCTTGGCTGAAGGCGCTTTCTTTTATTTCTGCCGTCGTCATCATTATTTTCGCGGCGGGTATGGTGGACTATTTCGGCCTCCTGCTTCAAGCCATGGAAAACAAACGTCTTAAGGCTGAAAACGCACAACTCGTAAAACAATTCCAAGTTGTTGAAAGTAAAGTCAGTGCCTTGGAAAACTCCCTAGAACGTGTGAAGACTTTCACGACCAAGTTGAAGTTGATTACCAACGTCGATGCAGAAGATCGTATTACCAAGCTGACCATGGGACCAAAACCGGCTCCGGGGCAACCGGTTGAAGAGTACGAACCGATGGAGCAACGAGAAGACGGTGAAGCGCTTGCTCAACAAGATCAAGTCTTTGCGAATAAGAAGCCACTGAATGATCAAGTGGGAGAGTTAGCCAACGAAGCTACCGATAAAGATTATGCGTCATTGGTTATTCGTATCGAAAAAGCCGTTAAGGAAACGCAGCTTAAAGAACAAAGTGTTATCGACCTTTGGGAGTCTTTATCTGAACGCCAAAGTTTGTTGAATGCGACTCCAAATATCAAACCAGCTAAAGGTTGGATTACATCACGCTTCGGTTATCGAACTTCCCCATTCACTGGGAAAACCACATTGCACGCTGGTTTGGACGTGGCAGCTGCTCCAGGATCGCCGATTTATGCACCAGCTGATGGTGTCGTGACCTTCGCAAGTTATGATGAAGGTTACGGTAAGCTTGTCAGTATCGATCATGGTTTTGGTGTAACAACTCGTTTTGGTCACATGTCTCAGATCTATGTTCAAGTTGGACAAAGAATTAATAAATGGGATGTGATCGGAGCTGTTGGTAATACAGGCCGATCGACAGGGCCGCACTGTCATTACGAAGTTCGTATCAACGGCACACCAGTAGATCCAATTAACTACATCCTCGACGAATAACCGTTGGTTGTGAAAAAGGCCTTTCGTCTTTTCTGATTTACTACACATTTCTTTTGGTTAAGTTGAGGGTTGTGTTTCATTTGAGTGGGACTATACTTTGGCTGTGTGGGGTGGGTTATGAAAGTTCTGGGAATCTTTTTTGGTGCTTTGATCTCTTCAATTTCTTTTGCGGCTTTGCCTCCGCAGTTTTCTGATTGTCTTTCCGCGGACAGTGCTCAGATGTCTATTTATGATCTCAAAGCGATTGCGGCCGTGGCGAAAGTAAATTACTGCCAAAATCAGTCAGGACTCACCAATAAGGCCGAGACTCTTGCGCTTTTAAAAAGTGACAACGTCAATCTTGGAATTTCTGTCAGTAGAACAACGTACAGTCGTGAAGATCTGATGGATTTGGCCAAAGCCAATAGTTATGTGTTGTATGTCGATAGCAATCGCATCGGTAAAGACTATCTGATGGAGTTGGCTAAAGCTGGAGTGCAAATAGTGGTGATGAGTGCCACAGCCTATCTTTCAAAAGCCGATTTGCTGGAGCTCGCAAAAGCGCATGCGTTTATTTACAACGTCAATTCTCCAGTTATTAAAGAGGACGTGAAAGACTTGGTAAATGCGGGAGTTACCGTGGTGTTGCGGTCCGGGCAATATGGACTTTCCAAAGAAGACGTCGTCGAAGTCGCGAAATTAAACCCATCCCTTGTTAGTATTGCGCCTTAACAGGAGTGTCTCAAGTTGAGACGTCCGTAGAGTTGTAGTCATCTGACGCGATAAAAGGCACCTTTATTTATACTCCGTAATATCCCTATGTAAATTGCTTCTGAGGGCGAATTTAACGGGATTCCAAGTACGAAGAGTGGAACGCTCTTTGTATGAGGAATTGATATGGGATATATCATATCATTCACATTCCTAATCGCCCTAGGATTTGCCAACACTTGCTTGGCGAAGGTGGATCTTGCTTCGACCAAGCCGATGGTTATTCCCGTTGATAGTGTAAGTCCGAAAATTACATCTGACGATGTGGCGAAAGTGATTCCTTTAGATGCGACTATTCGTGACGCGGGAACGATGATGTCGCGCATAGCGGATCGTTCATTTAATTTGTGGTTTAACTCAGAGACCGTACAAGAAAGTTTGTTGGGTCGAGTGGTTCATGAAACCCAAGAGACTTTGAAAACCGATTTGGTAGTTCCGGCGGAAACCAAACACGGCATTAGCCATAAGTTTTCATTTCGTGTGGAGTGTTTTCAGGCTCTGGCAAAGTTAGAATATACGGGCTGGCTAAAAGCGGCAGTGAATTATAACGCACGTGATGCGGAAACAAATGTGGAACTTAAAGAGAAAGTGTTCGTTAATAAAGATCTTATCATCAGCCACAAAGGCAATAGCAAGCAGGGTCTCTCGATGGTTGGCCTTGCTTGGCAATGGTAACCTTTTATTATTTGACCCTCCTTATAGACAGTCCTACCCTTAATCCATGGAAAAAATCGTATTTATCTCTGGAAAAAGAACTCCTTTTGGGGCCTTCGGCGGATCACTAAAGGATATCTCTGCAACTGATTTAGGTGTGGTCGCCGCTAAAGCCACACTTGAACAAGCTGGCGTTTCTGCT
Organism: Bacillota bacterium; assembly: GCA_050257115.1. GTDB lineage: Bacteria > Bdellovibrionota > Bdellovibrionia > Bdellovibrionales > Bdellovibrionaceae > Bdellovibrio. The sequence goes on from JBLMWG010000166.1 coordinate 10,460, forward strand.
GACAAAATTGATCACGTTGTTTTTGGTAACGTGGTTCAGTCGGGAGCGGATGCTGCCTATCTTCCTCGTCACATTGGCTTGAAAACAGGCGTGCCAGTGAACGTCGGTGCGTTCGCGGTCAATCGACTGTGTGGCAGTGGCTTCCAATCATGGGTGAACGCTGTTCAGATGATTCAATGTGGTGAAGCCACGGCGGTTCTTGCCGGTGGTGTGGAGCAGATGTCGCAAATTCCGTACGTCGCTCGCAAAGTTCGCTTTGATGGAATGCGTATGGGGAACTTCGAGCTTGAAGATTTAATGACCTCAGCATTGACAGATGCGTATGCAGGAACGCCGATGGCGATCACGGCAGAAAATTTGGCAGTGAAATATTCTATCACGCGCGAGATGGCGGACAGATATTCGATTCAATCCCAAACTCGCTATAAGGCAGCTTTTGATAAAGGATACTTTGCGCAAGAAATTGCTCCCGTGACAGTGGAAACACGCAAAGGTTCAATTGTGGTAGATAAGGATGAACATCCGAAACCAGATTCTACTCTAGAAAAACTAGCGACGATGAAGCCAGTCTTTAAAAAAGATGGAATCGTCACGGCAGCGGGAGCCTCTGGTATTGTTGACGGCGCTGCATGTTCTTTGTTGATGAGTGAAAGCAAAGCGAAAGAGCTAGGTCTTAAACCTCTGGCTCGTATCGTAAGTTATGCGTCTGTGGGTTGTGAACCATCGATTATGGGCATTGGCCCTGCCGGGGCTGCTCGCTTGGCTCTACAAAAAGCCAACATGAAGTTAGAACAAATGGATTTGGTAGAGGTCAATGAAGCCTTCTCTGCTCAATACTTGTCAGTAGAAAAGGAATTGGGTCTTGATCCAGCGAAAACCAATGTTAACGGTGGAGCGATCGCCGTGGGTCACCCTTTGGGTGCCTCTGGAACGCGTATCATGAATCACTTGGTCTATGAACTTCATCGTCGTAACGCCAAGTACGCATTGGGATCTGCCTGTATCGGCGGCGGCCAAGGCATCGCCATCATCATCGAAAAAATTTAAGGTACGCCAGTGTCCCACCGAAGTAATTTAAGGTACGCCGTACCTATTTGACACGCGTTGCGTAAAATAGGTACGGGTTTTAGCATCTTGCTCTGAGTTTAGGAACGTCATGGAAAATGGATTGAATTTACATCAAAGAGTGGCCTTGATTGCCGGGCCAATGACAACAACTGTTTCTAGTATCGTGATGACCCTGACTCGCTTAGGTGCGGATTGTGTGATTCTTGATCCAGATAAAACTGTCGCATCCGCATTCACGAATTCGATTAATGATAGTCGCGAGATTAGTGATAAATATGGTCGTGCGGTTGCTATTCAATCCGAATTGAAAACTCCAGAGCAAATCAAAGATGCTGTGGGCAGAGCTTCAACTACATTCGGTGGCTTGGATATTTTCATTGATGCGAATATGCTGCAGAAGCCGACGCCAATCCGGTTGGATGGTGGAATCGACAATATCGATGACATGCTCGATCGTCATTTGAAATTGCCGATGATGTTGACCCAAGCAGTTCTGGGATATTTAAAGAGCCGTAAAAAAGGTCGTATCATCTATCTTCTGAATGAATCACCAGTGGCAAAAATCAAAGAAGACGTTCTTGCTCATGGAGCGCGTACGGGTTTGATTGGTTTCGCATCAGCTTTGGCAAAGCAAACGGCTGAGTTCAATGTAACGGTGAATTCATTGACCGTGGCTTTGACCGAAGAATACATTTTGGCCCACGATCCGGAATCAAAATCCATCAAAGAAGCCATGGAAAAAATGAAGCTGATTGATCCTTCTTTGAAAATCACCGAGGCAGATAAAATTTCTCAAACAGTGGCATTCTTGGTAAGTCCAATGGGTGCGACGATGAATGGACAGAAATTCTCTCTTTCATAAGGTCTTTTTATGAATTTGATCTTTCGCTTGATCTACACATTCTTGATGTCGCGCTTTCGCAGTAAAGTGGGAGCGCTTGAGGAGTGTCGCACTCCTTACCGCTGCTGGCCTACGGATTGTGATGTTCTTGGACATATCAATAATGGCGTGTATTTTTCAATGCAGGATCTTGCGCGTATCGATTACATGGTTCGTATGGGAGCGGCTCCTAAGTTTTCTGCAAATGGTTGGTATCCCGTCGTTGCGGCAGAACGTATGCGCTTTAAAAAATCGATCAAACCATTCCAAAAGTTTGAGATTTCGACAAGACTTGCTCACTGGGATGACAAGTATACCTATATCGAGCACAAGTTCTTGGTAAAAGGTGAGCCTGTCGCTTGGGGTATGATCCGCGCCCGATTTCTAAAAAAATCCGGTGGTTTGGTTTCTACTGAAGAGTTGTTGGCCGTTTTAGGTATTCCGTTACAAAAGCCAGAAATGCCCGCGCATCTGAAAGCATGGGCTGAAGCCGAAGACCGCCATATTGAAGCGGTCCTGCCTCCAGCAAAGAACTAAAGTTCAAGGCCCATGGATTTTCCATAGGCCTTTTTTCTTTCTTCACTAAAGAACAATTTCAATTCTACTAGAAAACGAAACTTTTCGTGAAACTGCGTTCCTGAAATAACGAAACCCTTTTTGAGTTTTGGAATCAGAACCGATGGATTGTTTCCGTGATGAATGCTGGTTGCGACCTGAAAACCTGCGCGTTTGATTTCGTCCAGAACAAAGTCCAACATTTTTGAATAAACACCTTGGTTACGATATTCAGCAACAACAGCAGAGTTTTTCATATAGTAAGTTTCAGGATCGGTCGCATATCCCACGTGCCATCCGATGGCTTCACTTCCGGAATAGGCTCCTACGATCAGACTCCAGGGTTGATGCTGTTTTCTGCGTTCAGAGATTAGGGCCTTATCTTCGTTTGAAAGATCGTGGTGGGTCATTGCAATTCGATTGGCGAAAGCCTTTTCGAAATGGAGGTTCTGAATTCGTGCCAGCTCGTCACTGTCGATCACTTTAAATTCAATCGGGGAGGCAGTTATCATAAAGAC
>JBLMWG010000167.1:0-9762 GCA_050257115.1 Bacillota bacterium
TAGAAGCCGTAACTGGAGTTTTTTCCAATGTACTCTCCGTGATAAGAAAATCGAAACTTCGCTTCGGGCGGAAGTATCAAGAACCACATTAAATAAAATGCAACGGTTTAAACTACTCTAAGTTTCTGTAAAATCAAGTAATTATAAGATCTTTTGAGTCCATTCTAAAAACTTCAGAGACTCTCAAAAAGCCTTACTGATGCGAAGCGTTATCGATCTCAAAGTGCGTATTTTTGGCCAAAAATATTTTCTAATCACTAACTCCACACCAACTTATTGCTTATTTTTTCAGCTATTGACCAGCTCATCCACGATTTGAGGAACATCCGGGTGATAGGTTCTAAAAAGCTGTTGAACAGAATTTTTAAAATTGGCGTGAAATCGAATATAAAAGAATTGAGGACGAACTTTGTGACGCTTAAGAAATTCTGCGAGAGCCTTAAGATCCACAAGATCATCCCCTGTTGTCACGGTAATAGAGATTGGAATACCTTCTTCTTGCAGAAGATAGACGTTTTTTAGCCACACCGCATCCAGCCTCCGATCAGAACTCACCCTTAAGGTAAGAACATCTGTCCCCAAAGAAATCCCCTGCAGTGAGTGAATTTTTTTCAGTTTAGGAAGAAACGACTCTAAATCAATGTGCCCACCTGTGGCAATTCTTAAGGGTACCACTCCACTCTCTAGGTCCTCTAAGAACGAATGAATCTCGAGATATTCAAATGGCTCTCCGCCAGAAACGACAACTAGGGCATCAGAACTATCGGCAAAAACCCGCTTCACCTTCTCGAGAGGCAAATGTCGTTTCATCATGACGGGACTCGAGAATGGGCACTGAGAGCAGCCTGCGCTGCACTCAGTTGTTAGCATAAGAGTTTTTGCTAAAAGTCCCATATTAGACGACCGGAATATGATGGCGAATTTCTATAACAAGTCTAGAGATACTTAGGTCATTGATCTCTCGATCAAGTTTGGCGTGATTGTCTTTAGACAAATTTGCATCCCATTCATCCAGAAGGATCACTCGAGCTTCATCAACCAGCGCATCCCTCACCGCATGCAGGGCAACTTCGCCACTGGACTTTGATGCAACTGACTCGCTCAACTCAAGATTGTGGTGAGCAGGAATATACAACCCATCTTCCGAAAGTTGCTGCTTCATTTTCAACAAGAGCGTCGACTTACCCGCTCCATTTTCACCAGTAATAACAAAGCGCCCACTAGATTGAGCCAAAACTACATCGAGTTGATCCATGGACCAAGTTTTTTCGGCTCCTGTAATTTGAATTTTATCTGTCGAAATGAATTGATCCAAGTTTTCACTTTTAATCGGCTCAAAGGTTTTCTCCGTTAGATCAAGCCTCTGTAAAAGATATTTCCAATGTGCCCAATAAGACTGAATCACCTGAATATGCATTACAATTTGCATGCTTCGAGGAAGCATAACGAGCAATCCAACAACCTTAACTAAGTCCTTTTGATTGAGATAAACCAGGGTAAATACGGTCGCGATCACAATGAATGACGTCACAAAAGCAGCGACACCCACGATGCCGTCGTTTACTTTCACATTATCTAACGAAGAACTCTTGGACTGGCCAAACAATTCCTTAAATTTGCTATTCCATCTCTGGAAAGGAGTTTTATTGCCAAGAACAATGTTGTCCCAACTCAACGCCAGAAAACCATTTACGTCATTCTGCGCGACCATTTCTTTTTGTGCTCGATCGGCAATTGCTTTATCCGCCAAGTGAACAATAAGTAATCCCAACAATCCGGCAATAAGTATGAATACTCCCATCACGGGACTTGTGATCAGGATAACTGACACAGTGTTAAAGATAATGTTCAATCCTGTTGCGACAGTATCTGCTGCAAACTGAACACTTTGAGAAATAGAATCTTGCCCCTCTCGCACCATGATATCATGGCGAGAAGTTTTTTCTTCAGGATTCCTCCAGATCTCAGGTCTTGAATAATTTCTGGAAATATACTTTTGGAAGAACTGGAGCAGTACATCTTTCTGGGCCGCTACAAGGTGATACTTCATCAGGTAGTGGAACAGACTGCCGGATAAAACCAAGCAAAGAAATAGGACTCCACCTTTTACGAGGTTAAAACCTTCTGTAGAAATTTGAGCCGCGATATCCCCCATTAAGTAAGTCCCGGTTGCCACAAGTACTTGTTGAATAAGAACGACAAACAAACAAATTTGAAAGCTACGACTTTTAAAAATCTCTTTAAGAGTTTTCACACAGCACCTCTAAGCGTATTTAAGAACTCCCTGTTCATATGAGTTGGCTTTTCAGCAGACACCAGGAGAGTCGTTCCGAAATCAATTTGCTTCGCACTTTTAAAAAGATCTTTAATCAAAACTGGAATGTATTCCGCCGAATGTTTTTGTCCGTTGGAGGCTTTGCAAAGATAAATTGTTTTTTCCGAAGAATAAAATTTCAACAAATAGTTCTGAAGTGTCCTCAGCTGATTGCCGTCAGAAGAATCCAAAAAGTTCGTATTGGAATTCCCCACCGAACAAACATGATAAAGAAAATAGTTTGTTGAAGGTTCCATTTCGTACTCAAACAAAAGTGCACGATTTACGTCCCAAATGGCAGTTCCTCTTTCCAGAGGGTCCATCGCTAAATCATTCAACATCACATCAAAACTAGAAAGACCTTCAATGAATCTAATTTCACAATCGAGATTTTTACGTTGGGATAGCATTTGTGCAAAGGTCACCCCAAGGCGTGGATGCCCAGCAACAACTAAAGCCGTATTTTGTTTAGTTTCCGAAATGGACAAAATATGGCTAATGAAACTGGAGTAGTTATCTGCGTCCTTCACGCCATTTTTATATAAATAACCGACGTCTTGAACATCCGGCACACCATACTCTTGTTTTAATGCCGCCCATGCCTCTGTTTCAGGTTCAATTCCAAGAACAATATCGGCTTGCCTAAGTGCGCGAATCCCATCAAGAGTCAGATGTTTCGCTGGATCCATTCCCCTGCCAACAACAGTAATCGTTTTCACACAACCTCCGGTAAGGAGGTGAAGAGTGAGGAATCACTCTTCACCTCCAACTACTCTTGTTCCTCGAAGTTTTTCAAAATCTCTTCGATATCCAGAGGCAAAGTCGCCAAACAGCGCGGCACAATAGGACCTTCTGGTTGAACTGGTTTTACTTCTTTCATGATTTCCTCCGTTAGAAAGTTGCAAGGAGGTTCTGCAGCGGACGTGCCAAACACAGGGGGCACTCAAATCAAATTAAATAACAATTGAAGGACGAACTAGGAGGGATTCCGAAAAACAAAGTCTCAAACCTAAGACTCTCCTAAGATCTAAGAACTGGCAGGTTTGCCTTTAAGCTTATTCTTTAGCAATTCAACCAGGATTTTGGAAGGGTGTAAACTGCTTCCAAAATTCGGGGCAGTCGACGCAAAAAACAGGGTCCAAAAAGCAAAAAGCCCCACATTTCTGTGAGGCTTTCGGCATTTGAAACCAAATTTGGTAGCAAAAACTACTTAACAGTAACTTTCGCGCCTGCAGCTTCAAGAGCTTTTTTGATTTTTTCAGCGTCTTCTTTAGTCGCGCCTTCTTTAACAGCTTTGTTACCAGCTTCAACAAGGGCTTTAGCTTCAGCAAGACCCAAACCAGTCAAACCACGTACTTCTTTGATTACGTTGATTTTGTTCGCGCCTGCATCAACCAAGATAACGTCGAAAGCAGTTTTTTCTTCAACAGCAGCAGCAGGGCCAGCGCCAGCAGCAGCTACAGGAGCAGCAGCAGAAACGCCCCATTTTTCTTCAAGCATTTTTACTAGTTCAGCGATTTCAAGAACTGTTTTCGCAGACAATGCGTCAACAAGTTGATCGTTAGTTAGAGACATTTTAATCCTCCAGGGATTTAAAAAATTATTTAAAAATTCAATTTACCTAGCACCATTCGTTCCGAACAACCGGAACTCAAGCAATTAAGCTTGTGGAGCTTCTTCAGTACCAGCAGTAGCACCACCACCAAGTTTCTCGGCGTAAGCGTTCAAGCAACGTGCAAGTGCAGAGCCTGAAGCCAATAGCGTACCAAGGAACATAGCGCGGAGTTGGTCTTTACCTGGAAGAGTCGCCAAGAATTTAATCTTTGCGTCGTCCAAAGCTTCGCCATCCATTACACCAGACTTGATTTGAAGAACTTCTACATCCTTAGCAAAATCAGCCAATGTTTTAGCAGTTGCGTTCACTTCACCGTATGAGAATACGATGGCGTTAGTACCCTTCATTGAACTAGTAAATGCTTTTTCAATAGCTGGGTGATCTTTGAACGCTCTTTTTGCTAGAGTATTACGGACAACTTTCATCTCTGAATCAGCAGCATTCAATTTTTTACGCAAGTTAGTAACTTGCTCAACCTTGATGCCTTTGAAGTCGACGATGAAAGCTCCTTTAGCTTTACCGAATTTATCAGTAATAACCTTAATCTCTTGCTCTTTATCTGCGCGAGTGATCATAAGTGAGCCTCCTTTCATTAGACTTTTCCCTTCTTGCGAAGGGGTGTGTGCGAATCAGGTCGGTTTGGAGGTCAAATAACCTTTTTGCCTTATCTCGGTAGGCCCCACACAATCGCGGGATTACATCTACTAAAAGAAACCTACTGTCTCTGATCGCAATAAAACTTAAATACTAAAAACACAAAAAGCTCCGAACAAAGTCTGAGCTTTTATCTAGACTACGCTAGTGCGCCAGTTGCAGCTGCTGCCGCATTTGGCTCGATCTTCACGCCTGGACCCATAGTTGAAGCTACGGAAATAGAGCGAAGGTAGATACCTTTAGAAGATGCTGGTTTCGCTTTAACTAGAGCGGCCAAAAGGACCATGAAGTTATCACGAAGTTTAGCATCGCCCATAGATTTCTTACCGATACCAGCATGTACGATACCTGCTTTATCAACGCGGAAATCCAACTTACCTTTTTTCTCAGCAGTTACGGCTTCGCCAACGTTCATAGTTACAGTACCGATTTTTGGATTCGGCATCAAACCACGAGGCCCCAAGATTTTAGCAACTTTAGAAACAGTCGCCATCATATCTGGAGTCGCAATACATTTATCGAAGTCCAACCAGCCACCTTGGATTTTAGCCACAAGGTCGTCAGCGCCAACAAAGTCTGCGCCAGCGTTTTTCGCTTCAGTCTCTTTAGGACCTTTTGCGAAAACAACTACTTTTACTTCTTTACCCAAACCGTGAGGCAATGCGATTGCACCACGAACTTGTTGATCAGATTGCTTAGGGTCGATACCCAAACGCAATGCTACGTCGATAGATTCATCAAATTTCGCTGGAGCTGACTCAACAACGAGTTTGAATGCTTCTTCAACAGTGTATTTTTTTGCAGAATCTACTTTTTTAGAAGCAGCTGCGAACTTTTTACCTGCCATTGTTCACTCCTACGCGATGTCGATGCCCATGCTCTTAGCTGTACCAGCAACTTGTGACATTGCAGATTCAACTTTCAAGCAGTTCAAGTCAGGCAATTTCGTTGTAGCGATTTGCTTGATTTGATCGTTATTAATTTTACCAACTTTGTCTTTTTGAGGCATTTTGGAACCAGATTCCAATTTCAACGCCTTTTTAATCAAAGAAGACACCGGTGGTGTTTTTGTGATGAAAGTAAACGATCTGTCCTGATAAACAGTGATGATGATAGGGATGATGCTATCACCCAACGCTTGTGTACGAGCGTTGAACTGCTTACAGAATTCCATGATGTTTACCCCGTGCTGTCCAAGTGCCGGTCCAACGGGTGGAGCTGGATTAGCTTTCCCTGCCGGTATTTGCAGCTTGATCATTCCTGTAACTTTTTTTGCCATGACCCACTCCTGCAAGAGGTTGTGTTAATAAGAAACGGAACCCTACGGGTCCCGTTTTGTTTAAAGTGCCACACTATGTAGCGCTAAAATTAGTTTTTATCAACCTGAATGTAGTCCAATTCCACTGGAGTTGGTCTACCGAAGATGCTCACAAGAACCTTAAGCTTCGCTTTGTCCTCGTTCACTTCTTCTACAGTTCCTTGGAAGTTAGAGAATGGACCATCAACAACAGTCACATTTTCGCCCACAGAGAACTTCACTTTTGGTTTTGGTTTTTCGGCAACGCCAGCCATTTGCTGAGTTACACGGAAAACTTCCGCCTCTGGTACTTCTGGAGGACGTGTTTTTGTCCCACCCACGAAGCCCGTTACTTTTGACGCATTTCTTACCAAATGCCAAGTTTCATCATTCAAAAACATTTGAACGAAGATATAACCCGGGAAAAATTTACGTGATCTAGTTTGTTTTTGCCCTTTTACGAGCTCAACTACGTTTTCCGCAGGGATCAAGATATCGCCAAAGAACTCTTCCATTTTGGAAGTTTTGATTTTTTCTTCGATGGCTTTTTTTGCTGTATTTTCACAGCTTGTTTGAACGTTTACGATGTACCACTTTTTTTCCATGGTCCGTCCTTACTTCATTAGGTAGTTGATAAAGAAGCCAGAGATCAAGTCAAAGGAACTGATGATCACGCTGGAAATCAAAACCATTACGATACACACGATCGTCATAGCTGTTGTGTCCTTACGCGAAGGCCATACCACTTTACGGATCTCAGAGACAACGTCCTCACCCCAAGCTAAAATACGTGGGTTGAACTGAAGAACTGCAAACAATGCAAAACCCGCTGCTACTGGCAATCCGTGTCTAACCAGATCGGAATCTGCCGCTCTTGCAACAACACCAAATGCACCAGAAAACGCTTTAATAAGAAGATGAACAGTCAAACCTACTAGGGCACCTGCGACTGCAAAACTGAGGGTCAAAATCTTAGAGTTGGTTTTTTCCATGATTCCTCATTCCTTCGTAGAAAATTGGCAGGGGCGGAGGGATTCGAACCCACGACCTAACGATTTGGAGTCGTTCGCTCTACCACTGGAGCTACACCCCTGCACGATCTTATTGAAGACAATCGACCAATCGACTGTATCGCCTTATCGACGGCCTACATTCGTAGGGCCTTTTTCTTGCGCTTACGCTTGATCGCTTCTCTTCAATAATCCCCATTTTTACATCTTGGAGATTTAGATGAATTTTTGACTTTTGTTTCAAAAATTTTCGACAGAGTCGAAGTGCTACAAAACACCGAGGGGGACCCTTTTGTCAAGGAGTCCCCCGGGTGATTACTAAGTTAGCTTACGCTGCGTTATTACTCAAGGATTTCAGTAACAACACCAGCTCCAACCGTACGACCGCCTTCACGGATCGCAAAGCGAAGCTCTTTTTCCATAGCGATAGGAGCGATAAGTTCAACAGTAACTTCGATCTTATCACCAGGCATAACCATTTCAGTTCCAGCTTTCAAAGTACAAACGCCAGTTACGTCAGTTGTACGGAAGTAGAATTGAGGACGGTAACCATTGAAGAATGGAGTATGACGACCACCTTCTTCTTTAGTAAGGATATATGCCTCAGCCTTGAATTTTTTGTGAGGTTTAACTGAACCTGGTTTAGCCAAAACTTGACCACGTTCAACGTCTTCTTTTTTAGTACCACGAAGAAGAACACCGCAGTTGTCCCCTGCTTGACCTTCGTCAAGAAGTTTACGGAACATTTCGATACCAGTAACAGTCGTTTTTTGAGTTGGGCGGATACCGATGATTTCGATCTCGTCACCAACTTTAACAATACCACGCTCTACACGGCCAGTAACAACTGTACCACGACCAGAGATAGAGAAAACGTCCTCTACAGGCATCAAGAAAGTTTTTTCAACTGCACGAACTGGTTCTGGGATGTATGCATCACATGCTTCCATCAATTTCATGATAGCTGGACGACCGATTTCAGATTGGTCACCTTCCAAAGCTTTCAAAGCAGAACCTTTTACCACTGGGATATCATCGCCAGGGAATTCGTATTTAGAAAGAAGTTCGCGAACCTCAAGCTCAACAAGCTCAAGAAGTTCTTTATCGTCAACCATGTCTACTTTGTTCATGAAAACAACTAGAGCTGGTACACCTACTTGGCGAGCCAAAAGGATGTGCTCACGAGTTTGTGGCATAGGACCGTCAGCTGAAGAAACAACTAGGATAGCGCCGTCCATTTGAGCAGCACCAGTGATCATGTTTTTTACGTAGTCAGCATGTCCTGGGCAGTCAACGTGAGCGTAGTGACGTTTGTCAGTTTCGTACTCAACGTGAGTTGTAGAGATAGTGATACCACGTTCTCTTTCTTCTGGAGACTTATCGATTTGATCATAAGACATCGCTTGAGCTTTACCAGCCGCTGCAAGAGTAGTAGTGATCGCAGCAGTCAAAGTTGTTTTACCATGGTCGACGTGACCGATAGTGCCGATGTTTACGTGCGGCTTGTTGCGTGAAAATTTCTCTTTAGACATTATTCCTCCTGCAGAGATTTTTTTATTTTTATCTAACTTAATTACTATTCTATTAAATTCAAGCAAAACTAAGTGGAGCCCATGATCGGAGCCGAACCGACGACCTCACCCTTACCAAGGGTGTGCTCTACCACTGAGCTACATGGGCCTATTTCTGAAAGTTGGAGCGGGAAACGGGTCTCGAACCCGCAACCCTCTGCTTGGAAGGCAGATACTCTAGCCAATTGAGCTATTCCCGCCCGATCAGAAAGCCCAAAACTTCTCCGAGTAAGAATTTAAAATGGTGGGCAGGGAAGGATTCGAACCTTCGTAAGCGCAAGCTAACGGATTTACAGTCCGTCCCCTTTAGCCACTCGGGCACCTACCCACTTGAACTTTTTAAATGCTTACTCAGAGAAATTTGGAGCTGGTTATGGGACTCGAACCCGCAACCTGCTGATTACAAATCAGCTGCTCTACCAATTGAGCTAAACCAGCTTACCTGAGATAACCGAAACGTTATATTGGAAAAAATCTACATTCGTCAAAGATAATTATTTGTCGGACTGCGATTTTTTACGATTTCCGCGCTGCGCGTGCTGTCTTAAGGTCTCAGTCAAAGCCATCGCGGTAGCGACAGATGCATTAAAAGAGGCAGAAGCATTCGTTTGCGGAATGAAAACTAATTCATCACAAAGTCTTTCTGTTGTCACCCTTAAACCTTTATCTTCGGCACCGATTGCCCAAATTACCTTCTCAGGGAGATCCAATTCGAAGATCGATTTTTTTCCACGCGGGCTTAATCCATAAACCCAATATCCTTTTTCTTTCAATATTTCCGTATACTTAGAAAAGTTCGTGGTTTCCTCAACCGGAACATGCTCAACACCGCCGCAGGCAACTTTATGCACCGTTGGAGTTAGACCCACTGCGCGGTCTTGGGGGATCAAAACACCATGCCCACCCGTCAGCCAGGACGTGCGAAGGATCGCGCCGAGGTTATGGGGATCTTCAATACCATCCAACATTAACACCACAGAGGTGTTATGTTTTTCTAGACCGTCTAGGTCTAGCTGAGGAGCAGCATCGGCAAATAACGCGGCCCCCTGATGAGATGAGCCGAACTTATCGATCACCGTTTCTTGGCGGGTTTCAATTTTCACTCTATATTTCGCCGCAAGCTCTTCGATCTCGCGTAAATCCGCCGAAGACTCCCAGCCATTTTTCAGCCACAGGCCCTTAACCGCTCTAGGTCGCACGCTCAATGTTTCTTTAATCGCGTGATTTCCGACAACAATACGCCACTCTCTGGGAATCGAGTTTTCAGAACGTTGACCTCCGCCCGCAGGAGCGTTTCCACG
>JBLMWG010000168.1:0-8603 GCA_050257115.1 Bacillota bacterium
AAAATCTCAGTTGTTAAACGTTCGCACCAAAGATATTTCCAACTCCTGCAGTGATCGCCATTGCTAAAGCTCCCCAGAAAACCACGCGAACGGCGGCTTTGAGAACGTTAGCACCTCCGACTTTAGCGGCAATGACACCAAGTATGAACAAACAGATCAGAGTTGCCACGCCGACAGTGTACAGGAGCTTGTCGGACGGTGACACCAGAACCGTCAAAATCGGCATAATAGCGCCTACTGCAAAAGCTCCGGCAGAAGAAAGAGCTGCTTGAATCGGACGGGCGCTGACAATTTCGGTAATTCCTAATTCGTCTCTGGCGTGACTTCCTAAAGCATCATGTGCCATCAACTGCTCGGCCACTTGCACTGCGAGCTTGTGTTCAACCCCACGGCCTACATAGATTTGGGCAAGTTCTTCTTTTTCAAATTCAATGTCCGTTGCGAGTTCCTGCTTTTCTCGTGCAAGATCTGCATTTTCAGTGTCAGCTTGTGAGCTAACCGAAACATATTCCCCCGCCGCCATGGACATGGCTCCAGCCACAAGGCCCGCAATGCCAGTTAGCATAATACTTTGATGGGAAGATTGTGCTGCCGCGACACCCATGATGAGACTGGATGTGGAAACGATGCCATCGTTGGCCCCTAAAACCGCCGCGCGGAGCCAGCCGATGTGCTCCGAGCGATGGGATTCCGGTGCCATCGCTTTCTTTAGGAGTGACCTTACTTTTGTGCTCATTTTTTACCTGTTATCATTCCTAGCCATGTTTTTCTTTTGTACTGAATACTATCCAAAGCGATTCCAATAAAATGAATAACAACTAAAGCCAATACCGCATTACTAAACAACTCATGAATTTCCTCCAGGGTTTCATCTCCCCAGAAGCGATCCAGGCCCATCATAAATCCTGTGATAGCTAAGCAAAGGATGCAGAGCCATATCAAAATATAAACCCACGATGCCGCAGGGTTATGTCCAGGATAATCGATTTTTTCAAATCTCGCCTTTGCAGCCAAAAACCTTTTTAGCTCACGGAAGGAGAGGGGAAGTCTTTGAAATGAGGCTTCTGTTTTCGTGGTAAAGCCATAGAAGAATCTTATTGCGACAAGGAACACCGCCGCATAGCCAATATAGCGATGCGGTGGGTCTCCCTCCTCGAGGATAAAAAGATTCAAAGTAACGAGGATAGCGATAGCCCAATGAATGAGGCGTACCGTCTTAGGCCAAAGGATCTTTGTAGAGTCCATTACTCGATATTTTCTTTAACTTTATTAGAATTGGTCGGGTCGAAGTAAATTTCTACTTTTTTGCCTTCTTTATTCCAACCGTAAATTTCGTAACAGTTGCCTTTTGTTACTTTGAATTTTTTTATCTTATAACCTTCATCAGTTAATTTTTTTTGAAAGTCAGATTCCTTTTGCCACTTGTCTTTTGGTTCCTTGGTGCATGAAGGCTCTGCGAATGCTGAAAGTCCAGAAAAGATAACGACGATTACGGACAATGAAACTAGATTTTTCATAGGGTCTCCCGTTAAAAGGTTTTGCAACACTTTTAAAAGCGTATCCTAAGAGCGCTCCAAAAGACAAGGAACGAGGTTAGGATATTAGCTTTTTTATTATTTATTCTTATGTTGTTTGTCGTTTAGTTTGCTAGGGTTGTTGTGTTCTGGGGACTTTCTCAAGATACATTGAGTTGTGCTTTTGCGTCGGGCAGGTATCATAGGTGGCAGGGGGATAAGGTGAATAGTTCTACACATCAACAGGGTAAGGAAGAATCTGCGTTAAGTCCAACGGTTAAAAGGCTTGGGCTTGTTTCATTTCTTGCAGATGTTTCTAGTGAGATGCTTTATCCAATCACTCCTATTTTCTTAACGACGATTCTTGTTGCTTCAGTGGCCTCGGTGGGGTTTGTTGAAGGTCTGGCGGAGGCCATTGCAAGTCTTCTAAAAACGTACTCTGGTTTCTGGTCAGATAAAATTCAGAGGCGAAAGCCATTCATTTGGATGGGGTATTTATTTGCAGCCGTTGCGAAACCTATCACCGGATTTTCCCACTCATGGATTCAGGTTCTGTTTGCGAGAGCTTTTGATCGCACAGGAAAGGGCTTGAGAACGGCGCCACGGGATGCCTTATTGGCTGAATCCGTTCCGCTACATCTTCGTGGGGCAGCTTTTGGATGGCATCGCATGATGGATACTCTAGGGGCTGCGATTGGTCCATTATTGGCTATTCTGTTTTTGAAGTATTCAAACAATTTAAGACAGATCTATTATCTTGCGTTTATTCCGGGCATTCTTGCCGTTTTTGTTGCACTTGGTTTGAAAGAGAAAAAAGTTGCAAAAACTCAAGCCGTGCATGCACCACCATGGGCTTCGTTTTATACCTTGCCCGATGATTTTAAATATTATCTTTTTAGCTGGAGCCTTTTTTCACTGACGAATTCCAGTGATGTTTTTCTTCTTTTGAAAGCACAGCAGTCGGGTGTGAGTTTAACCGAAACTATTTTACTTTACTGTTTTTATAATCTGACTTACGCATTATCCAGTCCGTATTTGGGAGGACTCTCTGATAAAATTGATCGAAAAAAGGTCTTGGTATTTGGTCTGCTGATTTTTGCCGTTGTCTACGGTGGGTTTATCTTTGCGACACAAGGCTTTCATTTTTGGATTCTTTTTGGAGTGTATGGCTTTTACATGGCGTCTACTGACGGAGTGGGAAAGGCATTTGCGATCGACCTTCTTGATAAGGACAAAAAAGCGACGGCGATAGGATACTTGGGTACAGTCACGGGAATCTCCACACTCATTGCCAGTACGGTCGCAGGAATGTTGTGGGATCATTATGGATCCTCTGCGACCTTCGTTTTTGGTTTGTTTGGAGCATTGCTCACTTGTGTGGCTTTGGTTTTCTTAAAGAGAACGGACAATCTGTCTGGACTAAAGATCTGAAACGTAAAGATTCTGTAAAAAACACAACCTAGGTCGCCTTGTTAAGGAATGGTATTTTTTCGATATATGAGAGTGCTACCGCTACAATGAACTAGAGATCGTAGAAGGTCTTTAGAAAAGGGTTCTTAGCCTGAAAGAGACATTGCCATATGAAAAAGCCAGTTCCAAATCTGAACGAAAGCCCTTTTGGGTTTGATGAGTTCTTTTTCTCGACGACAAATAAGCGGGGCGTAATTCGATTTGGTAATGACGTTTTCATTCGTGTCAGTGATTACCCTAAAGAACAGATGTTGGGGGCTCCTCATAGTCTTATTCGCCATCCCGACATGCCACGAGCGGTGTTCAAACTTTTTTGGGATATGTTGAAGTCTGATAAAGCGATTGGGGCTTATGTCAAGAATCTTGCAGGCAATGGAAGTTACTATTGGGTCTTTGCTTTTGCTTTTCCGATTGAAGATGGATATTTATCGATCCGTTTTAAGCCGTCATCTGCAATCTTTCAGATTGTCCAAACGATTTATGCTGAGGTGCGATCCTTTGAGCAAGAAAATGAAAGTGTAGAGGACTCTGAACGTCTGCTGCTTGAAAAGATCAAGCAGCACGGGTTCAAAGATTATGAAGAATTTATGGTCAAGGCTACGTTGGCTGAATTGAACTCAAGAGTCTTGCAAGTTAATAAAAAAATTGGTCAAAATGAATTGATTCAGGGATCAGGGCAGTTGCAACAAATTGCTGAAACCACCAATTCAACACTCTCTCGACTTAATGATATTTTTGAAAAGGTCAGCGGCTTTCAGAAATCGAATAATGTCTTAGTGGAAACTATGGATTGCTTGGATAAAGAATTTCTTAATTTGAAGTTCATTTCAGTGAATATGACGATCGCGGCAGCCAAATTCGGTAATGTCGCATCAAGTTTAGGTGTTGTCTCCAAAGAGTTTTCGGCTCTTTCGGGGCAGATTGAAAGTAACCTCAGTGGTCTGACCAGCTTTGTTCAGAACCTGGTGGGGGTTATTCAGCAGTGCTCCTTCCGCGCTTCTGCGTTGAACTCGCAAATGTTGATGGTTGATTTTTTTGTCAAAGAGTCAATTTTAAAAATGCAAAAATCAGAAAATGCATTTTCTGAAATGGCCTCGAATCAAAAGGACTTTTCCGGTCTATTTAAGGACTACTCCATAGGTTTGCAAACGGAAGTGTCTTTGCTTACCAAGTATCTGGTAGAAATTGAAACGGCCATGCGTGATGTTTCAAAATTTATTACGGGTCTTGA
This sequence comes from Bacillota bacterium, assembly GCA_050257115.1. GTDB lineage: Bacteria > Bdellovibrionota > Bdellovibrionia > Bdellovibrionales > Bdellovibrionaceae > Bdellovibrio. The sequence continues at coordinate 4,216 of JBLMWG010000168.1, forward strand.
AGTGATTAAACAGATTGGTGCGGTGGAATCTGCTCGGGTCGATGAAGTTAAGCAAGCCTTTATACACTATCTCGAGCAGATGGATCGATTTATTCAACTTCTAAGAAATGCGACAACCTCGATCACCCGAGAAACCCAGTCTTTAGAAGCAAATTCTCTTTTGATCGCTTCCACGGTCGAACTTGTCTCTGGCAGTGTGAATGCGATTTTTGAATTAGCTGCAAAGTTTGGCGAATCAAACAACGACACCTTGGCGGCCTAAGGGGCCCTCGCTGATTATTTGGCATGATGGGACCACTGTCTCATGGAGTTATCAATTTACACGGGGGCTGTGCTGTAAGACTATCGAGTCATGAACAGCAATCTCATTCTTATCTTAGGAAATCAACTGTTTGACCCTCGGGTTTTCGCTACTCTCAATGTGGAGCCCTCAAAAACTATCATATTTATGCGGGAAGATCGGGAGTTGGCTTCCTATTACCGTTTTCATAAGCACAAAATTATTTTTTTCTTTGCGGCGATGCGCGAATATAAAAGGGAGCTCGAGCAGGCAGGCTATGTCGTTCACTATGAGATCTTGGGGAGTGACTCGCGTACTTATGATCAGGCCTTAAGCGACTTTATCGAGGCAAAGAAAGTTCATAAGATTTCTTGTTTTGAAATTGAAGATAAATTCTTTGAAAAACGAATTTCGGAGTGTTTAAAGCGGCAACATGTTGTTGCTGAAATTTGGACTTCTCCTATGTTTCTGACCTCCCGCCCTTTATTTAAAAAATATCTCGGCAGTCACAAAAAGCCTTTTATGAAGACATTTTATGAGATGCAAAGAAAGCGACTCAATGTTTTGATGGAGGGTGATGGGCCCGTTGGTGGTCAATGGAGTTTTGACACCGAAAACAGAAAGGCTCTTCCTAAGACAGTCCATCCACCGGAGCTTCCTGCTGTGGCCCAAAGTATTGAAGTCGCGCAGGTCCAAGCTCTTGTTGAGAGTGAGTTTGCCGAGCATCCTGGAGAGGCAAGCAACTTCTGGCTCCCTGTCACCCGCCAAGGGGCCAAGGACTGGTTGGAAAAATTTCTTCATGAACGCCTCTATGAGTTCGGGCCGTATGAAGATGCAATACCTTCGCATTCAGAGACTTTATATCACTCCGTCTTGACGCCTTTTTTGAACACGGGGCTGCTGACCCCTCGATACGTTATTCATCAAACTCTCAAGTATCACGAACGACATCAGGTTCCATTGACGTCCCTTGAAGGATTTATTCGGCAAATCATCGGATGGAGAGAATTTATCCGCGGTATTTATCAAAACTTTAGCGAAGTCGAAGAGTCGACAAATTTTTGGCAGCATAAGAAGAAGTTGACGCGGGCTTGGTATACAGGAAATACCGGAGTGCCGGCTTTGGACCGAGCTATCCAACATGCAAATAAAAGAGCCTATGGTCATCACATCGAACGTTTGATGGTGGTCGGCAACTTGATGCTTTTGCTCGAGGTGGATCCCAAGGAGGCTCACCGTTGGTTCATGGAAATGTTTTTGGATTCTTCCGACTGGGTGATGGGGCCCAACGTTTATGGAATGGCCCTGTTTTCAGATGGTGGTATTTTTGCGACGAAACCCTATATTTGTGGTTCAAACTACCTTCGCAAGATGAGTGGAGATCCTGCAGGGGAGTGGTGTGACGAGGTGGATGGGGTCTACTGGTGCTTCATTCGTAAGCATCGTGATTATTTTTCCAAGAATCCTCGTCTGGCTATGATGAGCCGCTCGGCAGAAAAAATATCAACCGAAAGATGGAATGTTCTAGAGGCCGGAGCAAAGAGATTGCGAGACCGCTTGGTTTGCGCTTCATGAGAACTCAGGGCAATCTGTCGATGGACTGACAAAGGGGTGGAAGTAATTAAAGTCGCCATTGAGAGATATGTTCCGCGGTCAGGCGGCCTGAGCGCAAAGCCCCATTAATGGATGGGGAGCTGAATTGGTCTCCGCACCAATAAACACCGTCATGAACCTCAAATCCCACATTGTGGAATGCTTTCGGTAAGGCTTTATAAACTGTGCAGACTTCATCCAAAGCGAGATCGTGGTACTCAGGAAATACATCAAGGAATTCCTTTTGGATATCGGACACGGAGTGCTCATAGCCAAGGACGCTGACTGAAATCACGTGGTCCGTGTCACTTCCGTAGGTTTGAGAAACTGAGCTCATTGAAATTGCATTGTTGATTTTGAAACCTTCATGACGTGGGAACAGAATGAGCCATTTGCCGGAGGTCGAAGGCTGGCTTGTTCTAAAATAGTAATTCGTAACGGCATGGAAGTCCGCTTTGTCTTGTTGTCTGGGAATCGCTGCGACGACGACAGAAGCCTCGATGTGCTCTCCAGATGTCAGGGTCACGCTGTGATCTGTCCATGATGAAACTGGCGAGTCCAGCCTGAGCGCTTCGGGAGGAAGGGAGTTGGCCATTTGTTGAGGAATTTGATTCATGCCGCCCTCAGGAACCGCGACGGAACCTGAAGAAAAACATTTTAGTAAAAAAAGAAAATAGTCTGCAGGAAGCGAAAGCTCAGCTTCCAGGAAGACGCCCGATAAAAAAGGTCTCCAAAAGAGTTCGATAATGCGCTCACTGAAACCATGGTGTTTTAAGAAGTCCAATGTTGTCAGTCCCGGGTATTCTTGAGTCTTTGTCAGGTGGGCCTTGGCAATTAAGCTCATGACCAGAGCTTTATCAGAAAATGGAATAATATTTGAAAACAGCCCCGAGAAAATCTCTTCGGGATGTTGAAGCGGATTCGAAAGAAGAAATTTTTGGAGACTTCCTTGCTCGCGAGTTATGACCAGGGCACCTGAGTTAAACTTTTTGAGATTCAATTTATTTAAGTCCAAAACGTGACGAAGTTCAGGATAAGATGTCAGGAGAACTTGAAAGCCGATATCGCGAACTTGTCCCTGAGAGTTAAGATGCGATTTAACTCGTCCTCCGACTTGTTGCTGGGATTCGCAAATAATGGAAGGGATTCCCTTTTTTTGCAAATGGAGGGCACAAGATAAGCCCGCAAGTCCAGCTCCGACAATAACAACAGGTTTCTTTTTCATAAAAGTAGTTTAATATAAGTTAAACTATTATGATAGAGGTTTTTCCATATGGAAAAAACACCTTATGCTCTTTTTAGAAAAGCGTCTTTGTCGATTTGGAATAAAGGCGGGGATCCTTCGGTTTATGGATTCTTAGATTGGGACGTCACAGATCTGCCTAAATCAGTGCGAACGGCGACTTTGATTAAAGCGTTGGGGGTGGTGATAAAGTCTCACCCCGATTTAAACTCCATTCTTCGTTGGGGGCGATTGCGACCTCGTGACACTGTCGATGTCACCGTGATGGTGAATATTCCCGGGGTTAAAAATGATCTTTCATTCTCGACCTTGCGAGATGTGGATCAGAAGTCTTTGGAAGATATCAGTGATGATTTGAAAAGTGGATCTGCCGTGGTTCGCGGTAAAAAGGATCGGAACCTGCATTTTGCTTTGCAAATTTTAAATTGGATGCCTTCTGGAGTGGGGAGATTATTTTTAAGTATTTATGGATTGTTGGCTTTTGATTTTGGCTGGGATCTACGGATATTTCGATTGCCGTTTAGGCCCTTTGGTCCCGTGATACTTTCGAACATCGGTTCGCTCGGATTAAAGCAGGCCTTGATTCCTTTGGTCCCTATGACTCGCTCTTGTATGATGGTGTCCATGGGGGCTGCCAGCAAGGAGCCCTCTGTGCGTGAGGAGCAAATTGTTATTCGAGAGGTCATTAAGTTGGGAGTAACTTTTGATCATCGCTACTTTGATGGATCTCATGCGGCGCAAATGCTCAAAGATTTTCAAAGTGCTTTAGCAATGCATGGGCACTTCGGTGAGCCCCGTTAAGACTTGGTCCGCCGAAGGCGTCTCCCATCAGGTAAAGTCCTGACTGAATCTCGAGAAATTGATTTTTAAAGGTTGTAAGTGGATGACTGTAGCGCCATTTTTTAACTGTGATCTGATCTAATGGCACATACGGTAACTGAGTGATGATTTTATCGCGGGCAGAAGCTATGAGTTCAGTATCGCTTTTTTCAAAATGCTGTTCGCTCCATGATGGGGTCATTGTTACTGTCCAGGCTGGTAGGGGGGATGTACCTTTCTTAAATTGGGAGGCGACTGAAAATACCCCCGACGATCCAACTTCGCGGTAGGCCTCAAGAGGTTGTTGATTTATCTCGTCCTTAATAAGGAACACGATCGCCTTGGCGTACTTGATTTCCTCCAAGGATAATGGGTGAGGGATATCGCTATTCTTAAGGAGTTCGAGAGACTGCGGTAAAGGGCATGACAAGACAAGTCGGCTTGTTTGAAAAG
>JBLMWG010000169.1:0-3992 GCA_050257115.1 Bacillota bacterium
CGTTGATTTCAAGTAAGCAGCCATACGATCGTCATATGGGAACACAGAGCAAGTTGCACCCAACTCGGCACCCATGTTTGTGATAGTCGCTTTACCTGTACAAGAGATCGAAGAAGTTCCTTCACCGAAGTACTCAACAACTTTATCTGTACCACCTTTAACAGTCAGCATTCCGCAAAGTTTCAAGATCACGTCTTTTGCAGAAGCCCAACCGCCCAATTTACCTTTAAGGTGGACACCGATCAGTTTTGGATTTTTAACTTCCCAAGGAAGACCAACCATCACGTCTGAAGCGTCAGAACCACCAACACCAACTGCGCACATACCCAAACCACCCGCATTTGGAGTGTGAGAGTCTGTACCGATCATCAAACCACCTGGGAATGCATAGTTTTCAAGGATGACTTGGTGAATGATCCCAGCGCCTGGTTTCCAGAAGCCGATGTTGTAACGAGAAGAAGCCGTTGCCAAGAAGTCATAAACTTCTTTGTTCGTGCTGTTAGCAACAGTCATATCTGGGCCAGCACCTTTGTAAGCTTGGATCAAGTGATCACAGTGAACAGTTGAAGGCACTGCAGCTTCATCTTTACCCGCAAGCATGAATTGCAACAAAGCCATCTGTGCTGTCGCATCTTGCATCGCTACGCGATCCGGTCTTAACAACAAGAAACTTTCGCCACGAACGAGTTCTTGATTTTGCGGGTCGTCTAGATGACCGAAAAGGATTTTCTCAGCCAATGTCAAAGGACGGTTTAAACGTTTACCAACAACTGCGATTTTTTCAGCTGTCTTCTTGTAAACGGCCTGCACCATTTCCGGTGTCGTTTCGATTTTAGAAGCCATTGTAATTGCCTTTCTGTAAAGAACGCCCCATCCTAATGAAAATCAGTTGAAAGCTCAATGGGTTGCAGGACTTTGCGCGAGGCGCAATTTCCTCTAAAACCCAGAATATCGACGATACGCATCGAAGACGCGACCTCCCGAATCTGCGGCAATACAAGTAATTGAGTCACATTTTCATCTGCTTCTCATTTGAGATGTCTCACTGAAAATTCATGGACGATGTCAGACCCCCAAGCTAATTCTGCCCTCTCCCTGTTCAACAATAGTTTAAAGAAAGTTTCCCATGTCTAAGTTGGTTCATTTCAATGTATTTTTCGCTTCTTTAGTGTTGGTCTTTTTGGCTAGCACAGCTCAGGCCGATGAAAATCTTTGGGGTTATATTCGCGGCGCTGAAACCTTACCTCAGGGGAGCTGGGATCTTTATCAAGTCCTCACCTCTCGCACGGATAAAGGCATTGGGACTTACAGCGCTCTCGATTCAAAAACGGAAGTCGAATACGGCATGACAAACAGCCTGTCGGTTTCTGGCGCTTTGTTGATGCAATCCGTATTTGCACACAACATCCTCATTGACGCCTATGTACCAGCGGACATCAATAAGGGAATGTCGCCATCAGGCGTAGAGTTTTCGGCAAAGTATAACTTCTTAAGCCCGGCAAAAGATGACATCGGTTTATCCACATACCTCTCTATCAACCACAAGTGGTTGGATATGCATTCAGGCCAAGACAAAGACTCCACCTCCATGGAACTGGAGTTCATGTTGCAAAAATACTTCCTGGAAGGCGAACTGATCTGGGCCGGTAACTTTGGCACAGAATCCACTTATGCAAAACGCTATGGTGTCGCAAATCTTCCGAATAATTTTGACTGGCCGACGTATCCAGAAATGGAAATTGCTTGGAATGCAGGGACCGCCATCAGCTACCGTTTCGTACCAAAATGGTTTGTGGGCGCAGAGATCATCTATGAAACAGAATATGAAACAGAGGTGGGTCAAGAGAGATGGTCTACGTTCGTAGGGCCCAACCTTCACTATGCGAGTGAAAAGTGGTGGGCAACAGTCACGTGGTTTTTGCAACCACAAGGCGGCGGTCCGGGCTACTCAGGTCAAACTGATGATACAGTTCACTTAATCGAAAAAACAAAACAAGAAGCGCGCTTAAAAGTCGGCTGGAACTTCTAGTTCTTAAAGGAAAAGCTCCATGAATAGTCTGGTTACAAAAAACTTATCGCTCTTTCTTCCTTTAGCCATCGTGATGCCGGCCTACGGGGTGGATTACCTTAATGAAGCTCAGGCTCAAAAGGTTCTTTTTCCCACGGCGGATCAGTTTATAAAAAAGGATATCACTTTAACTGACGATCAAATTGCAAAAATCAAAGACCTTTCGGGCACACGCCAACGTACTAAAACTCCCGCGATCTGGAGAGTACAAAATAAATCCACACTGCTTGGTTGGTTCTTTGTGGATGAGGTTGTCGGAAAGCATGAGTTCATCACTTACGCCACGGCCGTTGATCCCAATGGGAAAGTCCTTGGCATTGAAATTATGAGCTACCGCGAAACCCACGGCGGCGAAGTTCGCCAGGAAGCGTGGAGAAAAACCTTCAAAGGCAAATCTCTTTCAGACCCATTAAAGCTTGATAAAGACATCCCAAATATTACGGGTGCGACTCTTTCCTGCCGTAATGTCCTTGATGGTGTGAAACGTATCCTCGTGATCGAGCAGGTTTTAAACGGTGAAAAACTTTTATAGACGTATGCGTCCCTTTTTAGGGACCTTCGTTGAAATCGGAACATTCGCAGATGATCCACTTGCTGAACAGGCAGTCAACGATGCTTTCGTAGCCATCGAACTTGTTCACAAGACACTCGGCTTTCACAATGCTGAAAGCGAACTTTCAAAATTAAACTCTGCGGAAGGCCAAGAAGTTGTCTTAAGCCCAATCAGCATCGTTGCCCTCCGCTTAGCACGAGCTTTAACTCGCATAAGTGATGGTCTTTTTAATTGCACCACTGGCGGCGCCTTGGTTCGGGAAAACATTCTGCCTCGGCATTCTCAGGCTGGCTTTTTAACTGAAGGCATGGCTAGCGACATTCATATCCAAGGCCGCAAAGTCCGTTTAAACCGCCCGGTCCTGATCACTCTGGATGGTTTTGCCAAGGGGTACGCCGTGGATTTGGCCATCAAAGCCCTGCGCAAAGCAGGTTTAGACAGTGGCTGGGTCAATGCCGGGGGTGACCTTCGAGTCTTCGGCGAAATCATTTTACCCCTTCAACGTCGTGAGGCCGATGAAAGCCTTACAGACTTAGGTCGGTTTCAAGAGATTGCCGTTGCCACCTCCATGGTTTCTGAGCAATACAGCCCGCAGTTCCCCGGTAAAATTCATGGAATCGGGGGCGTGCCCCCGCAAGTGGGGGTTTGGACTGTTTCAGCTCCTTCCACTTGGCTGGCTGATGGCCTCACAAAAGTCGCTTGCCTCGCTCCTGAAAAGGAACGACAAAAGCTGCTGGCAAAAATGGGTGGAACATTACTTATGCCCAAAGGGATGGAATAGTTATGAAGGGTTATCCAAAATGGTTTTCTGCTAATCTCATTACGACGATTTTAGCGATTCTATTTTTAACGGGCCTTTTGCTCACCCCCACAACCCTTGTCGTGCGCCTTGAAAAAGAAGTCCCTTGGAGACTCACTGCTGATTCCCGCGTGGTCGTTGCGGGAATTCACGCCTTGCTGGCCTTGATCTCTTTAGCCATTGTGGGCGCCCTTTCCAGCATCCACATGCGCAAAGAATGGAACCGCAAACGCAACCGCCTGAGTGGTATGAGCTTGGTGGGAATCTTTATCTTTTTATCGCTGTCGGGTCTGGGCATTTACTATTTTGGCAATGAGACATTCAGTGTTTTTTCAAGTGTGAGGCACTTAATTGTGGGACTATTGATCTCTGCCGTTTACGTATGGCACTTGGCTTACAAGAAAAAGCACACTCATTAGCCCCACAAGAAGCAGCGCATCCCAAAAAGTAAAAGCACTTTCAGGAATGTGTGCTACGCTTTATTACATGATCAAAATTATTTTGCTTCTTTCCCAATTTGTATTACGGAAGCCAAGCCGGTGCGGGTTATGACTCCGCACCCATCGCCGCGG